>JBFFEL010000045.1:0-27645 GCA_041558875.1 Anaerolineales bacterium
ATTTATTATCAGTCATCTTTCTCTCCTAAATGTTTTTTATGATTGCTATCTTTGCGCTCTCAATCACCCGGCATTTCAACCGGGGAAATTATGCATCAGACATTTTATCTTTACCAGGTAGGGAAGCTAAATTCACAAACTGGGTGTTCTATAATTTCGGACGCACGGTGTATAGTTTACCACTCTGGTTGAGAATTCACAAAATGTATTTTGTCAGCACTATGGGTGATTTTTAGCATCAAATCAGTTTGTACATAACCAGATTTTTTCAGTAACTGCTATGGGGATTATGAATCCGGATAACCCAATACCATGTAAATAATCCATGTTTAAGATTTATCCACCATTTCATCCGGCTTTCAGTTATGTCGGTTTAATTTTATGGTTTCCTAACACTCCTTCATGCTAAAATCATATCGATCCGAAAAGGCAAACCCAGTGAAAGCTGGGGACGCAAAGCCATGGGTCTAACGACATCTTCGTGATGTCTAAGATCGCCAGGCTGCCGAGATTGTTGACATGCTGTATGTCTGCAGTTTAATGGCCTGGCTTTCCAGGCCATTTTTAGTAGGCGGGATGAAATCCGCCAAGGAGAAATCAAATGAAGACTCCAGAAACTGTCAAACGAATACAACGTGGAGCCGGATTATTACTTGTGCTTGTATTACTGGCAACATTATCCTTCACCACACCTATCACCCAGGCAGAACTCAGCTCCTACATCGTCAAGGGCTCAAATCTGGAGACCGTCACAAAGCTGGTAACTTCGAATGGTGGTAAGGTAACATCACAGCTTGAATTGATCGATAGCGTTGGGGCATTGCTACCTGAGAACGCAGTCGCCAGGCTGCTGACTGAACCTGAAATCAGCTCCATCCTTCCAAATGCTTCTGTAAGGATGACTGGAAATGGCAATGATAATAATCCTGCTCCGGCAAGCGATTACCCTGATGTGATCGGGGCGGATGTAGTCTGGGAAGCAGGTGTCACTGGAGAGGGTGTATCGGTAGCTATTGTTGATACCGGATTGAGCAATCATCCTGGTTTGCTGAAGAAAGTAAATGGTGCTACTAAGAACAAGATCTCGGGCTGGGTCGATTTTGTTGAAGGCAGCCAATCACCACGTGACCCACATGGACACGGAACTCATATTGCTGGAATTATCGCCAACGCTCAGCAAGGTCCAGATGACGAATGGAATGGCATCGCACCAGGTGTCCGCCTGGTAGGAGTGCGTGTACTTGATGAGCACGGTTTCAGCGATTACGAAAATGTGATTCAAGGTATTCAATGGGTGATCGAACACAAAGATGAATACAACATCCAGGTTATGAACCTGTCGTTGGTGTCCACTGCTGAGGTACCATACTGGGTTGATCCACTTAACAATGCCGTCATGCAGGCTTGGGCGAGTGGTATTACCGTGGTTGTCGCGGCTGGAAATGACGGTTCGGATCCAATGACGATTGGTGTGCCTGGAAACAACCCGTACGTGATTACAGTGGGGGCCTTTACGGACAACCACACTCCGGATGATTGGAGTGACGATTATCTGGCTCCCTTCTCGGCAGCAGGACCAACACTGGATGCATTCACCAAGCCAGACGTGCTTGCTCCGGGTGCTCACATGGCATCGACATTACCGAAACACAGCATACTGGAGACCGAGCATCCGGACAGCGCCCTGCCCCACAAGTATTTCTGGATGGCAGGTACATCCCAGGCTTCGGCGGTAGTATCAGGGCTGGCAGCATTGACATTAGCTGAAAACCCAGATCTCACACCTGATGAAGTTAAGTATCGGCTGATGGTCACCGCTTTACCCTGGGTTGATATGGATACCACTGAGGCGATATACAGCCTCTGGCAGCAAGGTGCTGGCCGGGTAAACGCCCCTGACGCAGTCTTTGCAGATATCGAAGGTAGTGCAAATGCAGGTATGGATATCTCAAAAGACCTTGCGGATGAAGAGCATTACGAAGGTTATACCTACTTCGATGTCGAGACAGGTGAGTTCCGTTTACGTGGGGATTATGCTGATTGGACAGGTGGCTACGGGGCCTGGGCAGGAGAATATGGACCTTGGACGGGTGGTTACGGCGCCTGGGCTGGCGGATATGGGGCCTGGGCTGGTGGTTATGGAGCCTGGGCCGGCGGCTATGGGGCTTGGGCGGGTGGTTACGGAGCCTGGGCAGGCGGTTATGGGGCTTGGGCGGGTGGTTATGGAGCTTGGGCGGGTGGTTACGGAGCTTGGGCAGGCGGCTATGGGGCCTGGGCAGGTCATGATGGGGCGTGGGCAGGCTCATTCCCAGATCAAGGAGTCGCCGGGTTTACCGCCTTCGGTTCCCAAGATGCGGAACAACTACCGTGGGCTGGTGATTGGGTTGATTTTGATGGTTGAACAATAATCTCACACTGAACTCTGTAAGCTCAGAAATAAACCCAATTGAAAACCGGGGCTTGGAAAACACCAAGCCCCGGAATATTTTAACGGAATAACACTAATAACGATTTGAAACTATCCGTGAACTCGAATTCGATTTGACTCCCTCTCCAGTTTTTGAAGCTCCCCTTCAGCTCCTACCTCGGAGAAGACATCTCTTGCCAGCTCGAAGTACTCATCTGCCGTCGAGAGATCACCAAGATCGATAGCCAGCAGTCCTTGTTCGTAGGCTGTACGCGCCAACTCAAGTTTCTCAAACGCAGCACTAAAAATCTTTGCACTCTCTCGAAGTCTCTGACCTGCAACATCCAGGTCTCTTTGTTTACGATTGATGGCGCCTTGCACTCTCAAAACTCTCCCTGCCTGGACCGATTCCCCTGTGGATTCAGCACCTTCTTTAGTAAGAGCTTCCCACGACTTGTCACTCCACAAAATTGCTTTTTCGACACCTCCCCAAGCGAGATAACATTCGGCCAGATAACACATGGCATCAATTAAGTTATCCTGGGCTCCAAGCTCTTCAAATATCTGCCTCCCCAGACTTAAATGCTCCACCGCTTGTGGATATTCCTCGAAAGTGGTTTCCAACCTTCCTAAATACATACTTGCTAAACCCAGATAAAATCGATGCCCAATCTTGTTGGCAACTTTGCTTGCTTTTTCGAGGTTGGTTCGCGCAGATTCATACTCTCCGCGATCGTGTTTCACCAATCCCAGGTTAATATTCGCCAATGCAATACCTTCAGTATCTCCGACCTTGTCAAGAAGCGTGAGACTTTGCTTGAAATTCTGCTCTGCTTCACGAAGATCACCGGACATTAAACCAAGTAAACCCAGGTTATTATATAAACGGGCTTCCCCCGATAAATCGCCCAAAGTTTTTCTCATCTCCAAGCTGTTACGAACATATACTGCAGCTTTTTCATAATCTCGCATTTGGTAAGCGACAGCACCCAACCTGTTGTGGATCGATGCGATCGTGCTGTATTCATCCGTTATATCAACCAAGTCAAGAGCCAACTGCAGTGAATCCCTGGCTTGCTCGAAATTACCACGCAAGAAATATATCCATCCGATCTCGTTCAAGATCTTTGACTTCGCTACATGCGATGAATTCCTATCGGATCCAAGTGTTTCATTCGCTATCGAAAGGTGGTCTAAAGCCAGGTCAAATTCTCCCTGCCGCTCAAATGTAACTGCTATTTTTCTATGGATCACATTGAGATCGAATTCCGAATCTCCTCCCAAGAAAGTGCGATCCATATTTAACCCTTCCTGGTAATAATCTCGGGCGAGATCATATTCTCCAACAAACACAAGCACATCTCCGAGGCCCATCCAAACCTGTAATTCTTGCTCCATGCTATGGGGAACCTCTGAAAGCAAGTCGCGGGCTTCCTCGTAATAATGTCTGGATTGAAGGTTCGCATATTCCCGAGACGATTTTTCTCCTGCCAGTAGTAAATAGTGCAGCGCTTTGTCGAGGTATATACTACGCATATAATGACCAGCCAAAACCTCGACCTGGCTTTCGAGCTCGTCCTCATAGACTCGTTCTAATGTCTCTGCTACGATACCATGCAACCTCTTCCTATCCCTGCGCAGCAAAGTCTTGTAAACAGCGTCAGAGGTCAACACATGCCGGAAAATAAAACTGTCAGGGTCATGCTCATCCGCGGGAAGGATAAATGCTTTTTCCTCCAGCGAAGATAATACTTGTTGAAGGGATTGCAGTTCATCGAACTGCATTACTTCATTAAGAAGATATGCGTTGAATTTTCTACCGATGACTGAAGCTGTTTGCAGGACATTGCGTTGGATGGGAATCAAGCGATCGAAACGAGTCAGGATCAAATCCTGTAAGTTTTCAGGGACATCAAGGGGTATTTCCTTATCATCAGCGATCGACCACTGCCCACCATCAGAGATCAAAATCCGGTCATCAATCAGCATGCGTAAAATTTCTTCAATATAGAAGGGGACTCCCGACGCCCTACTCAGGATCAGTCTTCTGAATTGCTCTGGGATGTCTGCAATGCCGATCAGGCCAATCAGGAGCTCATCACTTTGTTCAGTCGAGAGAGATTGAAGCCTAATTATCCTGCATCGATCCTGATAGCGCGCTTTGGATGTATTGAGCAGATCTTTTAACTTAACATCCATCGCTGGACGGGTAATACCCAGCACGAAAACCGGCTTGTCATCAATCGATTCAACGAGAAATGCTAATAAGTCGAGGGAGATCTCATCCGCCCAGTGCAAATCCTCAAAGATCAAAACCAGCGGTTTTCGATCCGCTAATGCCAACAGCAACCTTCGAACTGCAACGAAGGTTTGCTGACGTAATTGCTCACCATCGAGATGTGATAGACGTTGGATGAAAATTGGATCAGACGGTTCTAAGGAGAGTAATTTCTCCAGAAAAGGTAGCACATTGTTTGAATCGGGGCCAAAAAGCTGGTTTACTTCAGCCACCAGCTTCCGGTGGACTTCATTTCTCCCAGCATCATTTTTTACTCCCAGAAAATCGCGGATAATCTCCTGAAAGATCCAATATGATACAGATTTACGGTAAGTGAGGCTCTGCCCCTCAAGCAACATCATTTGCTCAGGATCTATAAATGATTTAAACTCCATGGTCAAGCGACTTTTCCCAATACCAGCTTCACCAATAATCGACACAAATTGACCGCGATTTGTTATTTTCAATTCTTCAAGGGCTGTTTTTACCTCCTCCAATTCCCCACGCCTTCCTATCATTGGAGAATGCAGACCTCGAACACCGCGCACGGAACCGGGCAAAGACTTTATCCCCAGAACCTGGTACCCTTGTTCTTGATGTTGATAACCTTTAAGCTCTAAACCAGACCTTGCTTGGTAATTGAACAATGCCTGGGTGGTCTGAAAAACACTTTCGCTGACGAGTATTGAATCAGGTTCAGCCGTCTCCTGGAGTCTCCTGGCGAGATTGACCGAATCACCAATCGCTGTGTAATCTAATAGCAGGTCAGAACCGATTCCACCAACGATCACGGTACCACGATTTAAACCGCAATGCAGTTGTAATTTCTCCCCCTGCAGCAGATCTGTATCTTGATTTAGCTGCTCAATTCCCGCTTGCATATCCAATGCTGCTCTAACCGCACGCTCAGCTGGATTTTCCAGCGCTATCGGTGCCCCAAACAATGCCATCACACCATCGCCGGTAAACTTGTCCACCAGCCCTTCATACTGGTAAACCTTTTCTGCCAGCATGCGAATATAGCTTTGGATAATCTCGTAAAGTGATTCATCATCAATTTTTCCGCTTAACCCTGTGTAATCACATAAGTCAGCAAATAAAACTGTGACCGTCCGCCTCTTCCCAGTGGCTTCTAAACCTGCCTGGTGGAAACGCTGCCTTAGATCAGATCCTAACAACAGACCTACCTCAGAATGTGGGGAAGTAAATCCAGGCACGGAAACTGCATTTCCTGCATGGGTACCATTAAGCCTGGAACCACAATTTCCGCAGAAACGCATTCCCGGGGGATTATGAAAGCCGCATTGTGAACAATCTAAGGACATAATGATGGAATAAAAATCACCTTATTGATTTTAGTTACCCCTCCACATGCAGCTCACCGATCGGATGACCAGGAACTCGGTGAGGAGGCAGGTTATTTTTCCAATCAAACCTGCTCTGCATGCAATCAATATACCATGGGAAAGACCCCAGCCACCTTTCAAAAGCGTTACGAAGAACAGAATTACACCAATTAATCTTGTTGACACAGATATACTTCCTCGTTATAATAATGCGGCCCCGGCAAAAAACCGCTGGGGCGGTACCGTGTATCCCCAACTTCCCCTTACCTCGGCGTACAGTTGTGAATTGCGCGGAGAGTAAGGTGAAGTGAAGATTGGAGAAAAATTATGAAATACGCCATAGTTGAGGATGGCGGCAAACAATACAAAGCCGTTGAAGGCGAGACAATAGAAGTTGACCGCTATCAAGCAGATGTTGGTGAACAAATCGATCTAGATCGGGTACTCTTGATTTCTGATGGTGAGAATACAACAATTGGCACTCCATTCCTGGAAGGAGCCAAGGTTGAGGCCACAATCGAAGCCCAAATCAAAGGTCCAAAAATTGTTGTTTTTAAATACAAACCAAGAGAACGCTACCGCGTAAAGACGGGTCACCGCCAAAGGTATACTCGGCTGCGGATCGGTTCGATTGTTGAAAAATCCGGAGGCAAAAATGGCTCATAAAAAAGGTGGCGGTTCCAGTAGTAATGGACGAGACAGCCAATCGAAACGCTTAGGAGTAAAGGTATATGGTGGAGAGCAGGTGCTCTCTGGATATATCCTTGTTCGCCAGCGTGGCACAAAGATTAAACCCGGCCGGAATGTTGGTTTAGGCCGCGATCACACTCTCTTTGCGACAGCTGATGGTGTTGTCTTATACGAGACAATCCGTGATGGTCGCAAACGAGTAAATGTCTTGCCGGAAGCTTAAAGTTAGGCAAGAATACAATATTGGTATTTAGTTGCAATTGAGGGACTATTTAATTATGAAAGAAGGAATACATCCGACATATTATCCGGACGCTGTCGTTACCTGTGCGTGTGGTAATACCTGGACTACAGGATCGACAACTAAAGAAATACGCACCGATGTGTGTTCGAATTGCCACCCCTTTTTCACTGGCGAACAGCGTATTGTTGACACGGAAGGTCAGGTTGACCGATTCTATAAGAAGCTGCAAGCCCGGCAGGATTACATCGATGAAGTTGAAGCCCGGGAAGCTGCAAAGGTATCTCCAGAGCGACCAATTTCGGAACTCGATTTAGGCACAAGAGCTACAGATGCCCTCGCTCGAGCTGATATCGTCAAGGTTGGGCAGGTTCTGGAAATGATGGAAACAGGTGAAGCTTCATTGCTCGCCGTCGAAGGATTTGGCCGGAAATCTCTGGCAGATCTCAAGAAACGCCTGCGGCAGTTTGGCTATCAATTACCTGAAGCAGTCAAGGAGATTCAGGTTTAGTTCCTGGCGTTACACATGAGAATAAGGCGGATGGATATCAACATCCGCCTTTTTGTTTTCTTAAAGCTCAGCCTAAAATAACTCAAAAACACGTCTATGGTAGAATTGATTAACCATTAAATTTGCTCGCCTGATCCGAAGATTTTTCCTACTTTGCAAGAGTAACGGCATATTCACCTCTGATAATCATTCAAGATTGTTGAACCAATTAACTTAAACTGAGACCTTTTCAAAAGGAGGGCAGATTTTCCTATGCGACACCATTCTGGGACTGTTGAAGTGATTGTTGGCTCAATGTTCAGCGGCAAAACGGACGAATTAATCCGCCGATTACGGCGTGCGACCATCGCCAAACAAAAAGTACAGGTGTTTAAACCAGCAATTGATGACCGTTTCGGCGTAACAAAAGTGACCTCTCATGCAGGCAATGATTTCGATGCTTTCCCGATTCGATCTGCAGCGCAAATACTCGATCAACTGGATAATGACACCACAGTTGTGGCAGTTGATGAAGCCCAGTTCTTCGATCTGGAGATCGTTCAAATTATTCAACGCATGGCGGATAACGGTGTGCGTGTAATCGCAGCCGGTTTGGATACTGATTTTCGTGGGGAACCATTTGGTCCTATACCAACCCTTATGGCGCAAGCAGAGAGGGTTGACAAACTGCACGCCATTTGCATGGTCTGTGCCGAAGAAGCCTCCCGCACACAGCGCCTGTTGGATGGTAAACCCGCTCATTATGACGATCCGGTAGTAGTTATTGGGGCTTCAGAACTATATGAGGCTCGCTGCAGGAAACACCACGAGGTACCAAGAGACTGACCATGCAAGATTACAAAGTATTTCTTGAAGAGGTACTTATCCCTGCCGATGAATTACAGGAACGAATAGCTCAGCTGGGTGAAGAGATCAACCGGGATTATCAGGGAAAAAACCTGCATTTGATCTGCATATTGCGTGGCGGAGTTATGTTCCTGACAGATTTAATGCGCCATATCGATCTACCCCATACCATTGACTTCATGGCAGTGTCTTCCTACGGCAGCGGAGTCCGCCAATCCACAGGTCAGGTACGCATAGCACTGGATTTGAAAGAAGACATTCACGATCGGGATGTCTTGTTGGTCGAGGACATCGTTGATAGTGGCTATACGATCGCTTCTGTCCTGGAATTGCTGGCAACCCGACATCCGCGCAGCCTAAAAGTTTGCACCCTGCTGGATAAAACTGAACGGAGAGAGGTGGAAGTACCAATTGATTACCGGGGGTTCGCCATTCCTAACGAGTTCGTATTCGGTTATGGTCTGGACCTGGATGAGTACTACCGCAACCTCTCATTTATTGGAACAGTAAACCCGCAGAAATACCAACCTCCAGATTGAGAACCTCATGGTGGACCAAAGCCAGCTTGATGAAAGATCCTCATATGCTGGCAGATGGATCGCCTGCATTGGCGGGCAAATCGTCGGTCATGGCGGCACACCGGAGCAAGCACTTAATTCAGCTCAAGCCTCCAGGTTTAAAGAGATCCCCCAGGTTTTTTTCGTGGCCCTATCAGAACCAGTAGTAATTCATCCGATTCTCGAGGAACTGAGGCAGTTCCTCCCACCTGACCCACCAATTTATTTGGTCGGCGGTGCTGTTCGGGATGCATTAACCAAGCGATCATCTACGGATTTTGATTTTACCTTACCGTCCAATGCTATCCGCACTGCTCGGGAAGTGGCTGACATGCTGAATGGCGCATTTTATGTCCTCGACAAGGAGCGGGATTTTGGACGGGTAATCATCCCACATCCTGAGGAGGAACCATTAAGATTAGACTTTTCACCCTTCCAAGGAAATAGTCTGGAACAAGATCTTGCAGCGCGTGACTTTACAATCAACGCGATGGCTTTCGATATCAACCATCCGGGAGAACTACTGGATCCTTTAGGTGGTGCTGCTGACCTGTATGCCAAAAAACTGCGTACATGCAAATCAGATGCATTTACCAGCGATCCAATTCGCATTCTTCGCGGGATCCGGTTTTCACTCAACTTGAACATGAGAACTGAAGAAAACACGAAAGCAAACATGCGGGATGCAGTCGGGTTACTCCCATTGATTTCTGCTGAGCGGTTGCGCGATGAACTGTTCCATTTATTGGATAGTAAAAAGCCTGCCGCTGCAATTCGGATACTTGATCACATTCATGCTTTAAAATATGTACTCCCAGAGATGGGCAATCTGCACGGATTGGCTCAATCCCCCCCCCACACACAGGATGCCTGGAACCATTCAGTAGATGCAGTGGCAAAGCTGCACCGAATTATTGATGTCTTGAACCCCATTTACAATCTGGAAGGTTCTGCCAGCCTTTTCATGGGAGTGATTTCTCACCGGCTGGGTCGCTATCGCGAACAAATTGAGACACATCTGCAGACACGCCTTAACCAATCTCGTTCCCTTAAAGCCTTGATTTATCTAGCTGCTCTATATCACGACGTCGGCAAACCTGCCACCATAGAGATCGATCAAGATGGACATATAAGCTACCAGGAACATGAAGAAATCGGTGCAGAATTGATTGCTAAACGTGGTCGGGAACTGCAGTTGAGCAATTCCGAAATTAGACGCCTACAAATCATTGTGGCTAATCACATGCGACCTTTGTGGTTGGCAAATACAGGACATTTTCCCTCCAGAAGAGCTATTTACCGGTTCTTTAGAGATACTGGACCAGCCGGTGTTGACATTTGCCTGCTCTCCCTCGCTGATACCCTGTCTACCTTCGGATCGACGCTACCCCAAGATATCTGGACGCACCAAGTAGAAGTTATCAGAACCCTTCTTGACGGCTGGTGGGAGGACAGGGAGGAAGTCATCTCACCACCCACTATTATTGATGGTAGTGATTTGATAAATGAAATGGATCTAAAACCTGGTCCAATGATCGGGGAAATATTAAGATCGATCCAGGAAGCGCAAGCCACAGGTGAAGTAATCAACCGCAGGCAAGCCTTTAAACTTGCTGCAAAGCTGATTTCGGAATCAAACGACGGTTAAGATTCTTGAAGATTAAAGAATTATGGATATATCGTTGTCAGATATGGCTGGTAAAAACACCGGCATCCAGTCTCATGTGAGCACCCTCCGACCGGTAATATGGGCACAGCATCCTTTTCGTAAGTGCCTTCAATAGCCTGGCAAGCGGGACAGGAATCTTCAGCCACCAGGACTCTCACCAATCTAACTCGATCATTGGCTAAGAACTCTTTTCGTGCGACTGCACTAGCAGAGAATTCCTTTAGATCTGCGCCACAATTTACACAATTTGTTGCTGAATCAGGTGACTGGGCGTTACATTGATGACAGGTTTGCATGAACCGCCTCCTAGATTATGGATATTATACTGTTAATCCAACTCAAAGGGTGGTCAATGGTTTTTGCGAGAATTTATCGCCACCTGCTCCGCACGAGATCTCCGGATCAAATTGTTGATGTGAGCGATCAATACCCCACTTGGTACTGGTTTAATCAGATAATCATCCGCACCTTCATCCAATGCCTGGGCAATAGCATCCGGATCATTTAACACAGATAAGATTAATATGGGAATCTTGCTGAATTTGCGGATATCTCTGCAAACCCGTGCGCCATCTTTCTCTGGCAAGTAAAGATCAAGCACAATGACATCTGGATTCACCTTGCTTACAGCCTCCTGAACATCTCCCACCTCATGGGCCGTATGAACTTCAAATGCCTTGGGTTCCAAAGTAGCTTTAAGTAGTTCCGTTAGTGTGACGTCATTATCGATAACTAAGACGCGGGAAACCACTAATGTCCTCCTTCATTCTCGACAATTAAGATGCAACACTCAATTTTTTCCAAACCCTACCCCAACTTCTGCTGGCTATGATTATGCAACAAAACCAATTTGGTAAACCTTACAACGACTTTACAAGTCATTGGTTTGAATCTTGCAACTAAATGGAAACAGAGATATTATTATTCAGGTCAAGACTTGAAACACTTGAATCATCGAAACAAGACGCACAGCATCGAAATGGCCGTTGAGATTACGTGTCCTAGCTGTCATTCAAGTGTTGACCCTTCTTTGCATAATTGCAGTCAATGCGGAGTGAATTTAGGTTTGGCAGCCGCCTTAACCAATACCGCATTCCCTGACATGGTGCTCCCTATGGACGTGCGAATCGCCCCTGAGACTTTAGTTCCACGACTAGGCGAATTATTAATTGAAAGAGGCTTTATAGGATCTGAAGACTTGGAAGCTGCATTAGATTTTCAACGCGAGAAGATAGGCAAAGGAGAGCCGTGCTTAATCGGGCAAGCTATAGTCGAACTTGGTTTTGTAAACCAGTATACAATCGATGAAATTGTTACCGTTCAAATATTCGAACTTCAACATAAACTGGAACGGACGAACCGCGAACTTGAGCAGCGGGTAGCTGAGCGAACAGCTGATCTCCAGCAAGCTCTTTCAAAATTAACTGAACTCAACCGTCTAAAATCCAACTTCATCTCCAATATATCCCATGAGCTGCGCACTCCCCTCACCCATATTAAAGGCTACCTGGACATTTTAGCTGACCACAGCCTGGGACCCCTAACAACATCTCAGGAAAATGCGATCGAGGTCCTTTTACGCTCCGAAGAGCGTTTGGAGCAGCTGATTGATGATTTAATACAATTTTCACTCGCTGTGAAGGGAGAGCTCAACCTGTCTTTGGAAGCTCTTGAAGTCCGCCAATTGGTGGAAGCGTATTTACCTCAGACACTGAAGAAAGCTGAAGGAAAAGAAATTAATTTAGAGATTCTGCTGCCAGCCGATTTGCCCAAAATCGTCGCAGATGAAGATAAAATGCAGTGGGTGTTCAATCAGCTATTAGACAATGGCATTAAGTTCACTCCGTCTGGGGGCACTGTTGCTTTGTCAGCAATTCAAGAACAAGACCTGATTAATTTTACGATTAGCGATTCAGGTATTGGTATTCCTGAGGAACGTTTATCTGAAATCTTCCGACCCTTTCATCAGCTGGATGGATCTGTCACGCGAAGATATGCAGGGACTGGGCTTGGTTTGGCGATGGTTCACCGCATACTCGAAGCACATGGAGCAGCATTATCAGTCAACTCAAATCCAGGTGCTGGGACTCGTTGTATGTTTTCATTACCAATCGCAGGAATAGATCATGGTGGATAAAATACACGATCCTGAAAATTTGAACACCAAAGAACTGGATGCGATCTACGCCATCAGTCGTGTTGTCACGCGTGCCTCCGAACTGGATGCATCATTAGATGAGATCATCGGTATTGCCAGAACGGTTTTCATCTTCGATAATGTTGTTCTTTACGTCCATAACCAGGCAGAAAGTATTGAACCATCCTATGCGCGGGCGATCGGTCGCGGCCGAAATTCAGAATCAGATCTGGCATGGGGAGAACCGATTGCTAATGATGTCCTTCAGCAAGGAAAAATTATCGTCAGGCAAGAAATTACGGGTGATTTCACAAAAGACAGAATGAAGGACAGGTATTTCTTAGGATTGCCGCTCATCGCAGGTGACCAAAATATCGGTGCGGTTGTGTTTGTTCGCTATGGGGGACCTCAATTCACGCCCGAGCATACCCATCTGGCAGAATACATCGCTGGACATATCGCCCAGCTCTACGAACATGGTAACCTGGTGACCCAGCTCTCCCGCCTTGAAGCCGAGAGACAGCTTGAACGGTTGCAGGATGATTTTGTCGCTACCGTTTCCCACGAGCTTCGAACGCCATTGGGTTTCATAAAAGGTTATGCCACCTCCCTGCTTAGAGATGATACTGAATGGGACGAAGAAACTAGAATAGAATTTTTAACCATCATAGATGAAGAAACAGACCGCCTGAGAGAACTGATCGATAATATTCTCGATTCATCTCGTTTGCAATCTGGAACATTGCGCATGGAATTTCAAACACTGAGGATCGACTCGATGCTACAAGATCTTTCCATGCGAGCCCGTTCATTCGATGAGGATTTTACAATCGAAATAGAATTGAGAGACTCACCAATCAAAGTTAATGCTGATCCAACCAGATTGGTCCAGGTATTCGATAACTTGCTTAGCAATGCAGTAAAATATGCACCCAATTCAATAGTAAATATTACCTTGAGTGAGCAGGATGGATACGCTCATATCGAGTTCAGCGATCAAGGTCCCGGTATTCCAGCGGAAGATTTACCCAATATCTTTACTCGCTTTTACCGGGTTCCCAATCAAAGTAAAGCCATTCGCGGATCTGGCCTGGGATTATTCATCTGCCGCCGGATCATCAATGCTCACGAAGGTGAGATCACTGCTGAATCAAAACTTGGTGAAGGAACAACTTTTCATATTTACCTCCCGATACTGAACCATAATACCGGTGAGGCCATTGAACAATCTTAGCACTTGGAGGCAATCGCATGGTTAAGAGAATTTTGGTCGTCGATGATGAACCTCGCTACGTTCGCCTGATGGAAGCCAACCTGATTTCGGAAGGCTATGAGGCGATGAAAGCTTATGATGGACAAAGCGCGGTTGAGATGGTTGCAGACAATCAACCTGATTTAGTATTGTTAGACGTTATGATGCCCGGCATGGATGGGTTTGGCGCCTGTGAAAGGATTCGAGAGTTTTCCTCAGTCCCCATTATCATGGTTACTGCGAAAGGGGAAGAACAGGATCGAGTTAGAGGGCTAGACGTTGGCGCTGATGACTATATCGTCAAACCTTTCTCAGCTACAGAAGTGCTTGCCCGTGTGCGTGCAGTTCTTCGACGGGCTCAGGTCTCTGGAAGCACTTTTGAACAATCAATGTTCAACCATGGGAATCTGCGTATCGACTTGGCCCGAGCTGAGGTCTTTAAGGACGAGAATATGGTCTTTCTGTCTGCCACAGAATATAGGCTCCTGCTTCAATTTGTCCATAACCAAGGGAGTATACTGACCTCAGAAGACCTGTTGGTTAATGTTTGGGGACCTGAATACCGGGAAGATAAGGAGATCCTTTGGGTGAGTATCTCACGGTTGCGTCAAAAATTGGAAGATGACCCTCGCAACCCACAGCATATCGTAACTCGCTCTGGTATGGGTTATACAATGCCCCCAGCATAATCTGCCTTAAGGAGATCGAAATTTTTAGCAGGCTAGAAGTGGAGAAAATATGGACAATCCCCCAATTGCTATAGCAATTCGCTCGAAAAAGTTGGGCGTACTAATCCAGGGCGCTCGTCTGGCTTATGAAAAATCAACCGAAGAATGCGCTGAAGCCCTGGGGATTTCTACTGAGCAGTTCGGTTCTTATGAAAGAGGCGTAGCTTCACCTTCCCTCCCTGAATTGGAAGCACTTGCATTTTATTTGCGGATTCCAATGGATTATTTTTGGGGTCGGGAGATTGTAGACTTAACCAGTGACGAACCACAGATATTTGAAAAAGATCGCCTGATGAGACTCCGCAATCGAGTGATCGGGGCAACCTTGAGACAGGCAAGGCTCGAAGCCGGGTTAACAACATTGGAATTGGCCTCCAGCGCTGGTATAAACGAGGACCAATTAAACAGCTACGAACTGGGCGAACAATCCATCCCCCTGCCAGAGCTTGAAGTGCTGGCAAATTCAGTCAATCGAACTATCAAAGACTTTCAAGACAGTCGGGGACCGATCGGTAAATGGATCAAGCAACAGCAGGCGATGAAGAATTTCGATGATCTAACTCCTGAACTTCAGGACTTCATCAGCAGACCAATTAACCGACCCTACCTTGAGATCGCTCAGCGGCTGAGTGAAATGTCAGTCGATAAATTACGTACAGTCGCTGAGGGCCTGTTAGAGATTACACTCTGAATGGGGTTGGGGTAATAAAAAAATGGCAGACACTTTTTCACCCTCTGATCTTAAAAAAGAAGCCGAACGCGCTTATAGGAAAAATGATTTCCTCTTCGCCGCAAAGGTTTATAAAGCTGCTGCGGAGGGTTTCCTTCAAAATGGCGATCAATTGGAGGCTGCTGAATTGCTAAACAATGCCAGCGTTGCCTATCTGCAAGCTGATCAACCTGAATTTGCTCTTGAAACAGCGCAAGATACAGATTCAACCTTCGCAAAGGCTGGAGACAAACGACGTCAGGCGATTGCTCTGGGGAATCAGGCAGCCGCCTATGAAGCATTGGACGATTTAGAATCCGCCACAAAGGCTTACCAAGATTCCGCTGATCTGTTGAAAGAGGTTGGTGACCATGAACTCCGTCCTTCAGTGATGCAGTCCCTATCTGCTGTCCAGCTGCGGCAGGGTCAGCAGATGGAAGCTTTAGTTACGATGCAAGCGGGATTAGACGAGATTGAAAACCCGGGAATAAAACAGAAAATATTAAGGAAAGTTCTACGTTCTCCATTTAATTATTTCAATCGTTTAACCTGAAGATTTTGATATTATGGTCATCAAGCTGAAACATTCCATCCGGCCGGCGAACATCAATGATCACAAGCAACTGGCGAATTTGATCCACTTTGGAACCCTAGTTCACCGCCATTTGGACTGGCGTCCTCCGCTCGAATGGATTGGGCATTCACCATTCTTAGTGCTTGAGGAGGAAAACCGCCTAGTTGCAGCGCTCGCATGCCCACCAGATCCTCCTTCAGTTGTGTGGTTGCGCTTATTCGTGGCTTATGATGAAAAATATCTAAAAACCGGATGGTCGCAGCTCTGGCCTGCAGCACTCGAAAAGCTGCCAAAGAATCCTGATCCATTAATTGCTGCAATTCCGCTTCAAAGCTGGTTCGAAACACTGCTCAAATCAAGTAATTTTCAACCGACAACTGATGTGGTGATGTTGATTTGGGACTCTGGGGAGATACCTTCAGAACATCCCTGTCCAGATATTACGATCCGCCCCATGAATGTTGATGACTTAACCAAGGTTGAGATTCTCGATCAAACATCCTTCGGTTCGTTGTGGCACAATTCACGCACTTCTCTGGAATTTGCCTTCAACCAGGCTGCAATTGCGACTGTCGCTGAAATTGATAGTTCAATTGTTGGTTATCAAATCAGCACGGCCATGCAAATGGGGGGCCACCTCGCTCGACTAGCAACCCATCCAGATTACCAGCGGCAGGGAATCGGGTGCTCTATCCTAAGAGATTTGTTGATCCAATTTAAACAGCGGGGAGCTTCACGCATCACAGTGAATACCCAGGAAGATAACCTGGCATCAATCGCCCTCTACGAAAATGCCGGCTTTACCCGAACCGGTGAAACTTACCCGGTATACCAATATCTTCCCCAATAATCCATTACAATATTAATATTCATTCTTTCTCTCTTATACCCTTGGACATCATAGGAGACTACTATGGATAGGGATAATGATGCTACCATTGTAAATACTCACTTTCGACAGACTTTACTGGCCATCAATCAAGTCTTGGGTGACAAGGCTGCGATGGATATTTACTTCGCAGCAAACCTCGAAAACTTTTCAACTGCTTTGCTTGCTGACAATATGGGAAAAACATTTAATGGGTATGACTATGCACGAATATTAGAAACCATAGAGATAACTTACGGGGATCGGGGACCACGAATCCTGCGCCGGATAGGACAAGAATCTTTTCATATCGTCTTGCGGGAACAGCCAGGTTGGATGAATACCGGTAAAAGGGTATTCAAACTCTGGTCACCAAATCAACGTAGTCAGTTCATGCTTGAAGCGATTGTTGAATCACAGCAAAAAATCTATCCCAACCATGAAATTTGGATGGAAGAAAAAAATGGTGAACTGGCTTATATTGAACAAAATTGCCTGGTTTGTTATGGACGGAAAAGCTCCCACCCTGTTTGCCATCTGACTATTGGTTTTATCAAGGAGGCAATTCATTGGGCTTCTGATGTTGATTTCGAGGTAAGGGAAACAAGCTGCACTGCAATGGAAGACGCCTACTGCCGTTTTGTGATTGCTAAGTCATCTGCAACGAGTCAATCTACATAATACTAGCTGCTATTTATTTTAAAAGATTATTAATCCTGGTTCATCTTTCCCTAGACAAACTCAATTGATCATGGCAAAATCGGGGGGTTATAAACGGAGATTGAAGGAGAGTCAATGAGTAAAAAATCATCTTCCGGTAGAAAAGGAGCGGTCTCAAAACGCGAAGCTGTAAGAGAGAGGCGTCAACAAAAACAAAGGAAGCAGAGAATATACATTGTCCTGGGCATTCTTGGTGTTGCAGCCATCATTGCTGCTGCGATAATTGTCCCTTCCTTACTTCCAGCTGGAGACATTGTTGTCATCACGCCTCATGAAAGACCTATGGTAGATGGAAGAGCCTTGGGTGATCCGAATGCGCCAGTAACCATCGAGGTTTTCGAGGATTTCCAATGTCCCGCGTGCAAGTCATTTTCTGAGCAAATCGAACCTCAAGTCGTTGATACTTATGTTGCTACCGGAGACGTATATTACATATATCGACATTTTCCTTTTCTTGATGATCGCGCTCCACGCAATGAATCAGATCAGGCTGCAGCCGCAAGCATGTGCGCCGGAGACGAAAATCGCTTCTGGGACTATCACGACATGCTATTTGCCAATTGGAACGGCGAAAACCAAGGAGCGTTCAATGATAAGCGCTTAGTGGCATTTGCAGAAGCGCTTGAACTGGATATGCCAGCATTCAACTCGTGCTTCAATGCCAACCAGCATGAAGAGGAAATCAACTCTGATCTACTCCAGGGCAGAAACGCTGGGGTCTCCGGAACTCCTTCAGTAATGGTCAATGGCAGGATCATCTCCCCAGGATTCGTCCCTTCATTCCAACAAATTTCTGATGCAGTCGAAGCTGAACTAGCAAATTCCGGAAACTAATTTATTCCACATAGATAAATAACGTGGGCTTGCCTTTTTCTGGAAAAGAGCAAGCCCATTTTCTTATTTTTATTTCTATGTATTAATCCGGTTTTTTTGCTAATGTTATCCCAACCGATTGATTCTCTTTAAGCTCAAGGATGAAACACAATGAGGATAATCTATTCAAATATGGGAGAATGTTTGGGTTGTCAAATGCGTTTATCAAATACAATTCAGTTACCCGTCGTTCAGCCCGGCGGACGATACTCCTGGCGATTGACATCGCCCCTCCTGACAAGGTATCTCCAGGTAGGATGAATTCCTTTGGAGTCTCTACTTTATCGCTAATTGAATCAATACTTTCTTCCAGCCAGGCAAGCTTTTGTTCATCTATTACCCGAAACTGGTCAGCTGTTTCCTCAGTAGCGGAGAGCTCCGCCATGATGTGATAGAGATCCCGCTGAACTTCTAGAATTAGTTTTTTTGTTGCTGGTAAATCGCTTTGTGCCCGGGCGAAACCTAACGCAGCAGTTGCTTCATCTATCGAACCAATAGCCTCGATTACAGGGTCATTTTTAGGTAATCGCCCCTTCCCTAAGCGGCCTGTATAGCCATCATCACCTGCTTTAGTATAAAATTTTGTCATCCCGTAATTATAACGGACACGGCAATCTACTCCAACTTGGACTGTTGTTGTATACTTAATTATCTCTGAAAGGAGTTCCGCATGCAGATCAGATGTACAAACTGCCACCGGCCATTTGCAATCAGTAAAGAGACCGTATATTTTGCACTAGACACAATCCATGATGATGGCCTGAATCATTACAACGCCCAATGTCCCCACTGCCGTAGAATGAACCGTCTGTCTCCAAAACAGCTTAAGAGGGCTGCACCAGACTGGGAACCAGGCAAATCAACTGAAAAACAAACCGAAGATTGATATTTTTGTCGAAGAATCTGGTTTGAATTTACTTACTCCATAATCAGCGGGTTGTGGTATTCGCAAATCCCATATATGAATAATTAAGTCGCATTATCGGAATCTAATTCAGTAATATTTTCCCGATCATATAAAAAGTTTAACTCTTTGATCTTTTCTTGAAGTTCCGTACTCATAGCCGAATCTAACATACGCCAGGTCCAGTTGCCACTCGGATTGCCTGGGTAGTTCATGCGTGCTTTGTTGTCCAGTTCTAAGAAATCTTGCATGGGAGCCAAAGCAAAGACTGCCACCGAACTCCAGGTCGCGCGGATAAAATCCCAGGCAACTTGGCTGCCATTACGATTCAGATATCGCCGATAAAAGCTTTTTTCCTCTTCGGGAACTCTTTCGTACCAGCCTCTTGAAGTATCGTTATCGTGGGTACCGGTATAAACCACGGTATTCTTTTCATGATTGTGCGGCAAGAATGGTTCTTTGGGATCACCGGTGAAGGCAAACTGTGTGATGCGCATTCCAGGCAGATTAAAACGCTCACGCATGGCGACCACATCAGGCGTGATCACACCCAGATCTTCGGCAATGATCGGAAGATCTCCAAGAGATTTCTGAATGGTAGCGAAGAAATCTTCTCCAGGACCAGGTACCCAGCGACCATTGACAGCAGTTTCTTCACCGAATGGGACTTCCCAATAGGCGGCGAAACCTCGGAAATGGTCTAGCCGCACGATATCCACCAATCTCAGGACAGCGGAAAGGCGGTTTAACCACCAATGGTAACCATCGGCTTGATGAACTTTCCAGCTGTATAAAGGATTACCCCACAATTGCCCGGTTTTTGAGAAGTAATCCGGTGGAACACCAGCAATAAATGTCGGATTTCCGTCCTTATCTAAAGCAAACAGCTCTGGATGCGCCCAAACTTCTGCACTGTCGTGTGCGACGAATATTGGGATATCGCCAATGATTAGTATATTCTTCTCATTGGCATGCTCTCGCAGAGCTTTCCATTGACGGTTGAAGATAAACTGGCGGATTTCCTGACGATGGATAGCCGTGGAATATTTTTCTCTCGCTTTTTCTATTGCTGCTGATTCCCGCTGAACTAACGGTTTTGGCCAATTAACCCATGATCCACCACCACAGGCTTCCTTTATCGCCATAAAAATGCAAAAATCATCCAGCCAGAAGCTGTTCTCAGTTCGAAACTCTTCAAATTCAGATTGCAATTCTTTGGAATCAGAATGCTGGAATTGAATAAATGAACGATCGAGGACACCAACCTTCCAGGGGATCAAATTGCCGAAATCCACTCGGTCTGCAGGAAATTTGGGAGATTCAACCAAATCGTTAGAATGCAGCAAGCCGTCCTCCAGGAGCATCTCTGGGCTGATCAGGTAAGGGTTACCAGCAAAGGATGAGAAACTTTGATATGGCGAATCGCCGTACCCGGTAGGTCCCAGAGGCAAAACTTGCCATAATCCACAACCTGCCCCATGCAGAAATTCTACCCAGCGATGAGCCTGCGGCCCAAGATCGCCGATGCCAAAAGGTCCTGGAAAGCTGGTTGGATGAAGGAGAATGCCCGAAGCACGCTCAAACTTCATATGCCAGTCTCTTGGTTTGGATAAAATCCCCGCTGCGTATATGGCTGGTTGAAAGATCAGAGGGGACCACGTCTGTAGCAATGACTGCTCCAGGTTCAACCGTTATCCCTTCAGGAAGCTGGCTGTTTTTACCAATCATGGTGATTCGAAGAACTTCTGACTCTTCTATCCCTCCAACGACAGCGTTCTTACCAATATTGACCCGTTTATCAACAATCGACCTTTCTACCGTCGCCCCCGGTTCAATAACTGCATCAGTAAGGATGACCGACTCCTTCACTACTGCGCCTGGCATTACCCTTACACCAGGAGATAGGATACTGCGTTCTATTGTCGCTCCAGCTGAGATGACGCAACCATCAGTAATCATGCTATCCGCTACCTGTGCCCCAGACGATATATAAACCGGTGGACGTTCCTCTGTCCGGGTATGAATCACCCAAGAGCGATCATTGAGATCAATGGGTGGTGGTTCAGCCAACAAATCCATGTGCGCTTTCCAATAGGATTCCACAGTACCCACATCGACCCAATAACCAGAGTAAGGAAACGCGGATACACGGGCACCATCTTCAATCAAGCGAGGGATTATATCCTTGCCAAAATCATGGGTACTTTCGGATTGGGCGCGATCCTCCCATAGCACTTTATCAAGCAATTCGATATTGAACAGATAGACCCCCATGTTAACTAAATCTGATTTTGGTTCTCGAGGCTTTTCTTCGAAACTTGTCACTTGATAATTTTGGTCAACATCCAGTATCCCAAACCGTGAGGCATCTTCAATCGGCACCCTGATCGTGCATATCGTGACATCAGCCTGGTGATCGACATGGAAAGCGATCAGGGCATCATAGTTCATCGCGTAAATATGGTCACCAGATAGCACAAGGACAAAATCTGGAGCGGAGCTCTTGATGAAGCGAAAGTTTTGCTGGACCGCATCAGCAGTCCCAAGATACCAATCAGATGAACCGCGCGCTTTATATGGTGAGTAAATTCGTACACCCCCAGTGAAATCGCGATTTAAATCCCACGGACCGCCTGATCCAATATGGTCAATCAGAGAGTGCGGCCGGTACTGGGCTAGGATCATGATATCAAACAGGTTTGAATTAATGCAATTCGAGAGCGTGAAATCGATAATGCGGTATTTCCCCGCAAATGGTACTGCAGGTTTTGTTCGCTTGGCTGTCAGAGTGCCCAATCTGGAGCCTTCTCCGCCAGCCATGATTACGGCGCGCGTTTTCATTTTCGCTCCTTCCAGTACTTAAGTTATTGGGATTAGATCTATTTTACTCGATAATGGATTCTGAAGAAATTTGGATGATAAGGTAACCTGCAATAATTAAGATATTCTGATTAAACGCTAACCATCTTGTTTGTAATGCACCCTGTTTGCCGCCGTTATTAAGGTTACGATAATCGATGGGAACTACTTCATCTGGTGAGATGATATAATCACATCTTTGCACTGAAAATACAGAAGGCTCTTATTAATTTCGATATGGCAACTCAAGCTGTCAGCATTCATGGACACTTCTATCAACCTCCTCGCGAAGATCCATTAACGAATCTTATCCCAAATGAACCAGGGGCGGCTCCTTACAATAATTGGAACGAGAAGATTTTGGCGGAGTGCTACCAACCTAATGCAATGCTGGGCAATTTTTCCAGGATCAGTTTCAATATCGGCCCGACTTTGTTCACATGGCTCCAGTCACAAGATCAAAATACATACCAGCAAATTCTTGATCAAAATCAGGTAAATCGCCGGAAATATGGGGTAGGAAATGCAATTGCACAAGCCTATAACCACACCATCTTACCGTTAGCTTCCTCCTCAGATAAAGCTATTCAAATATATTGGGGAATCGCCGATTTTATCCACCGCTTTGGGCATCAACCTCAAGGGATGTGGTTGCCGGAGACTGCGGTTGATTACGAGTGTTTAACCATGATGGCAAATATGGGCATTGAATTTACAATTCTGGCTCCCTGGCAGGCAGATGACGAAGGATTAGATCCGACTGAATCATATCAGGTCGTCCTTCCTGGTGGAAAAAGTATGATTGTCTTCTTTTACCAGAAGGATTTAAGCACGAAAATCAGTTTTGATCCTCAATCAACAGCAAATGCCGCCCAATTTGTCGATGGAATTCTTGTTGATCAATTCGACTCCCAGAAGGATTTGGCCGGAAAAGATCAATTGATCTTACTAGCCTCCGATGGAGAATTATACGGTCATCACCAGCCCTCACGTGAACAATTTCTAGCTCAATTACTTGATGGAAGCAGCGCGGCTGCAGGGCTTACCACTACATATCCCGCGCTATGGTTGCAATCGCACCAACCAAAGAAAACGATTCGCATTCGAGAACGCACCTCCTGGTCCTGCCATCATGGTGTTACCCGCTGGTCTGGTGAATGCGCCTGCACCTCTCTCGACGGACGCTGGAAATCCCATCTGCGTAAATCACTTGACAAGTTGGCAGCTGCGTTGGATGGCATATATTATGAAACTTTGTATCCTCTGGTCCCCAAACCAAGGGTTATGCGTCAGGAATACATCCACTCCATTTTGGGTGAACAAAAAGTAGAAAGATTAATTTCCGAAATGGCCAGCCATCCTTTGACCACTGAACAAACCAGGCAAATCATCCTGCTGCTCGAATCGCAACGCGAGCGCCAACGAATATTCACTTCATGCGGCTGGTTTTTTGAGGATTTCGATCGCATTGAACCGAAAAACGTGATCGCCTATGCGGCTCAAGCAGTTCGCTTGGCTTACCTGGCAACTGGAGATGATCTTGCTCCACAAGTTACATCTGATCTAAAACACGTCGTCAGTCCCCGGACAGGCTTGACTGCTGATCAAGTGTTCACAAACCATTTATCGCGCACCTCGGATCTGAAGGAACATTTAACGGATTAAGGGTGGTTAGTTTGATCCGCGTGTTTATATATATCAATCCCCCATCATTCATTCCTTATCCTGCGGCTTCTAAGAGCTTCTCTACCTGGTAATCTGATCCCGATTCAGCATTTTGCAGCTTGCGGATTATGCGGAAATGATTGGCAATTCGCTCGTAGATTTCTTCATCTCCTAATCCTGAGTTTGCCATTTCGTCTACCACCGCGATTCGCATCAACCAGGCCAACAAATTCTCAAAGGCTTCTTTGTTGAACCATAAAATCCCTTGATAGCGATTCACTTGCAAGAGTCCTTGGATGAATTCATCTTTTAGGAGACGCTCGAGAATGTAGTAAGCACGCCTGGTTTTGGGGGTTTCTTTCAGGTGCCAAGATTGGTGACGGATCAGAATCCTGATTAGATTGACTGAATTCCAGGTGTTGGACTCACTCATTCCAAGATCCATCATCGAACTGGAAAGTATGCGTCCAAACAACCACTCATCGAACCAGGTCTGGCTTCTATCTGCTGCTCCTTCATCCCCCAAAAGATGTCCAAAATCACGGGTTATCGCCCACCCCAAAAGGACACACCAATTACCTATATCCTCTTCCTCCAGGCTCAAATCTCTCAAGGTTAAATTCACAGCAGATTTGAAATTTCGTCGGGATGCTGCTTTTGCTTTTTCTCTCAATTCATGAAGGCGAAGAATTTCTTCCACCTGCCTCTGGAGTCGGTGAGAATAAGTCTCAATAACATCTTTATTCACCCCAGCATTGGTAAGGTTATTGATTTCTACCAGCAAGTGGGCTGATTTCTGACCAACTTCACTTACCAGGTCTTGATCCAACTTACTCCCATCGCGGGCTGCTAACATCCGGTTTATCATCCTGGCATTGGTCAATTCCCTATATGGGTGATGTATCGGCTGCAGGACGATTTCCTTCAGTGTTTCATCCATACTTGGCACCCCCCGACCATCAAGGTAAGCCTCGAGCTGCCTGTACTGGTGCCACTCGTTGTCAACAACCTGGCGGAAATCCATAAAGACATGGTATTTATAAGCTCCCAGCTCAAGATAAATACCGTTTTCTGATAAATCGCGATTACTGCGAATATACTCAAAGCCCGTAATCTGATCACGGAAGATCGTATAGTGATCGTCACCCGTGTTTAATCCCAGTCCCTGGCTTAATTCTCGCTGCACCAGCTGCCTTGTCGTGCCATCGCCAGATTTCATTAAACTTGCAGCAGATTTTTTTATCCAGCCGCGTGCCTCACCATACCGGTTGTGATATACAATCAACGACCTTTCTTCACCGATTCGATTGGTATAAGCATACACATCTTCATTTACATTACCATCTGCCGTGTAGAAATCATAGAGAGAAAATTCATTCACTTCTGCGAACAAATACCGTTTCCGCAGCAATGGAAAAACCTCGCGCTCATGACGTTCAACCAGGTATTGATCCGCCTTTTCTTCCCAATAAGCGCGGCGAAACTCCATGCCGTATTTTTCAGCAAAACCCTCAATCTGGCCATGTCCGAACATCGGTAATCCAGGCATAGTTGCCATCAGGATACAGCTGCCAAAATACTTGTCATCTTTCCCAAATTGATCGACAGCAGTACGCTCATCCGGATTGTTCATGAAATTTACATAGCGTTTCAGTATCTCCGGATCAAATTCGAGCGTGTTTTTGATCACCAGGCGATATTCCTGGTTTTTTTCATCACGCAGCATATTCATGAAAGCACTGTTGTAAACCCGGTGCATCCCGAGAGTGCGGACGAAATATCCTTCCATTAACCAAAAGGCTTCTGCCAGCAGCAATGTATCCGGTACTTCCTCTGCAACCCGGTCGACCACATCACGCCAGAATTCGACTGGAAAAGCCGCATTGAATTCTTCTCTGCTCAATCCATATTCTGCCCTGGATGGGATCGCTCCGCCGGTACCCGGTTCAGGAAACCATAGTCGTTGATAATGCTTTTTAGCGAGCGTCATGGCAGCATCAAAACGAATTATTGGAAACTTGCGGGCTACTTCCAGGATGGTCTGAATGACCGCTTCACGCACTTCAGGCAACAGGTAATTCAATTGAGCAGTATCATTCCACGGCATACTCGTGCCATCATTGCCATGATAGATATATTTCTCGTCACCAGTCCAATTATCCACCCGCTTGAATACAACAGCCGCATCGCTGCTGTCATAGTAGTGATCTTCGATAAAAATGCCAACCCGTTCATCCCAGGACAGGTTCTCACCCCCAAAGGAGTATGCTGGAAAAGGAGAATGGTTTAATGCCACGAACCAATCCGGATGCTGGATCACCCAGTTTGAATCGATCCCCATGTGATTTGGAACCATGTCCGATGCCAGGCGAATACCTCTCTCCCAAGCCCTGGAATGCAGATT
Source organism: Anaerolineales bacterium (assembly GCA_041558875.1). GTDB lineage: Bacteria > Chloroflexota > Anaerolineae > Anaerolineales > UBA4823 > PFL25. Next base: position 26,239 of record JBFFEL010000045.1, read on the forward strand.
GCGGTATGCCTCATCCCCACCCAAATCGCCGGCGATCCGGTAATCCATCAATGAATAGGCGGAGGCCACTGCTTCTGGATTGCCACGTAATTGTTTAATCCGCTGCGAGGCGTTGCTGCGCTCCCATAGACCGATCAACCACAAACCGGTGAACCCCCAACTTACCAGGCGGTCCAACTCTTCATCGGGAATCTGGTCTAAACGATGAATATCTTGCCGATATTGTTTCGAAAGTTGATCGAGCCAGACATAGATATTTTTCGCAATCAGGACAACGGACGGCATCCAATCGCTATCAGGGCTAAACCGTTCGATCTCCAATTCCAATCCCTCAAAATCCAGCACGTAAGCTGGACCAGGACCATGGAAAATTGCTTTTTCTTCCTCTGAAATTAAATCTAAACTACCCAAAAGACGGAAAATATAATCCCCGATCAGGTAGCTCCATTTCTGACGCATGTACTCCAATTGACCCGACAGTGAATGTGGTACTGCAATTGCTGGACTGCGCAAAAGGTCAATCAGGTTCTGATTATCTGGTCCAAAAGTTGGTTGAGTCTCAAAGAAATCTACTAATTCAGGGATGACATCTAAGTATCCCGTGCTCTTCTCTAACTCTTCATCATCGAACAATTCCAAAAACGGGGCAAATGCTGAGTTCACATTTGCCAGCCAAAGCATGATTAATTCCTCCAACAGGATTTGCCGGTTGGGCACATCATCCGTGGTGCTGTTCACATACTCGGTGAGTTCAACGTCCTTGAGATAAACGGCCAAGGGAGGGAATTGCTCAGCAAACGATTGCAAAGTGGTATTCACAGCCTGTGCACCGATGCGACTATCCAGCCACTTCAAAGCTTCGTCCATCACATCCGGATTCACCTGGCGGCGATAAATTGAAACCACGTAATGTAGAATCTCGTCGATTAATCCCATTGCGTTGATCTGACCTGCACGAACGGCATTTTCTGGAAAACGAAGCAGATCTCGTTTATTGTTCATCTTCTGGGCGAATGATCGTGCCGCATAAAAGTTTGCGAAGATCACATTGCCGCTTAGAGAGAACAAGGATTGATCGAATTCGTATTGGTCACGCGCCCGGCGAGATATATGAAATTCCATGCTTGGTAATGCCTTTGATGGTGAGAATGATTTGGATATCAAGGATAAGTTCTGCATCATTATATCGTACCCAAGTTGATCCTATACGTTTGGATACAATTGATGTTTATATTGGGAACAGCTTTTCAGAATGATTTACAATTTTTATTCCCAGATTTTCCCCCAATGAACTAAGAAATTGAGGCTGATAATTGCTGAACAAGTTTCAGATCATATATTGCCCCGCATTCCTTGAAAATATTTAATGCGATTTGAAGATCCATATCTGCATCTTCACGCTTTCCA
>JBFFEL010000046.1:0-27181 GCA_041558875.1 Anaerolineales bacterium
ATTCATAATATCTGGAGGATCAATCATCTTGAGTTGGCACTTGAAGATTGACAATAGATGTTGATATAAGTAGATGTTTGTCTCTTAAGTTGTTCCAATTCAGCCTATATAAATCAGCTCACAGGAGACAGGCGCAGGTCTTTCAGCCAACCCAGGTCAAGAATTGGCTTTCTGACTGGATATTGTTGGCTGTCCTTCCCTTTTTCGCTGTTTGATCGTTTTAATCGTGAATTATAAGCAGCACGCTTTATATGTTTTCGGCTGTGTCGGTCATAATCAACTGCGATTGAATGATTGTGCGGTAACATTTTTTCCAATCCTTATCTATCTACCCGATCATCATTACCAGCCTAAATGTAGCAAATTTTCGCCATGAAGTCAGTAATCCACGTGGAGTGCTTTGTATGAATTTCTCTTGACACAGAATGTGATCTATTTCATACTCCAGACTTATGTTTTCCAAGCAAAAATATCAAAAAGTCCGACGCACTTCGGTAGGTACGTCGGCCTTGGCTTGTTGGAATTGACCTGTCAGTCGAATAGGTTCAAACGACAAACTCCCCATTAGCGTAAAACAGCTCACCGTCCACTTTGATTTCCGAATCATGGCGTAAATCGCAGATCATGTCCCAATGGATATCACTTTTGTTCTGGCTCCCCGTCTCCGGGTAGCCTGCGCCTAAAGCCATGTGAAAAGTACCTCCAATTTTTTCATCGAAGAGGATACTCTTGGTGAAACGATCAATCTCAAAATTCGTACCGATTGCAAATTCACCGATATACCTTGATCCTTTATCGGTATCGATCATTTTTAACAAATATTCCTCATTTTCTTTCGCGGAAGCATTCACAACTTTCCCCTGCTCAAATTCCAATTTGATCCCATCCACGATGCGCCCGTGCAGCATTGCTGGATAGGTGTAATGCACCCAACCATTCGCGGAATCTTCGACAGGACCGGTATATATTTCCCCATCCGGCATATTGTGTTCTCCGCATGCATTCTTGAAGATGCGTTCCTTAATTGAGAGGGAAAGATCGACATTCGGCCCCTTGATCTCTACCAGATCATGCCCTTGAATGCAATCGATAATTCTTTGTTGCTCAGCTTTAATTCCCTGCCAATGAGCCACTGGATCTGGAGTCCCATCATCTGCATGCATAGCCCGGAAGACAAAATCCCTATATTCTTCAAATCCCATGTCTGCCTCCATGGCGTATGCGTTGGTTGGGTAGAGTGTGCTCATCCAGCGCAGGGATTTATCAGCGCCGCGGCGCAGCTGTGCTTGAATCAATGAGAACATCGTTTTCTGGCGTCTTGTCTGGCGCCCTGCATCAACCGACGCGAGAGCGCGGGTATTCGTTTCTGCTCGAATTTTTATCAAAACGTCGAACTCTTCAAATGCCATCTTATGAAATAACGGCACAAAATCCAGCTGGTGTTCATCAGCTTGGGCGAAGAAAATCTCGTCCTGCCCTTGAAAATCGAACAACACATGTGGGTGACCACCACGCTTTAGAACCAGCTCATATAAAGCTTTCACCAATGGTTCAGCCTCAGTTGATGCAGTTATCGCTACCCTGTCATCTTGGCCAACTTGAGTCGAATGGTCAATCAGTATCTGAGCAACTTTTTGTACGCGTAAACCCGTCAAATCTTCCTCCAAAATTTCCTAAATGTAAAAATCTGAGCAATTATATCACCCGTGACCATCGCCAAAATTGCCAGACGTTCTTAAATAAGATACCTGAAAAATTTTTGCTATTCCCCCATCTTGGTGTATACTGATTGGGAATTTTACGGCATATTATGCTCGAAATTTCCTAATCCCTGATCTATGAAACAAGTACTTCAAAATCTTCGCTCCGGTGAGACAACGGTTGTCGAGGTTCCTGTTCCTCGACCACAACCGGGTATGGCATTGGTAAGGACGTCAGCCTCTCTCGTCTCGGCAGGTACTGAGCGCATGTTGGTTGATTTCGCAGGAAAGTCTTTATTTGGAAAAGCTCGTTCCCGCCCCGATCTTGCTCGCCAGGTGATTGATAAGGCTCGCCGAGAAGGTATTCTCTCCACGATGGAAGCAGCTTTCAACCGCCTCGATCAGCCCATGCCTCTGGGATATTCCTCTTCTGGCAGGATCGTTGACCTGGGAGGCGGAGTACACGGTTTCAAAGTCGGGCAGCGGGTCGCATGCGCTGGCGGAGGCTACGCAGTACACGCTGAGTATGCGGTAGTGCCTCAGAATCTCCTGGCGAAATTGCCCGAGAATGTCGATGATGATTCTGCCGCATTTACAACTTTGGGAGCAATTGCCCTGCATGGTTTTCGTCTTGCAGAGGCAAATATTGGTGAGCAGGTAACGGTCATCGGTCTTGGGCTGCTGGGATTGCTCACAGTCGCCATTGCCGAAGCTGCTGGTTGCCAAGTACTTGGCATTGACCTCGATCCGGAGCGAGTAGATCTGGCGAAGATTATGGGTGCTCACATGTCCGTCACTCGCAGTGAAGCGGAAGCAGCATCCCAAAGCATTTCGCATGGACGCGGAAGCGATGTAGTAATCATCTGCGCTGATACACCATCATCCGATCCGGTCGAATTGGCTGGCAAGATCGCCAGAGACAGGGCACGGATTGTCGCCACTGGTGCTGTTGGACTTGAGATCCCGCGAACAATCTATTACGAAAAAGAACTTTCTTTTATTAACTCCCGTTCATATGGCCCAGGACGTTACGATCCCGCTTACGAAGAAGGTGGGCAGGATTATCCCATCGGATATGTCCGCTGGACCGAAGGCCGCAACCTTGAATCTTTCATCGGTCTGCTTTCGAGCGATCGAATCGATGTTCGCCCATTGATTACTCATCGATTTCCTATTGAGCAAGCTCCGCTGGCTTACGATTTAATATCTGGTAAAGATGACGGAAGTAATTTCCTGGGTATCTTGTTAACATATAAACCTGTTGATACCGACAAGGGTGATCTCGCTACCACAAATGGAGATCTGGTCACGACCAACATTCTGGACCCAAACACGAAAATGACCTTTCCCGAGGGGATGGTTCAGCTTGGTGTCTTGGGTGCCGGCGACTTTGCATCTGCAGTCATGCTGCCTGCAATCAGCAAGATTGATCAGATTGGGTTGATCGGCATCGCATCTTCAAGTGGACTTTCAGCCCAAAGTGCAGCTGGTAAATTCAAATTCAAATACGCCACCAGCGATGAAAATAAAATTCTGGATGATCCTGATATAAATACAGTCGCAATCCTCACCCGACACCACCTGCACGCTCAACAGGTGATAAAGGCTCTCAATGCGGAGAAGCATGTTTTCTGTGAAAAACCTTTGGCAATCACGATCCAGGAATTGGAGGAAATATTTGATACTTTGAATGATTCGCAAGTTCAAAATCAGATCTTGATGGTTGGATTCAACCGTCGCTTTGCTCCATTTGGTCAACAGCTGAAAGATTTCATTGACGATAGGCAAGAACCACTCATGGCACATTACCGGGTCAATGCAGGATACTTACCCGCCTCACATTGGCTGCATGATCCTTTGCAAGGAGGCGGTCGGATCATAGGTGAAGGATGTCATTTTATCGATTTTCTAACCTTCCTGGTCGGTGAACCTCCTGTATCGGTTACTGCGTTTGCCTTGCCTGACGCGGGTCGCTATATGGAGGACAATATACACCTGACCTGCAACTTCCCAGATGGATCCATCGGATCAATTGATTATTTAGCCAACGGTGATCCGGCGGCTGCCAAAGAACGCCTGGAAGTATTCAGCGCAGGAAAAGTAGCAATGCTGGATGATTTCCGTAATCTTGAGCTTGTATATAGTGGTAAACGCCGTACTTTCCGCTCGCGTCTTCGCCAGGATAAAGGTCATCGCGGAGAATGGGTTGCTTTTAAAGATGCGATAATGGAATCCAGAAAGTCTCCGATCCCTTACAACCAGCTGTATGGTGTCTCTTTAGCCTCAATTCTCTCAGTTGAGGCGCTCAGGTCTGGAGATACTATGGCTATTCCTATCTGGGATCAATCATGAGTCGGGATAAGTTCAACATTTCCTCACTCAAAGTGGAAGAATATCATCACCTGCCTGTGCGGAACACGTTTATCCAGCAGGCTGAACCAGGTGATGGAATTGCCTTGATGTACCCGGGATTGAGATATTCATGTGATAAACCCTTGCTTCACTACACCACAGAGGTTCTTTTAGACCAGGGATTTGACGTCCTGCAGCTGTGGGCCGATTATGACAATCCAGAATTCCGGGGAGCCTCTCAGGCCGAACGAACTGTCCAATTGATTGAAGATGGTAAAGCATTGCTAAAAGCCGGAATTAAAGCTAAAAGCTATACCAATCTAATCCTGGTCGGAAAATCATTAGGCACTTTGACCATGGCATTTATCCTCTCAGAGAAGTTGGAAACTCCCAAGTTAAAGACCGTCTGGTTTACCCCGTTGTTCAACTTGCCACCAGTTACTAACATCTTCCTGGAATTGAATGAACCCGCATATGTTGCTGGCAGCAAAGCTGATCCCACTTTTGATGATTCCACCATCAGTCAACGTCCGGCAAAATCCAATATACTTTTGCAAGTTTATGAAGATGCCGACCATAGTTTGGAAGTTCCTGGAAATCCGCTCCAGTCGACGAGGATCCTGACCTCTCTGATGGCGGAGTTGATCGCGTTTCTGAGCTGATCCCATTCGAATTTTTTTCACATCGATCTCTTTAAGTGTCATACACACGAAATCTCAAAATTGCCCTTAAAGCAACTCGCCAGCTAGGATTTCAACAGGTCTGGTGGTATGCATATTATCAATTTGGTTTGCGTTCCGGGCTTTTCCGCCGCATGACACCCCCAAAAGAGCCGATAAATCACCATGATGCCCATGTTTATGAAATTTCCCCAAACCTAGTTTCCATCCCTAATCGGGACAGGCTGATAAAATTGGTCGGAGATGAGGCTGCAGCTCTTTTCGCTGAAGCTAACGAGATAGGCAAAGGAAAAGTGCGCCTGTTTGGTGGTCCTCCACAAGAACTGAACCTGCTGGTATCTCTCCCTCTGGATCACTGGACGAATATTGCTCAAGATGAGAAAAAAGCGGGTGTAGAGGATATTAAGTTCATCTGGGAGCCTGCCCGGTTCACCTGGGTATATGCACTGGTTCGAGCCTACCAATTGAGTGAAGACGATACATATGTCGACACTTTTTGGCGTGAATTTGAAGCCTTTGCAGATATTAACCTGGTTAACCTAGGTCCGAATTGGGTTTCAAGTCAAGAAGTCGCCATTCGATTAATCGCCTTTATCTTCGCTTATCAAGTTTTTCAAAATTCTCCACTATCCACTCCAGATCGGAAATATCGATTGAGCATCACTATTGCAGACCATGCCGCGCGGATCCCTCCCACCCTGGCCTACGCTCGAGCTCAAAATAATAATCATCTCCTGACGGAATCTGCTGGTTTGATCACTGCCGCAAAAGCACTGCCGGATCACCCTGGTGCAAAAAAATGGAATGAGCTTGGCTGGCGCTGGTTCAACCAGTCTCTACAATCACAGATTTCCAATACAGGTACATATGTTCAGCACAGCACAAATTACCACCGCTTGATGCTGCAAGTTAGTTTATGGGTACACTCGCTAGCTGAGTCATTACCAGAGCAAACGATTGAGCGATTAGCTGCAGCTACTGAGTGGCTTCTGAGTTTGGTTGATCCAAAGACAGGGCGAGCGCCCAACCTTGGCCATAATGATGGTGCGCTCCTTCAACCCCTTGCCAGCTGTGCATTTCATGATTTTCGGCCAGTTGCCCAGGCTGCCTCAATAGCGTTTCTCGGAGAAAGAGCATATCCAACAGGTCCTTGGGATGAATTTACGCATTGGTTAGGATTATCCGAGCCTGAACATGAAAAATCAGACGACTCCGATGAACCTCAGGGGTCTCCACAGATATCAGAATTTCCAGGTTCACACATAGTCCTGCACAATCCACGAAACCATTCCTGGGCACTGTTCCGTGTGGCCAATTTCAGCACCAGACCTGCTCACGCTGACCAGCTTCATCTTGATTTGATTTGGAAAGGTCACAATGTGACCCAAGATGCTGGCACCTACCTCTACAATGCACCACACCCCTGGGACAACTCCTTAGCGAAAACTCAAATTCACAACACCGTGACTATTGAAGAGCGGGACCAGATGACCCGCGCTGATCGATTCCTCTGGCTGGATTGGGCTCAAGCCAGGGTAGTTCACCAGCATCTCGCTGAAGGTGGGACCGGTTTTGAATTGGTCGCTCAACACGACGGTTATCGTGATATTGGCGTCACCCATCGCAGAGCTGTGACCAGTGATCAAACTGGGACGTGGTTAATCGAAGACAGCCTTCTCATGGAGGCGAACCAGCAAAAAGCTCAACCGAATAATCAACACAGACCCGGCCAAGGCAATAGAATATACCGGTCACGATTGCATTGGCTGCTGCCAGATTGGTCTTGGGAAATTGAAGAGAATGAAACTATTTTCCAAACTTCATTACGAATAAGGTCCCCTCATGGATGGTTAAACCTTCTTATTGGTATAGAGCCTGCAACCTTTGAGCAGATTGAAAACATTCATCCTGTCGTTGAACTTGTCCGTGGAGGTGAAAACCTGCTTGGATCTGAACCTGCTTCTCCCACAGCTGGTTGGATTTCCCCAACATATGGCTATAAAATTCCTGCCTTATCTTTTGCGATAAGACTGGAATCCCAATTACCTTTAGTCTTCCGGTCGCAGTGGACCTTTCCACAGAATTAATCACCAAAAACGAGTGTCCCCAAAACTATCATTTGATTTGATAATAAAATCATGCATGTTCTCCTGATTCACCAAGCATTTGCTGCGGTAGACGAGGCGGGCGGTACACGCCACCACGAAATTGCCCGTTATTTGAACTCACGCGGGTACCGTGTGACGATTATCGCCAGCCCCATCAGCTACTTGACAGGTAAGAGTCAGGAGCATGGGCCATCAGGGAGTGGAGACAATGCATCATCAGATGGAATCAGTATATTCCGTGCTTATACCTATTCTGCCTTGCATCGCAGTTTTGTGCACCGCGTTTTTAGTTTTTTGAGCTTCATGATTTCTTCATTCTTTATCGGATTGAAGGTTGAAGATGTTGACCTGGTATGGGGAACTTCACCACCGATATTCCAATGTCTGACCGCTTGGGCACTGGCTCGCTTAAAAAGGGTGCCATTTCTCCTTGAAATTCGTGATTTATGGCCGGCTTTTGCCATCGCAATAGGCGTACTCCGCCAGCCAGCTTTAATAAAGGCCTCAGAATGGCTGGAGCGATTTCTATATCGGCATGCAGACAAAGTAGTGGTCAATTCTCCGGGATTTATCGAACATGTTCAAACTGCTGGAGCAAATCACGTCGAGCTGGTTCCAAACGGGGCTGATGTTGGTATGTTTGATCCACACGCTGAAGGAACTGATTTCAGGAATGCCAATGGATTTGGAGATAAGTTCCTCGCTTTATATGCCGGTGCACATGGGATCTCAAATGATCTTGGCACCATTTTATCCGCTGCTAAAATACTGCAGGAGGATCAATCAGACATCTTCTTCGTCTTGATTGGTGATGGGAAGGAGAAATCTGCCCTTCAAGATCAGGCAAAGAAACTGTCCTTGGAAAATCTAATCTTCATTTCACCTGAACCAAAAAACAAGATGCCAGAGGTATTGGCAGCAGCCGATGCGTGTATTGCCATCCTCAAGCCAATTCCACTCTATTCGACAGTTTATCCCAATAAGGTGTTCGACTATATGGCTGCCGGGCGTCCAGTAATTCTGGCAATGGAAGGCGTAATTCGCGAGGTGGTCGAGAAAGCAGGTGCCGGTATCTCCGTATCTCCCGGCGATCCTGACGCTTTGGCTAATGCTGTAAAATACCTGGCTGAACACCCTGAAGAAAGAGCTGAATTTGGAATTATGGGGAACGATTACGTCAAAAAACACTTTAACCGCATCGATCAGGCTGATAAACTGGGTCAAATTATCGAAAAAATGGTAAATCGTAATAAGGTATAATCCCTCCCGTGCGAAAATCAGGCTCTCCAGAGGATTTATCAGCTGAGGAATTACGCCGCCTTTTAGTAGAGAAGAGGCGTGCTTCACGGCAAGAACGTCTCGAACGCTACCGGCGCACGGGACGAGTTGTCCTCATCGCCCCGGACATTGACGGTTCATCCTTGGAGGATATGCGGTCCGGGGAATTTGACGAATCAGCTGGCGAACAACAGACTCCTGTCCCAACAAACCGCAGGAAGAAGATTCTCGATGGCTTGCTGTTGTTTGTCGAAATTCTTGCTGTCGGGGGACTGTTATTGCTCTTATTCAATGGCATCACTATGATGCGTGATTTGAATCAGGAGGTCGCCACCGTACTTGAACAGCCGACTTTAACCCCTACCGCGCTGCTCGTATCCGTCGTATTACCATCTGGTCATACCCCTCCGACATCACCTGAAGGGGCTCGTCCAAATGAGGCTGAAATCCCTCAGCATTTAAAACCATTAGTCCAATCTCTGGCCGATATACCAATTCCAACTCCAGGTCCAGAACAGGCGATCCGCATCCAAATTCCCGACATTGGTGTTGATGCACCGATCGTACAAGGAGACGGGTGGGAGCAATTAAAAAAGGGGGTTGGTCAGCATATCGGCTCTGCCAATCCCGGCACAGATGGCAACGTCGTCTTATCAGCTCATAACGATATCTTCGGTGAAATCTTCCGCGATCTCGATCGTTTACAGCCAGGTGACGAGATCACGGTATACACCAATCAGCGTTCTTATACCTATGTGGTAACCGATAGCATGGTAGTTGAACCTACGCAGGTTGACATCATGGATAGTACCACCCAGCCGACACTAACCCTGATTTCGTGTTATCCTTACCTTGTAGACAATCAGAGGATAGCCATAACTTCTCGCCTGCAGACAGGCAATAACTGATAATTGGAGTATTGGAAACCCAATGAGTAAAAGAAGGAAGCGGAAATCAACACCTCAAACAGCGGCCAAACAAACTGCCAGATCCGGGGCTGATTCAAGCGCAAGCAAGTTGCCAGACAATTTCAACCCGGATTACACTTATGTCAAACAGGATTTGCGAATAATCGGCATCCTGGCCGGCATCTTCATAACCATTCTAGTCATTCTATCTTTTATTCTTTGATTCATACTTACTTTTGTTTGGATAAATCAGCAAAAAAAATTGGTTATTGGGACCGACTGACTATAGAAATTAAATCGGTGGGGTATTAAAATTTCGCAGTGAAAGTTGTATGTGAGATTGAATTAGCATGAGTGACACAACCTCACCGCCACCATCTCCACTTTGGAACTCAGCCACCAAACTCATCGTTGGTTTAACCTTCGTTGGGATCTTGATTGCTTTATTGATCTATTTCAGATCAATCATCGGTCCCTTACTCCTGGCGGTTATCCTGGCTTATGTCCTCCATCCAGTTGCCGCAAGACTTTCCAGTTATGCCCGTCTGAATTGGCGCTGGTCTGTCAACATCGTATTTCTCTTATTTGTATTGATTTTGCTCGCAATTCTGACAGTTTCAGGTTTCGCGATTATTCAGCAAATGGAAAGCCTGGTGGGAGTCATTTCGAAATTTACAGTTACTTTGCCGGATTTCATCGAGCGAATTTCTTCTCAAATTTATTCCATTGGACCATATACATTCAGGTTGGATGAATCCAATCTCCAAGCCTTTACCAACCAGTTTCTAGATATTCTCCAGCCAATGTTAGGTAGCTTCGGATCGGTGATCAGTTCCTTTGCGGCTAGTGCCCTCGTTACCTTGGGATGGATATTGTTCGTTCTAGTGATCGCATACTTCCTGCTTGCTCGAACTGGACAGGTCACAGACGAGATGATTCATATCGACATCCCAGGATACAACGAAGATATCCAGCGGATGAATTTGGAATTCCGGAGAATCTGGAACGTTTTCCTGCGTGGCCAGATGGTGATATTCATCCTCGCCATAATCCTTTATTCTATCTTGCTATCCGCATTGGGAGTTCGTTATGCCTTAGGAATTGCCATCATGGCTGGTGTGGCCCGGTTTATTCCTTATGTGGGCCCATTCATTGTCTGGGTTGTGACTGCTCTGGTGGCATTCTTCCAGGGCTCCAATTATTTCGGTCTTGAATCCTGGGTATATGCGATTATTGTTGTTGCATTGTGCTTGATCCTGGATGCCATTCTCGACAACATCGTGGTACCTAAATTTCATGGTGACACCCTGGGGCTGCATCCCGCAGCCGTTCTGGTCGCCGCGCTCATTGCTGCCAGATTAATCGGATTTGTTGGGTTGGTTTTGGCTGCGCCCGTTCTCGCGTCTATGGTTTTAATCAGCCGCTATTTTATCCGTAAAATGCTCGATCAGGATCCATGGCCTGCTGAGGATGACGACACAAGTGAATCGAATTTATCCTGGATTGAATTTGTCAATCGACTGTGGAAGGGGAGACAGAAGGTTGATCCTTCAGAATAATTCTTTGAGGGATTCCGACAGACAACCAAAATCTCATTACAGATTAAAACAAATCTCAACCGATAGTTGAAGTACTTTTCCCGAATGTTTTTCACTTCCTGCACACAAAACCTATTTGAAGGCTACTTTCCTGAATTGAGCGACCGCCTGGAAAGCTGCCATCTCCATTTCGACTGTTGAACACCCTTCAGGTCTTCTCAGGTTGATTTTCTCAGGAGTTTCACGATAGGGGAGCGTCAGTTGTCCAGGTCTTTACCCTAATAAACATTATGCCCGATTAACATCGGGCATAATTCTAACCAACCATAAATATCTGCGGCTATCTCAAAAATTTAAATGTTTGCCTGTCCATAAAGGTTTTCCCGAATTTCGATCACCTGCCGCCGCAAGCGATCATCCCGTTCAAGCAAATCTGCAATTTTGTCACATCCGTACATAATCGTCGTATGGTCGCGTCCACCTAACGTTTCACCGATTAATGGCAGTGAAATATTCGATTCTTCTCGCATAAGATACATCGCGATCTGCCGTGGCAAGGCTACCTCCCGGGACCGGTCACGACTTAACATCCTATCTTTTTGGATGCCGAATGCATCTGCAACAGACTTTATTACTTCCTCTGGTTCAACCTTTGACCTTCTTGGCAGCAGATCAGCCAATGCAGTTTCAACAAGTTTAGGGGTTAGAGGCAAGCCACTTAAATCGACGAAAGCTACTACCCTGGTGAGCGCTCCTTCTAACTCGCGAATATTGGATTGAACCCTCCTAGCTATCACCTCGATAATTTCACCGGGAACTTTTCTGCCAGCCCTCTCAGCCTTCGAACGCAGGATTGCCATCCGCGTTTCGAGATCTGGAGGCTGTAAATCAGCTGTTAACCCCCATTCAAATCGAGAGCGCAGACGTTCTTCAAGTGTGATTAATGCTTTGGGAGGTCGATCGGAGGTGATGATAATCTGTTTGTCCTGTCCATGAAGGGTATTAAAAGTATGAAAAAACTCCTCTTGCGTCGATTCTTTACCAGCAATAAACTGGATGTCATCGATCAAAAGCACATCGATCCGCCTGTATTTTTCCCTGAATGCCTGAGTTTTGTGAGTGCGAATGGCATTGATCAAGTCATTGGTGAATTCCTCCGAGGACACGTAGAGAATCTGTAAACCTCTGGCTGCGTTGAAGTTGCCAACCGCATGGAGCAAATGTGTCTTTCCCAATCCCACTCCCCCGTAGATGAATAATGGATTGTAAGCCTGAGCAGGGTTCTCGGCAACTGCCAGAGAAGCGGCATTTGCTAAGCGGTTACTGGCGCCGACAACAAAATTTTCAAATGTGTATCTGGCGTTAAGGGTTTGGTTGACCGGAGATTCATCTTCTTGAAAACCTTCGATGTCCTGAACCGATTCAATTTTTACTTGCGTATCCCGTTCCTGCCAGACGATGAACCGCACCTCCACTGTGCGCTTCATCATCCCGGTTAAAATGCGTACGATTGTGCTTGATAATCTGCTCTCCAGCCAATCACGAGCGTATGCATTTTGCACACTGATTACAAAAGTTCCATCTTCATAAGAAAAATATTGTGCATCCCGCACCCAGGTATCATATGCAGCTTTTGGCATCTCCAATTGAATCTGCCCTTGCGCTGCTTGCCAGGCTTGCTCAGGTTTCATTAAGGACTCCTCCTGCAGAATTAAAGTGTCTTTCAATTTGCAACTGGCAATTTAAATCCATCCCTATCACTGCTCTCCTCAGTGAGAGGACTTCTTATATATGAATTGTTTACTAGAGAGAACCTATCATCTGCTGCGATTTCCACCCCCAGGATTGATCCGCTCATTAGATGATAGTGCATCCCTTGCGACATCCATTCTAGCAGAGGATACCCAGAAAGATCAAGAGAATTTGCGGCTCAAAGTTTTAAAAAAAAAGAAACTTTAAGATTCGAAATGTTAAAGGAATTACTTTATTTGGTAATGCAAATCAGGAAACAAAAAAGATTGCAGATACCCATGAGTGGGAGAGAGGATCTATCCTACCCCAATATATGCCACAAAAAGCTGGCATTCTCCATCCCGCTTAATCAACTTCCAGCGATTGTTAAAACTTTATTAAGGAGACCTCTAATTTTTTTGCAGAATCTTCCTCCAATTTATGTCTATTACTTCCAGAGTCTTCATGAAATTTCATGCAAATTCAATCACGATTGATCAGACGGGTGAAAACCAATTATTTAAAACGCCTCTTTCTGACACCAATCCAACGCGATGTTAACAGATTTCTTGCAATCATTCGGTATCATTACTCTAAAAAAATCAGCTACAGGAGAAGATTTATGGCAAAAATTATTGGTATAGATTTAGGTACGACGAACAGCGTGGTTGCGGTGATGGAAGGCGGCGACCCAACTGTGATATCAACTGCAGAAGGGACCCGCTTGTTATCATCCGTGGTCGCTTTTAATAAGAACAATGAACGTCTAGTCGGTCAAACTGCGAAGAGGCAGGCTGTTGTCAATCCAGAGAACACGATATTCTCAATAAAACGTTTCATGGGACGCCGGTTTGAAGAGGTTGACACTGAGCGATCAATGGTTCCTTTTGAAGTTGTGCGTGGTCCAGCCGGAGACGCCCGGGTAAAAATTCCTTTAACCAATAAGGAATACAGCCCCCAAGAGATATCTGCCATGATTTTGGCAAAGCTCAAGTCGGATGCAGAAGCATATCTCGGCGAAACAATCACTAAAGCGGTGATCACGGTACCTGCATACTTCAACGACAGTCAGCGCCAATCTACAAAGGACGCTGGGAAAATCGCTGGCTTAGAAGTCCTGCGAATTATTAATGAACCAACTGCTGCTGCGTTGGCTTATGGACTGGACAAGAAAGAAAATGAAACCATCCTCGTTTTCGACTTAGGCGGTGGTACTTTTGACGTGTCTATTCTCGAGGTGGGGGATGGGATCATAGAAGTCAAGTCAACCAATGGTGACACCCATCTAGGTGGTGATGATTGGGATGAACGCATTGTAAATTGGGTTGCTGATGAATTCAAGAAGGATCAGGGCATTGACCTGCGCAGCGACCGCCAGGCGCTTCAAAGACTGCGGGAATCCGCAGAAAAGGCAAAGGTTGAACTATCCAGTGTCATGGAGACCGAAATAAATCTGCCTTACATTACTGCTGATTCATCCGGTCCAAAACACCTGCAGATGAAATTAACTCGATCGAAATTTGAACAATTGACAGAGGATTTGATCAAGCGCCTGGAAGAGCCATTCTACGCAGCGATCAAAGATGCTAATCTCGACCAGTCTGCGATTGATGAGATCGTCCTGGTTGGTGGAGCTACCCGCATGCCAATGGTTCAGGATCTCGTCCGTTCTCTCACCAACAAAGAACCCCATAAAGGTGTAAATCCGGACGAGGTTGTCGCTGTTGGTGCAGCAATTCAAGCTGGAGTACTCGGAGGTGAAGTAAAGGATGTCCTTCTCCTGGACGTAACCCCTCTTTCTCTTGGCTTGGAAACACTGGGCGGTGTGATGACCAGCCTCATCGAGCGCAATACAACCATCCCAGTAAAGAAATCAGAGGTTTTTTCTACCGCAGAGGATAATCAGACTGCCGTTGATATCCACGTACTGCAGGGTGAACGTCCAATGGCTGGCGATAATATGAGCTTGGGTCGTTTCCGCTTGGAGGGAATTCCCCCAGCCCCACGTGGCATTCCTCAGGTCGAGGTAACTTTTGACATCGACTCGAACGGGATCATTAATGTGACTGCTCAGGATAAAGCCACCGGTAAAGAGCAGAATGTAACCATTACTGCTTCAACGAACCTCAACCAATCAGAAATTGATAAGATGGTCCAGGATGCACGCGAGCACGAAAGCGAAGATAAGAAGCGCCGGGAACTGATTGAGGCTCGGAACAATGCAGACAATCTGGCTTATCAGACGGAAAAAACCCTCAACGATTTGGGCGATAAAGTGCCCCTCGAAGAGCGTCAAAATATCGAATCCAAGATCAGCGAATTGCGCGAGACAATAAAAACCGACAATGTCGACTCTATCCGCACTCAAACAGAGCAGCTGCAGAACGCCTTCCATGCCATCAGCCAGCAAATGTATGCTCAACAGCAGCAAGCTGAACCCGGCAACAATGGACATGATCCGCAAGCCCATCAGGATGAGGGTGAAGAAGATATCGTAGAAGGTGAATTCCGAGAAGTCTAAATAAATCCAATCTTCTCTTAACCCCGGTTATTCTCAGGTTTATCTGACGATTTCCGGGGTATTTTTTTGGATATAATTGGGAAGATCACATGGCTTCCCAATCATCTCCACCGGTAAGGACCTTTATCCCAGCTGCGCTAATCCTGGCCTTGATTGGCTGGGGAGGTTTATATGCCCTCCTTAACTTCACTATTCCAACGGTTGGTCCCCGGTGGCTGTTCTTTTTCCTCAGCGTGTTGGCTTTAACAGGAACTTCACTTCCCATCGTTGCATTCCTTAACCAACGCTTCCCTTCAACTCCACCTGTATCATCCGGAGTTATCGTGAGGGAAGCGCTCTGGATTGGGATATACTTCCCCACCCTGGCATGGCTCCAACTCGGTCGCGTTCTGACCCCAGCTTTGATCATGCTGCTGGCAATAGGCTTCATCGCGATAGAGATACTGCTCCGTTTGCGCGAACGCAGCCAGTGGAAACCTCAATGATTTTATTGGCCTCAAATGAGTGACCTAAGGCAAATTCCTTCCGTCGATTATTTAATAAAAACTGATCCTGTTGCAGAATGCATTGCTGCTTATGGTCGACCTCTCACCCTGCAAGCCATCCGTTCCGTGCTGGCTGATGTTCGTTCAAGCCATGCGGATGATATTCCGATCCCTGACGAAGATGAGCTGGTCGTCAGGATCAAGGAACAATTGGAAACTTGGACAGCGCCGACATTATTACCAGTGATCAATTGTACCGGCGTTGTTCTGCACACCAATTTGGGCAGGGCACCCATCAGCAAGTCTGCGATGGATGCCATTCAAGAAACCGCTTTGAATTACAACTCATTAGAATATCAGCTTGACAAGGGTCGTCGTGGTTCCAGGTTGGTCCATGCGGAGAGCTATTTGAAGCAGTTGACTGATGCCGAAGGTGCTTTGGTGGTCAACAATAATGCCTCCGCTGTCTTGTTAATCCTCTCTGCTTTGGCCAGGCGTAGAAAAGTCTTGATCGCCCGTTCCCAGCTGGTTGAAATCGGCGGTGGTTTTCGAATTCCTGACGTCATGGCTCAATCCGGTGCCAAACTTTTTGAAATCGGAACCACGAATCGTGTTCATCTCCACGATTATGAAAGGGCTCTTCAGGAAGAATCAATCAAACTCATCATGCGCGCTCATCGTTCAAACTTTCAGATTGTTGGCTTTACCAGTGAACCCTCATTAGCGGAAATTGTGACCGTTTCACACCAAGCTGGAGTACCAGTGGTCGACGATCTGGGTTCCGGCTCTTTGCTAGAGACATCTGATTATGGACTGGGACACGAGCCCATGATTCAAGAATCCCTGTCAGCGGGAGTTGATCTGGTTTGTTTTTCAGGCGACAAACTTTTGGGAGGGCCGCAAGCCGGGATCATCCTCGGAAAGTCAGAATTAATCGACAAACTAAAAAAGCATCCACTCGCCAGGGCAATCCGGGCAGATAAACTCTGTCTTGCGGCTCTCTCAGCAACCTTACTCCACTATCTCCGCTCGGAAGCCGAAACTGAAATTCCAATTTGGCGAATGATCAGTGAACCACTTGACATGATAAAGAGCCGGGCAAATCATTGGATTGAGGTCATCGGAACTGGCGAGCTTGTTGAAGGGCAATCGACAGTGGGCGGAGGCAGCTTGCCAGGGGAGACTCTGCCTACCTGGCTGGTGGCAGTTAGCGTTCGTCATCCGAATAAAGTACTCACCCTCTTACGAAAATCGCAGCCCCCGATCATCGCTCGCCTTGAAGAAGATCGCATAGTTCTCGATCCTCGCACGGTTTTAGCAGATCAAGAAGATCAGTTGCTTCTCAACTTGAAAAAAATCTTGAGCAATATATAAGCATTCCGATTTATAGGAGCAAAGATGAAATCAGACCTAGATCAATTGATGGAACAACACAATCTGGATGCAATTCTCATCACGGGACCTGCCCAGCATAATCCCCCAATGGGATATCTGACCGGGACTATCCACATGACTGGCGGGGATTTGATCAAGAAAAATGGTTCTGACCCGATCTTATTCTATAACCCCATGGAGCGTGATGAAGCTTCTAAGAGTGGATTTACAACCAAGAATCTAGCAGATTACCGTTTTGATGAATTGATGAAGGTCTCCAATGGAAATATTCTTCAAGCAACGATCCTTCGTTATGAGAAGATGCTGACAGATTACGGGCTCTCTTCTGGCAGAATTGGCATTTATGGAAAAATGGATGTCGGGAGTGCCTTTGAAATATTTTCTGGCATCCAGACAAAACTACCAGATGTTGAATTTGTTGGACAATTAGGCGATTCACTCATCATGCAAGCCATGGCGACGAAAGACTCTGATGAAGTAGACAGGATTCGCACCATGGGAGAGATAACGACCTCCGTTGTAAGTCAAGTGGCTGATTTCCTGACTTCCCAAAAAAGTAAGAACGGGATGTTAGTCGATTCAAGCGGAAATCCAATCCTCATCGGTGATGTGAAAAAGAAAATAAATCTTTGGTTGACAGAATCTGGTGTAGAGAATCCAGAAGGGACAATTTTCGCTATCGGACGGGATGCAGGCGTCCCACACAGTACTGGAAATGCGAAAGATATCCTGTACCTTGGGCAGACCATCGTCTTTGATATATTCCCTGCTGAAGCTGGCGGGGGCTACTTCTATGATTTCACCCGCACCTGGTGCCTCGGATATGCCCCAGATGAGGTGATGGCCTTATATCAGGATGTGCTGGATGTTTACCAGACAATTGAGAGCGAACTCGAGATAAACGCCCTCTGCAACCAGTATCAGGACCGCACTTGTGAACTATTCGAAGAGAAAGGCCACCCCACCATCAAGAGCAATCCCCAAACCCAAGAGGGATATGTTCACAGTTTGGGGCATGGCGTGGGATTGTATATTCATGAATATCCCCGCTTCAGTTCTAATGTGAAAGAAGACCGCTTGGCGCCCGGATCCGTCGTCACCGTAGAGCCTGGTTTATATTATCCCGAGAAGGGCATGGGCGTCCGCTTAGAGAATACAATCTGGGTCAGACCAGACGGTGAAATGGAGATCCTGGCAGATTATCCTCTTGACCTTGTTTTACCGGTAAAATAGTTCGACAACTCGAATTCAGGAAACCAAAAAAGGATCGGACACTCAGATGACTGATACAAGCCAACAGCAAATTAATACAATTGATGGTCCAATCCGCTTACTGGGAATTGAGACATCCTGCGATGAGACTGCAGCTTCAGTAGTTGAAGGCGGGCGGAAGATCTTATCAAATGTTGTCGCCTCTCAAGTCGAAATCCATGCCCAATACGGTGGCATTTATCCCGAAGTCGCCTCTCGACAACATATAATCAAGATCTATCCCGTCGTCGAGCAAGCCCTTCAGCAGGCCCACATCACCCTGGATGATGTTGATGGCATCGCCGTTACCCGGGGACCCGGTCTCGCTGGTTCTCTTGTTGTTGGATTGAATACCGCCAAAGGTCTGGCACTGTCCAACCAATTGCCGATCATTGGTGTCAATCACCTGGAAGCCCATATTTACTCCGCCTGGTTAGACCATCCGGAGCGCACATCTGACAGTGACCCTGAATTCCCCCTCTTGGCGTTGATCGTATCTGGAGGTCATACTGAGCTTGCCCTGATGACCGATCATCTAAATTACCAGCGCCTGGGTGGGACTTTAGATGATGCTGCAGGGGAAGCATTTGATAAAATCGCTAGGCTGTTAGGACTCGATTATCCTGGTGGTCCAGCAATTCAAAAGGCAGCCGTTGAAGGGAATGATCGGGCATTCAGTTTTCCCCGGGCCTGGTTGGAAGATAGCTGGGATTTCTCGTTCAGCGGTCTAAAAACCGCAGTCTTGCGTGAAGTTCGGCGATTAGAAGAGACAAATCTACCGCTTCCAGTCAATGACCTTGCGGCAAGTTTCCAGTCTGCGGTTGTTGATGTGCTGGTCAACAAGACGCTTTCCGCAGCGCGAGAATTCGCTGCCAAAGATATCCTGGTTGCGGGTGGTGTCTCGGCAAACCAATCTCTCCGCGATAGGTTTCAACAGAATGATGAATTCAAGGTACATATCCCGCCTCTCGTGTTATGCACAGACAATGCGGCTATGATCTCAGGCGCAGGATACTACCGGTTTATCGATGGTCAAAGGGATTTGTTTGATATTGATGCCCTTCCCAACTGGCCCCTTTCTGAAATTTGATCCCTCCAATCGCTTAAAACCGAACCGCCCTTTGGGGGTGGCTCGTGTTCCCCTAGGGCGGCTTCGAGTGAGGAGAATGCACAGTTATTTTGCCATATTCACCTGAATGCTCGATGAAAATAACATAAATAATTGGTGAGAAGATATCCAATTATGGGGGGATTAAATTGATAGCGCTTCTAGTACTTCTTCCTGAGAAATAGGTCCAGGACGTAAAATCACAGGCTTTGGAGTCGTGCAGTCGATAACCGTGGAGGGTACGCTCCCTGGGCTTTCCCCACCATCAATCACCAGGTGAATCTTTCCATCCAATTGCTGCACGACTTCCTGAGCTGTTAATGTGTTCTCTCTACCGGAAATATTCGCTGAGGTCACGCCTAAGGGACCTGCTGCTTTGAGCAGCTGTAAAGCGAAATCGTGATCTGGGATACGCACCCCAATATTTGGATTGGGGGAGAGGATATCTGGCAGCGCTGGATGGCGCGGTATTATTATCGTTAATGGACCTGGCCAAAATTTCTCGGCCAACTTCATCGCCGATTTGCTTGGTGATACCGTAACTTGAGCGAGTTCCGCAGGTGAGCTGAGCAGGATCGCGATCGCGCGGGTGCTCTCACGCCCTTTTGCTGTATATAATCGCTCTACAAATTCAACCTCAGTCGGTAAAGCAGCCAATCCATATACGGTATCAGTAGGAAACGCGACCAAACCACCGTTCCTAAGTACATCCAACGCATGAGGAAGTGCCACTGGGTGATCTGACTTAATGATATCAGTGTTCATTGGGATTGAGTTCCGGGCGGTTATCTTTCATGATGAATTCCCCCACCAATTATATATGATTATCCACCTAGGATTTATTACATTTGATAATATTGCGACAGAGTAAGGATTAGCAGGATCAGCGATTTAATCCCCAAATAATTCTCAGGCCATCGAGCGTCAACCACGGAGCAACAACTTCGATGATTTCTGTTTCGTTCGCCAGGATTTCGGCTAAACCTCCGGTTGCGATAACTCGCATTTCCTTGCCAAGCTCCTTACGAAAACGGGCTACCATCCCTTCAACCAATGCCACGTATCCAAAGAGTAATCCGGATTGCATAGCGTGTACAGTATTTCTGCCAATTGCATGCGGTGGTCTTTGCAGGTCAACCCGGGGCAACTTTGCTGCGCGAATGAACAAAGCTTCAGAGGCAATGCCAATCCCGGGAGAGATCGCACCCCCAAGATAATCTCCGTTACTTGAAATTGCATCAAAGGTTGTTGCGGTGCCAAAATCCACGACACAAGCGGGACCACCGTACAACTGCTGAACAGCTGCTGCATCTGCAATCCGGTCTGCACCGACTGCTTTTGGATCTTCATACAGCACCCTTACACCTGTTTTCACACCCGCATCTACCACTAACGGATCATGATTCAAATAAACCTGGCACGCTTGGACGATCTTGCTGGTTAAGGGAGGCACCACGGAAGCAAAACAGATTCCAGTGATATCACTGGCTTCAATCTCTGCATGGTTCAACAAACCCATAAACTGAAGCCCATATTCATCCGGCATCCGTTCATGGTCTGTAGCTAATCGCCAACGCGCTCCTAAAAGTTCATCTTCATAAATTCCTAATGTCAAGTTGGTATTCCCAACATCGATGGTGAGTAACATAATTCAAACCCCTATCAAAATGTTATCGATCAACCTGGTCTTTCCGATGAAAACTGCCATTGAAAGCAACCCGCGGTTTACCTGTCCGCTGAGTTCTTCAAGAGAATCCATATCTGCGCATGAAATGTATTGAAGATTTGCTAATTCTTCACTCGAGATTATTTCTTCCATGATCCTTTTGAGTCCATCTGCATCACGATTCCCAGCCATAAAGGCTTGCTCTGCTGTCTTTAAAGCTCTGAAGAGTACAGTTGCTGCCTGGCGTTCAGCAGGATTGAGATGCACATTCCGGCTGGACATGGCCAGACCATCCTCTTCTCGTACGATCGGAGCCACGACGATTTCAATGGGGTAATTTAAATCCATTACCATTCTACGCAGAACTACAACTTGCTGGGCGTCCTTTTGACCAAAATATGCTTTGTCTGGAATCACGGCATTGAATAATTTCGCCACGATAGTTGTCACCCCACGAAAATGTCCGGGACGCATTTTTCCCTCGAGGAATCTCGTGACCTCATCCACGGTGACCCAGGTTTGGAATCCTTTTGAGTACATTTCTTCTCTATCAGGAATCCAGACTAAATCTACGCCACGTTTTTTAAGCAGTTCAAGGTCTCTGGGAATATCCCGTGGGTATGCTTCCAAATCCTCCTGGGGACCAAATTGGGTTGGATTCACAAAGATCGTGGTGATAACACTGGAATTCTGCCTGCGTGCCAGATCGACAAGAGACAAATGCCCATCGTGTAAATAGCCCATCGTTGGGACGAGACCAACTGGCACTGGTAGATCTCCTCGGATCCGTCGTAGTTCAGACAAAGATTGAACAGTTTTCATAAATATCTGGGAATTCTTTCCATCCGATCTGGAAATTCTTTTGGAGGCAAAGTCTTTTCCAACCTGACAAATACTTCATTTTTCATCTAATGGAGCCAGTGCACTGACCATCAACCACAGCATCCGGTTATACTCTACAGAGACATCAGCCGACTCACCTGCTCTCACTATGGCGCCATTAATCGCATCGATTTCCGTCTGACTTCCCCGCAGCACATCTTTATACATCGATGATTGGTTAGAGGCAGTCCGCTGGGCGACAGCCTCCGCTGCAGTGACTGGATCAGGGTATGGCAAATTTACCCCCAATGCTCCGGCAACTTTAGCTGCTTCGATAGTGACCAGGTTCATCACTCTCCGGGCGGAAGGATTTGAAATCAACTGACCATTGGGTACGCGGAGTAAAGCTGTAAGAGGATTGATGGCCGCATTGATCACCAGCTTGCCCCAGATTAAAGCATCTGTATCTTTAACCTCCTCGACCTCAAATCCCGCCCGGGATAGCTGGCTAACTAACAGATCCAACCTGTTATCCCTCTTCAAGCTGGTGATACCCCTTCCACCGATACGGACGATCCCTGGATCAATCAGAGTAGCTCCAGCTGTGGTCACTCCCGATGCAACCCTGCTTTCACCTAGAACCTCGGATAATGCTTGGTGATTGTTTAACCCATTTTGTAGTGTCAGCGCGACGCCATCTGCACTCAGACAGGTGGTCAATTTTTGAGCCGCCAGGTTGGTTTGATAAGATTTCACCAGGACGATAGCAAATTGGCTGCCTGTGCACAATTCCGGATCATCTGTCGCTTCTACGGGGTATGCGAATTCCTTCCCCAGCTCATCTATCAGCCGTACACCATAAGTGTTCAACGCCTGAATGCCATCTTCCCAGGTGCCCAACATCCGCACCTGTACCCCGCTTGCCGACAGCATCGCCGCAAATAAGCTTGCCATCGCGCCGGTTCCTACGATGAGCAGCGGTTCTGGTTTGGAATCCATTAACTGAAATTCCTATGTGAATTAAGTGATTGCTTGGTTAATGATTATCTGTTCTTAACGCCGATCTCAGACATCAAGATCATCCACTCATCATCTGGCATATTGACTGTATGTTCAACCCCAGGAAACTCGCCTTCTTCAACATCGGCGATGAATTCACCGAAGGAGCGTTCCATCTCGTTGAACAAATCAGCATATTTACGCACAAACCTTGGTGTGAACCGGTCAAATAAACCCAACAAGTCATGAGTTACCAGAACCTGACCATCACACCCTTTGCCTGCACCAATACCAATCGTCGGAATCTCCAACTTATCGGAAATCAGTTCAGCCAGACGACCGGGGACAGACTCTAAAACCAGACTGAAACAACCTGCCTCCTGGAGGAGGATCGCATCTTCATAAAGTTTTTTTGCCGCGGCAGCAGTTTTGCCTTGCGCCCGAAAGCCTCCCAGCTGGTTTACGCTTTGCGGGGTCAGGCCGATATGTCCCATAACTGGGATTCCGGTCTCAACGATTGCCCGGACTGTACTCGCTCTCTCACGCCCGCCTTCCAATTTAACTGCGTCCATGCCCCCTTCCTGGAGAAACCGGCCGGCATTTCTGACTGCTTCTTCAACTGAAACCTGGTAGGACATGAATGGCATGTCCCCAACCAACAATGCGTACTGGGCGCCACGTTTAACTGCCCGGCAGTGGTGTAGCATTTCCTCCATAGTGACCTGAAGCGTATTTTCATACCCCAAGACAACCATGCCGAGAGAATCTCCAACCAGGATCGAATCAACTCCAGATCGATCCATGATTAATGCAGTGGGGTAATCATACGCGGTCAGCATGCTGATTGGATCACCACGATCAGACTTCTGTTGAAATACCTTGGTAGTTATTTTTTTGCGGTTTGCGACCAACGGATCAGGGGAAATTGTAGGAATTGTTGACACGGTACCCTCCTTCTGGGTGGTAGGGGCCGAAGATTTAGTTTGCTGAACAGCCCAGGAAACCATGCTGCCCACCAGCTAAATCGAAGGTAGATTGATTTGATTTTTCTCAGTCCTGGTCAATTTCTGATCCAGGCTGGTAGATAATTATCTCTAATTTTTCGTGTTTTGGCAAGCTCCTCAAGGTTGATAACCCATAACCGATAATTCAGGCTCAAACATGGCGGTAAATTGATTTAGCTGGGTTTGAGAGAACACGCCTCTGAACCTATCTGCTTCCCCCTTACTGAAATGAGTTCCCTTCCGCCCTGGATCGCCTTTTTCAGGTTTGTATTGTTCGCATATCTTTTCGCTCTCATTCTGGTCGAGCTGCAGTTCTAAATGTCCAATTAAACGGTCAAATTCGACATTGTAATCTGCAAGTAAATCTTCATAGCGAACCAGCATCGTCTCTTCGACCTGTGACCATGCTGCCCATACTTTCACATAGAACTTCATGAATTTAGCCGCGTCATCCAGAGTTTTGATTTGGAAAAAGGCATTTTTCCGCTTTTGCTTACTCGCCTTTTGACCATATTCATAGGCTGATAGCATTGCCGCGCGGGGATCACGATATATGTAAACCGTGCTGATTCTCCCGTTTTGGTTAAGCCAGCCGGAAAATCTGGTTGGTCCAGCATGGGTCTTCACGGCGTATTTATTTCCAATCAGAGCTGGGATCAGCACTGGTGATAACCTCAAGATTTTCAGGGTGCTGATATTGCAGTTTACTTCAGTCAAGAGCCTTTGCAGGTAGTATTTTTTTCGAATCTCGCGCGCATTTTGTCCCCCACTGGCAACAATTAAGTCATGTACCAGGTTGTAATACCAACCAGATCCAGCCCTGGGCATTCCAGCTGAGATCGTTAGATTCCGACTCACTTCTATGTACCCTGGGGGCGACTATCCTGTAATTCCGCTTTTTCCGCTGGAGATAAAAAAGCTACTTCAAGTGCATTTCGCTGAGCCTGGTGGATCATATCTACGTTTAATCCCGCAGCTGGTGCGGCATACTCGTATTCGTAGGCAATATTTATTCCGCTTATTCCAGGATCATCTGTATTGATTGTCGCCAGGATTCCAGACTCTAAAAATTGCCGTAATGGGTGACTGGCATAATCTGGGACAGTACTTGTTTGTACATTACTGGTTAGGTTTGCTTCGATTCCGATCCGTTTTTCTTCCATAAAACCCATCAATTTGTCATCACGAATCGCTTGAACTGCGTGACCAATTCGTTCTGCACCGAGTCCTTGAATCGCCTGCCAGATGCTTTCTGGACCTGAAGACTCGCCGGCGTGAACGGTCACATGCCATCCAGCGTCTCTGGCAGTTCTTATGTGGTCAATAAATAGTTCCCCGGGAAAATTAGCTTCGTCACCAGCCAAATCAATACCGATAAAATGATCCCGGTAATTCAATAACGCACCTAACTCTTCTAATGCTGTATCTGGACCGTAGGTGCGGCTGATAACTCCAAGCAAGTTCACCTTCATTCCAGTATCCAGTTTTGCTTGATTCACCCCATCTACAATCGCTTCGACTACTCCATCTGGTAGTAATTCATGAGGTTCAGACATGAACCAGGGGCTGAAGCGCAGTTCAACATAATCAAGCCCTTCATTTTGTGCGTCTACCACGTTTTCATAAGCCACCCGCCTGCAATCCTCATACCTAACCAATACCCCAATCATCCATTCAAATTTGGAAATGAATGCCATTACTCCCGGTTGAGGTTCTGTTACCTGCACATATGGTCGCAAGCCCTCAATATCCCAGGCAGGAAGTTCAAGATTATTTTCGCGACCTAGATCTAGGATGGTATCTAAACGGATCGAGCCATCCAGATGGCGATGTAGATCGATTAAAGGGAAGTTTGGATCAATCATATTCATAACCCATTGCTCATAGTTGGATAAAAGTATTATAATTCTGGATCGAAGATACAGGCAACATCACGATTAGGAGTTGATAATGAACCGAGCAGTAAACTTTCTTTTGGGGGCAGTTATTGGAGGTTTCATCGGAGCAGTATTCGCAATTCTCTTGGCACCATCCTCAGGAGAGGAGCTGCGTGCTGGTATTAGAATGCGAACAGACCAGGTCCGCGCAGAAGTAGCCCAAGCTGCTGCAGATCGTCGTGCAGAACTGGAAAGTCAATTGGCATCGCTCCGTGCGCCTCGTAAGTATGATCAAGAGATGTAATTGATTAACTAAAAGACGGGCGGTCGATTGACCGCCCGTCTTTTAGTTAACTGTTTCCCACTCCAATCAGGTCTGAAAAGGTTTTACTCTTCTAAAATCTCAAGCTTGTACGCGGCTTTCTGCCGGGTAAAACGCGTAGTGCCGGTCACAACAAGCACAACCTCATTAATCTCTTCACCAATCTGTAATCGGATCTCAGCTGTTTCATCCTGACCCAATGGGATCTGGATCACTTCAGTAGTTTCTCCAAAAGTGATTAAGGCTAAACGATACGTTTGTGGGATTATGTTATCAATTCGTAGCCAACCTCGAGGTTCCCATCCATCCAAGCCATCCTCAAAATCGGAGAAATATCCAATCTCTGGAATGGCTATATCATCAATGAGCATCCCCTCACCATTTGCAACCGCATCAGTAATATATTCAAAACGGATTTGCACCACTTTTCCTGCGTAATCTGACAAATCTACACTTTCCTGGATCCAACCATTGCTTGCTCCATTGTAGCCCCAGCCAAAACTATTTCCTGAAGGATCTTCAGCAGTTCCAGATGGTGTGACTAAAATATCCCAGGCATCGCCATCTTCTGAGGCTTCTAGGTATATGTAATCGTAATCTTCTTCCAGGTCATACCAGGTCCAATATGTGAGCGTGATTGGTCCTTCATACTCAGTAAAATCGAAGCTTCTTGTAAGAGTCATATCTGCCTCATCGCCCTTATTGGACCACAAGTAATAGTCACCGGAATAAGGTGATTGCGGAATGACGTTAGCTTGGGTTGATCCCTCAAATCGCAATGTATACTCTCCCCTACAGTTGATCCTTATATAATCAACCCCGTACTGATGAACATCTCTAATCATAGGTTCTTTTGGACAGACATATATCGTCTCCGTGGCATCCGCTTTAGGGGCATCGTCAAATATATGGTATGTATACCTGCCATCACCCACCTCTCCATCTTTCAAAAATGATGCTACTACCCAATCTATGAACACATCATCTGCCCGAATTGGACTCCCAGTCATTGGATCGATTGCTTCAATCTGATCCAATACCTGATCAATTCCTTCCAACCCGTTCGCGGGATCGGCAATAAGGGATTGGGTAGCAGACTCACCGAAGCGATCAAGGAAATAGGTAAAGAACAAAAATGATGCTCCGTAATGGGGAAAGGATTGTCCCTCGTTGTAAGGCCAATCATTGAGTTGAATATCAGGATTGAGGATATAGCTGTATTCAGAACCGACTTCATATCCATTTAAGAATACAGCCAGCTCAGAAAAACCCTCATTGACCCACGATGCTTCGTTTTGATCTTGAAACCAGTGGATCATATGTTGAAACTCGTGGGCTAAAACCCCCAATGCATATTCGCCGCCCAGATATACATTATCCGCGTTCAAGACAAATGCTTCATGAGCATTTGAATACTCGTGCGCCAGTGGATGAAG
>JBFFEL010000047.1:0-26884 GCA_041558875.1 Anaerolineales bacterium
AGGCGAATCAAATTGCAAATCCTGTATGCTCAGCGGATTCGTCCACCAGGTATTCTGATTTGGGTTGAATCCCACCGCATATTGGACGGTGGAATCCGCTTCCAATGGCATGCCAATT
This sequence comes from Anaerolineales bacterium, assembly GCA_041558875.1. GTDB lineage: Bacteria > Chloroflexota > Anaerolineae > Anaerolineales > UBA4823 > PFL25. Next base: position 119 of record JBFFEL010000047.1, read on the forward strand.
GCTAACCGGTTGAGGAAAACAGACGCAATAATGGGCATTTCTTCGGCCACAATTGATTCCCGTTCGACTATCGAAGCCAAGCTCACCGCTTGATGAATGTTCAAACCTTGACGTTGGATGCCTTCCAGTAAATCTAAACTCAGTTGGGATTCAAACTCACTCAATAATATTGTCAATAGCTGGTCAATGTTCGTCTGGCGGGAAATGCGGTAAGAACCTGGATACAGGAAACCTTCGAGAGATGATCCTACCGGAAATTCCGACGGAAGAGGGGTTACCAATTCCGGAGCGTTCGCTGCCGACATGAATTCATCCGGCGTTATTTCGAGACCTGTAGTCGGCAAAGTGGCCGCGACCTCTTCCAATCGCCAGCCGGGGAGAATTGAAAATGTAACCTCGCTGGGGGTTGCATCCTGCAAGATGTGGGCTATCTCCACTGAATTGAGCGTTGGATTGAGGGAATATTCACCGGCTTGGAGAGTGGTATCTAACCCAGAGTATTTCAGATAGTTGATAAAAGCCTGGCCATCTGAGATTATTCCAGCGGTTTCCAGCCTGGAAGCGATTGTTAGGGGCGATTCTCCAAGCGGGATTTCAATGCGAACTGAGTCGCCTGAGATCGCAGCTGGATTATGTAATTGATCGGCCTGGTAAAGCAGCAAGAGAGTTAATCGCAAGCGTTGCAGTGGATCGAGATCAGTCGATGGTGGTCCGAACGCTACTTCGGCTCGCCGGTTGATCTCCAGGTATCCACCAAGCATAATACAAGCTCCCAGGCAAAACACTGAGACAAAGGCAATGAAGATAATTGCGAAACTTGGTGGCCGGCGGTTGCTCATTCAAATATTCCAGGCGGTGATTTCAAAAATAAAGGGTGCAGAGGTGATTATTTGTCCTTGTTCGGTTGATCTTCATGATGTGCATCGAGGTAGGATTGCAGGATCACTGTGGCAGCCAGATCATCCAGATGCCCCTGCCGTTTACGGCGCGGTGATCCAAGGGCGAGGCGCGCTTGTTGGGCCTCAACAGTGCTGAAGCTCTCATCCCATAGAACCACTCGAATGTCGCTCAGAGATAGAATCTCACCTGCCAGCCGGGCTGCGCGCCGGCCTTCGAAGGTCGGTTGGCCATTTTGATCAAGCGATTGTCCTACAATGATTACCTGTGCGTCATGATTCTCAGCAATCTCGAGGATCGCGGTTGCGTTTGCTTGCCTGGAGACGTGTTTCAAGACTGTGAGCGGATTGGCGATGGTACCGGTCGGGTCACTCAACGCGATCCCAAGATTCTTGCTACCTGGATCTACAGCGAGGATTCTCATGCCTGGTCGGTTAGATTCATTCCACAAACAGGATAGGCGTATTTGCTGCCTGGACCGAGCTAATTGTGATCACATCGATCCGGATCGGAATCAATGGCATCACCGGCCACCAGGATGGCGTGGTTATTATCTGTGGAGCACCAGTTAAAGCAAAATTATCCATCACCATCTGGCTGGCATCCTGGGGAGATCGACCACGTGAGAGATTTATGATTTGGTTCGCCGATGGCTCGCTCTGGATATCCTGGATCAACTGTGTCCTCCAGTTTGTTGTCGTTCCATCCTTAAATTCTGGTGAGGTGAGCTGGATAACCTCCATCGTCCCTGGAACCGGGGAGTAATCCGGCGGTAAATTGGCTTCGAGCACCGCACTGGCAAACGTGTCTTGATCCTTCGCGGACACATACGGTGCTCTGAATTCTAAACGCAGAATCAATGAAAGTTCACTGGCTGGTTGGTATTCGGCAGGGGAATAAGATTCGGAAATAACACTCACCAGTTCTGGAGTCTCGGTGAGCAAATAATCCCGAGGATCTAAAGAATCCGCGATTTCCTGCTGTGCGTTGTCTGTCAGGGTTGCGATCAGCTCTTCTTTAAGCTGCTGGCGATCCCCCTCTGTCGGCGCTGGACTGGCGGACAAACTGCCGCCGGTTACCGCTGATGCATTGTTTACAGTGAGTAAGACACCGAGATCGCCTTCGATTGCTTTGATCCTGTCCGTCGAGACATTGCTGATAGGACCTGGTTCGAGGGCTTGAATGGATGCCTCCGCCTGCATGCCTGATCCGCCAGGAACGCGAGCATCACTAAGCGTTTTGTAACGTCGCGAAAAATCTGCAGAGCTGACGATCGTGCCCTTGGGAACCAATACTGGCTTATCGGTCAGGTTTTGAAAAATGACCTCCCCAGCAGCATAGTCTGTTGGCACGTTGATGGAGCCAGTGGTAAGTAGGCTGTCTCGTCCCTCTACGATGGTGTTTTTCCAACGAACTGGTAGTTCCCCGGAAAGATTGACCTTATCAAGGGAGTCGCTCGCCTGAACCGTGAGGGTTAATTCCTGCTGTTTAACGGCCGGGTGGATTGTGATTTCTGCGCTGGGTACCAAGACTGCAGCGATGGATAATACCGCTAACACTGCCAGTGCGAATAAGCCAATCCGAATTGGTTGCGAGAGCTGGCGCTCACCTCTATCGCGGTGTATTGGATTCGCCAGAATCTCTTGAATACGATCCAGGCGATCTTGCCAATCGGTATGCTGATCTTGGGATTGGAAAGCAGTGCGACCGGGACGTCTCCAGCGAGCTCTTTGAGCTTTGCGAATGGTTCTGTAAACTGGTATGCCCAGAGATTTTGCTTGGAAGCGAACCTCGCGGTCATTGGTGACCAAGGCGATTTGTGCACCAAGAGATTGGCTGTGCCTGAGGAGCAGGACTAGATCGAGCCTGCGATCTAAGAGTCGGCCGCGTGCTGGCCAGACAAGTACTACCCTACCGGTCTGACTCCACCCCATCTTATCCCGAACTGAGATGGTGTCATCATGAGGCTCAAGTTGAATAATTTGCGTCTTCACTTAAAATCCTGGGTGCAGGTGAAGTGACCGAACTGATTGGGTGCTCCAGATCCTTTATCCTTAGTGGTGGAGATAAGAATAACTAATAGTGTTGATCAGTGGAGGATTCCAGTTTATCCTTGATCCATTCCTGGCCCTTGGCCAAGGATTCTTCGATCTGCTCAGGATGTTTTCCTCCAGCCTGAGCCAAAGTGGGCCGACCTCCACCACTTCCTCCTAGCGGTTTGGCAGCATATTTAACCATTTCTCCAGCGTGCAGGCCGCGCGCCACTAAATCATCAGTAACGGTAGCGATCAATACCGGTCTACCAGACGAGACCGAAGCCAGAAGAGCCACACTGCTGGGATACTGTTGGCGAAAACGATCCGACATTTCCCGCAAGGTTTCTGCATCTGCATTTGGCAGGTTGGCGACCAAGACAGGAATGCCCTCAATTTGTGGGACATCTTCGATGAGACGGTCGAAATCCTGGGCGCTCATCTCCCGCCGGAGAGATGCAACCTGTTTCCGAACCTCGTCTAATTGGCTCAAAATCGTCTCGGTTTTATCCACGACTTGTTCTGTGTTGGCCTCTAATAGCCTGGCAGTCTCTTCTAAGAGCGAAAAACGATGCTGGACAAGTTCATATGCACCATGGCCAGTCACAGCTTCGATCCTGCGTAAACCAGCCCCCACGCTGCTCTCACCGGTGATTAGAAATGTGCCGATGTCCGCAGTTTCGCGGACATGGGTCCCACCGCATAGTTCATAAGAAAATGGCGTTTCGTCACCAATGGTGATTGTGCGTACATTCTCAGCATATTTCTCTCCGAAGAGCGCGATTGCACCTTCATCGATCGCCACTTGGAGAGGTTTGAAGACAATATTTAAGGCATAATTGCGGAATATATTGCGGTTCACCCCGGCTTCAATTTCGTGCAGTTGGTCTTTGGTCAATGCTTCTGGATGGGTGAAATCGAAACGCAAGCGATCGGGCGCGACCAGTGAACCAGCCTGCCTGGCGTGATCTCCCAATACTGAATGCAGCTCTGCATGCAGCAGGTGGGTGGCAGTATGGTTGCGCATGATATCGAATCTGCGTTGGATATCTACTTGTGCGAATACCGGGTCTCCAGCAGCAGGCTGGCCAAAAATGACCTCGCCAACATGGACGATGACTCCAGAGGCGGGCATACGCATGCCTTTCACTCTGAACTCCCACTTTGGATCTGTGGTTGACCTGATTATCCCGGTATCGGATACCTGACCTCCTGCCTCAATATAAAAAGGTGTATCTGGGAGAAGTACTTCCACCTGGTCACCAGGTTCGGCTTGCTGGATGAGGGCGCCATCCCTGACCAGGGCTAACACCTTTCCTTCAACCTCGTACCTGTCATATGGATCATAGCGGATGCCTTGAGGGCTGACTTCCCCTTTTTCTTGAAGGTCCTCCAGCAGTTCCTGGTAGAGCTCTATGTTTTCATCACCAAAGGTGCCAAACACCTCTCCGGCGCCAGATGCAAGCCGGTGCTGCTCCATGGCGGTTTGGAAGCCTTCTTCATCCACTTCAATGTCTTTTTCACGGGCAATATCGCGGGTGATCTCCAGAGGTAAGCCGTAGGTTGCATAAAGGTCAAATGCCTTTTCACCGGGCATATCCCTTTCACTTTCAGCTTGAATTTGGTCCAGCATAACCTCCAGTTTTGAGACACCTGCTTCGACCGTCTGTTGGAATCTCATCTCCTCGCGGGTGATGTTGTCCAGTATGGTGGCCTGATTGCGATTTAATTCATTGTAAAACTCGCCATAGTTGTCGATTATGCTCTGGGCGACGGTCGCCAGGAATGGCTCATTAAGACCCATCAAGCTGCCAAAGCGCGCTGCCCGGCGGATGATCATCCGGCTTACATAGTTCCGTCCTGTGTTGCCAGGGACAACCCCATCGGCGATTAGAAATGCTGCTGCGCGGGCATGATCGGTTATTACCCTGTATGGGGTGAGATTTGACTCTCTTTCCTCAGCGGTATGCCCGGTTAGCGCTTGAACAGCATCCATTGTTGGCTTGAGCAGGTCAGTTTTGTAGTTCGAGTAAGCCCCCTGCAGCACAAGCGCGATTCTTTCCAGTCCTAAACCTGTATCAACGTGTTTGGCTGGGAGGGGTTCAAGTGTCTTCGGTCCGGTCCGGTTGTACTGCATAAAGACCAGGTTCCACAGCTCAAGGTAACGAGTGCAACCATCTAAATTCACCTGGCAAACATGATCCGGCTCATCTTCATGAATACATAGTCCTGGTCCCATATCAAGGTGGATTTCACTATTAGGACCACTGGGGCCTGTTTCGGCCATCTCCCAAAAGTTATCTTTCCTGCCGAAAAAGAGCACCTGTGACGGGTTGAACCCGGATTGTTTGACCCAGTGGTTTGCTGCTTCATCATCGCGTTCTATCTCACCCTGCTCATCCTCAAAGCAGGTTGCCCAAAGGCGATCTTTGGGTAGACCCCAGACATCGGTCAGTAATTCCCAGGCCCATTCGATGGCCTCTTTCTTGTAGTAATCACCAAAAGACCAATTTCCCAGCATTTCAAAAAAAGTATGGTGAGTATCATCGCGACCGACATCATCGAGGTCATTATGCTTTCCAGCCACGCGCATGCACTTTTGGGAATTCGCTGCCCGGGTATAAGGTCGCTTATCTGCTCCCAAGAACACGTCCTTGAACTGAACCATACCGGCATTGGTAAATAATAGGGTTTGATCTCCTCCCGGGACGAGTGACGATGAAGGTACAAAGGTATGCCCTTTATCAATGAAGAAATCGATAAATGACTGCCGGATTCGAGATCCTGAATATTCTTTATCGAACATGTTGACTCCTGAGATATGTCACTTCCAGCAGGCAATTCAAGGGTAATGATTCAAGAATATGAACTGGGTAACGGTTTTGGTCAACTGTGAATTATACCAAGATGAGCTGTCGGGAGATTTAACATGAACAGTTTATTAGGAAATAATTCTCATTCAAATCGGAGATACTACAGGTAGAATATATCTACGATATAATGACATGCTTATAGAAGAGGTTGTGTAAATCCTTCCCATTGACAAACAGTGCTATGATGATCGCCCGAAGAATCGCACCTCCCGCATCTGCAACCAGGCCAAGAATATCAGCCATCATTCCTGTTTATAACGAGGCAGGCAAAGTTGGTTTTGTCTTGGAAGCCCTGCGCCAGGTCTATCAGCTAAGCGAAATAATCGTTGTTGACGATGGATCGACCGATTCTTCGGTGGAAGAGATAAATATCGCAGCCCAATCTGACCATCGCCTGCGATTACTGCAGAATGAAAGAAATCTCGGTAAAGGGCAGGCGATTTTTTCAGCCTGGGAAGCCACGAAATCACCTTATATACTCCTGTTGGATGGTGATTTATTTGGATTGAAACCACAGCATGCCTTTGATTTAATGCAACCAGTGATTACAAACCAGGTTGACATGTCCATCGGTCAGTTTAATAATGGTAATTTCGCTTCAGATTTTTCTCATTGGCTGACACCATGGTTGAGTGGCCAGCGCTGCTTGCGAGCTAATCTTTTGGGCCAGATTTCCTTCACTGCCGCCCAAGGATATGGCTTCGAAACAGCTCTTACCGTTGCTGCCGGCCAATATGGATGGCGATGTACCCGCGTTCCAATGCCGGGTGTTTGGCATTTACCAAGTGAAGCCCATCGAGGGGTTTGGATTGGCGCAAAAAACAGGGTCAGCATGTATAGGCAAATCGTGTCTGCCTGGTATCAGGCTGGGGGATTGCATCGGTTCGGATTATGGCCGCATACGAGGTAAGGGTTTGGAATGCCCCCTGCTGATAGCGAAGGGGTAACTCCCACAGGACAAGTTTCTAGCACTTCAAACCGGAAATGGTGGCGATTTGCAATATCGGTGGCGCTGCTTGGGTTGCTGCTGTGGTTTTTCTGGCCGCTGCTAGGGGAATTGCGAGCCGCTGCTAACCTTTTTCGCACAGCTGAATGGATCTGGTTCTTAGTTGCCATTATCGTCCAGGTAATTTCCTATAGTTCATTAACCTGGCTGAATGCATTGTCTCTAGAACCTTTTTCAGGCAAAATCAGGTTCATCCCCTTGGCGGGCGTGTTAACCTCAATGGCATTCATTGCTGTCGCTATTCCAAGCGCAGGATTAAGTGGCGTAGCGTTGAGAGTCCACTTATTGAGAAAGTACGATTATTTACCCGAAGAATCGCTTTTCTCACTCGTAGTGGAAACTACGTTGGAATTAATTGCCCTGGTGACCGTTGCCCTGATTGGGATTGTATATTTAATTCAAATCGGTGGTTTAAGCTTGCTGAATATTTTCACCCTTGTTTTTTTGGGGGTGTTGGTGATCGTGATTGGATGGCTCGTCTGGCGCATCCTGAGTGACTATAAGAGGAGCAAACATGTCCTGCGAAATTTCGTCCAGTTTTGGAACAGGCATGCTAAGAAGTACAGATACCTGGATTTCGAAGAGCTCGATGAACGCCTGGTTTATTTCAACCAGAATTTACGCCGCTACCCGCGTTCTTCATTCATCAAATTTCCGATTTCTGCTTATGTCAAGGTTTTTCTGGACGTTATCACCCTGGGCGTCTGTTTTAGAATGTTCGGTTATTCAATCGCTCCAGAAACGCTCATGATTGGATATGGTTTGATCCTTACCTCAAGTGGACTTAGCGCTCTACCAGGTGGATTGGTAATGACGGAGGCATTGGTTCCAGTGATATTTTCCTGGTTGGGAGTTCCCGGAGCAGTAGCTATCGCTGCTGGTTTGACCTACCGCCTGATCGCATTTTGGCTGGTGCGCTTTGTTGGCTACGTCAGCTGGTTGTTTCTAGAGAGACGGAAATGAATCCCGCCAATAGGAATTATCTTTATTTTGCGGTATTCGCTTCTGGAATGACTACCCTGGCGGTAGAACTGACCGCGGGGCGATTATTGGGCAATATCTTTGGGACGAGCAACCTGGTTTGGGCCAGCATAATCGGCTTAATCCTGATATACCTTACCGCGGGTTATTTTCTGGGCGGCTGGTGGGCTGATCGTTCACCGCAGTTGCGGACCATGTACCTGATCATGGCCTGGGGCGCTTTCTTGATTGGTCTGGTCCCATTGGTAGCAAATCCAGTATTGAGATCTGCCGCGAATGCTTTCGACAACCTGCAAATCGGAATTCTTCTGGGGGCATTTACTGGAGTGCTGGTCTTATTCAGCGTTCCGGTTACCTTGCTGGGTACGGTTTCACCATTCGCGATCAGGCTGGCCATCCGCACGCCTGAGCAGGCCGGTAGAGTGTCCGGTCGTGTTTATGCTATCTCGACCTTGGGGTCATTTGTGGGGACATTCCTGCCGGTATTGGTGCTCATCCCGACCATTGGCACAACGATGACATTTATCGTCTTCAGCATTTTCTTAATGCTGGTCGCCCTGATTGGATTGTGGTTGTCTCAGGGTTGGAAGATGGCAATCAGGTGGGCGTGGATGCCCATCGTGATTCTCCTATTGGTGATCTTCGGAATGGGCAGGGGAGTTAAGGCAACCCAGGGGCAGATCTTCGAAACAGAATCTCAATATAATTACATTCAGGTGTTGGAAGAGGATGGATATCGTTATTTGCGGCTGAACGAAGGTCAGGGTGTCCATTCTACTTACCATCCGGCAGAACTCAACTATTATGGTCCTTGGAAGCAGTTCCTTGTGGCCCCATTCTTCAACCAGCCTGTAGTCGCAACCGATAACGTACAGAGTATCGCTATCGTTGGACTTGCCGGGGGTACAACCGCCCGGCAGGCAACCGAGGTCTACGGCCCAATCCCGATTGATGGTTTTGAGATCGATGACCGCATCATCGAGGTTGGAGAAAAATTCTTTGGCATGAACCAGCCGAATCTGAACGCATTAGCTCAGGACGGTCGCTGGGGACTTGAGCACAGCTCACGTAAATATGATTTGATCGCCCTGGATGCTTATCGCCCACCGTACATCCCCTGGCATCTCGCAACACGCGAATTTTTTCAAATTGTGCACGACCGGTTGACGGAGGAAGGCGCAATTGCGATAAATGTTGGCCGCGCGCCAGAAGATCGCAGGCTGGTTGATGCTTTGGTGGTCACTTTGAAAGCAGTTTTTCCCTCGGTATATGTCATGGATGTGCCGGAAACATTTAATTCCATTATTTATGCCACCAAACAACCCACAACCGAGGAATACCTGTTCACGAATTTGTTTGAGTTAACCGAAAATCCTGATGTGCATCCGCTATTGATCGAGGCCATGAAGATCACCGCACTAAACCTTAAGCCAGTTTCTGAATCTGGTACGATTTTCACCGATGATTTAGCACCAATTGAGTGGATTACGAACAACATGGTGCTCCGTTTTATGTTGTTTGGAGATATGGAGATCTTACAATGACCGAAAATGCTCAGGAAACAGTCAGTTCTGGTTATCAAAGATGGTTATCTTGGGTGGTGGCAATTCTTGTCCCGCTGGTATTGATCTTGACCTCAGTTCGTCTCTTATTGACCCCCGCTTTTGTGCAGTTGGAATACCGCACGCCGAATTTCCCCCCCGATCCGTACGGGTTTACCCAGGAAGACCGCTTGCATTGGTCAATGATCGCCCTGGATTATCTGCTTAACGATGAGGGGATTAATTTCCTGGCGGATTTACAGTTCGAGGATGGTTCCCCGCTCTATAACGCCCGGGAATTGAAGCATATGGTTGACGTGAAAAATGTGGTTCAGTCTACGCTCATCGTATGGTATGCCTGCCTGGCAGGAATCATCTTGCTCGGTATTTGGGCGTATTTTGGTGGCTGGATGGGGAGCTACAAACAGGGGTTGAGCAATGGAGGCTGGATAACCGTTGTCCTGGTCTCGGTCACGATGGTGGCGGTATTAATCGCTTTCAGCGTGTTCTTTGTATTTTTCCACGATGTATTCTTTGATCCAGGAACCTGGGTATTCAGATTCTCAGATACGTTGATCCGCCTTTTCCCGGAACGTTTCTGGCGAGACACATTTATCGCCATTGGTTTGTTTTCATTGGCGGGTGGATTGGCACTTGGATTAGGATTTCGAAAGAAATCAAACCAAACTTAACGAAAACGGGACGGTTCGCTATCAACCGTCCCGGTTTTTTTATGCGCCGAATTTCTCTAATCGCCCGGCGTGTGCCAGAGCCAGTGGTAAGGTATCCATGGAGGAAATATTACCTAATCCCCCGCGAGCGCAGGCGCTTTCCCCAAAACTTGACTGGTCATCTGATCTAACGGTTGCAGGAGCCCATAACAGGAAAGGAACCGGGTGCCAGGAGTGAGTTCGCATGCTGGCAGGTGTGGAGTGATCACCGGTGATGATCAATACCTCCGGATTGAGGTGCAGCAATGCTGGTAAGGCTCTATCGACGCTTTCGATGATCTGGGCCTTGCCAGCGAAGTCCCCATCCTCTCCTTTACTGTCAGTTTTCTTGATATGAATGAAGAAGAAATCGTGTTCCTGCCACACATCGGCGAGGGCGTTGAATTCGTCTTCGGGAGTCTCACCTTTAAAGTCGATCACCTGCATGCCAACCAGATTGGCGACACCTTTATACATCGGGTAGACCGAGATGGCAGCCGCGTTTAATCCATATGAGTCTTGGAAGGTAGGCAGGTTTGGATCGGTCGCAAAACCGCGCAGAGTCAATCCATTGGCTTTTTGGTTGTCTGCCAATTCCTGGCGAGCTTTTGCGATCCATTGATTGAACAGATCAGCGGTGTGTTTAGCTGCTGGCGACCGGGGGATGGCGGACAGCGGGGGGACTCCAGTACGCTGAGGATCGGTATCGTCGATCTCGGGATTAAGAGCCTCTCCACGCATCACTATGGCGAAACGATATTCCTTCACGTGGCGCACCTCGGTTGATACGCCTGGGAGGCTGATGCTCTTCAATTGTTCGACAACGGGGATAGCTTCTGCAGTGGGAATGCGCCCGGCGCGCCGGTCGGTGATGTTGCCCTGTTCATTAAGAGTGCAGAAATTGCCTCGCGCAGCCACATCCCCTGCCTTCACCTGGAGGCCCACACCGACAGATTCCAAAACACCCCGGCCGATCTCGTATTCGAGCGGATCGTAGCCAAATAGCGCTAAATGAGCGGGACCCGACCCTGGAGTAATTCCAGGTCGGATGGGTGTTGCCTGTCCGAGGACACCTTCGGATGCGAGTCGATCCATATTTGGTGTCTCGGCGGCTTCCAATTCAGTGGGCCCTCCAGCTTCGATTGGAAGACCTCCCAATCCGTCCAAGACAAGTAAAACGATTTTGCTCGATGAGGTTCGTAAAAGAGGGGGCAAATGATCAAATGGCATATTCTTTCCTTTATCAAGCTTATTAAAAGGCGCAGAAGAGCTGGTATGCAGTCACTCTGCGCCCATAAAATTTCTATTCTTTTTTGATCGAGCCAAGATTCAAACGATCTCGGCTCAGGAGATCAGCGGATAGCCTGCTCCGTCTCCCGGTCAAAGATGTGCATGTTGTCCATGTTGATGACAACTTGCATATCCTGTCCGATCCCAGCCTTTGTGCGAGGATCAACCCGGGCAACGAAATCATGTTTCCCTGACTTGAGGAACAGCATGATTTCATTCCCCATCAGCTCGGTTATGTCGACGGTTGTCTCGACTGGTTGAGCGATAATCCCCGGAGGGGCATATTCGGGTATGAAAATATCCTCTGGACGGATACCGAAGATTATCTGGTTCCCGACGTGCGATTGGTAAACCTCCTTGCGGGCCTCGGGAATTTCTAAGACGATGGAGTCGGCATCGACTATCAATTTGCCATCGCTCTGCTGAATGGTTGCTGGGAAGAAGTTCATCGCAGGAGAGCCAATGAAGCCTGCCACGAAAATATTGTCCGGCTTATCGTACAGGTTTGATGGTGTATCAATCTGCTGCAGGATACCCGATTCTATAACCGCGATGCGCGTGGCCATGGTCATCGCCTCGATCTGGTCGTGCGTGACGTAGATGAACGTAGTCTGCAGCTGCTGGTGCAGCTTGCTGATGTTGGCTCGCGTTTCAACCCGCAGTTTCGCATCCAGGTTTGATAGGGGCTCATCGAGGAGAAATACCTTCGGCTCGCGCACGATGGCCCGTCCCAGTGCCACTCGCTGGCGCTGCCCACCTGAGAGCTGACGAGGTTTCCGTTCGAGAAGACTCTCAATGCCAAGAATATCAGCAGCTTCCTCAACCCTTCTCTTAATTTCATCTTTGGGTGTCTTGCGAAGTTTAAGACCAAACGCCATATTGTCATACACAGTCATGTGTGGGTAAAGCGCGTAGGATTGGAATACCATGGCGATATCCCGATCTTTGGGGGGAACGTCATTGACGACCTGGTCGCCAATCAGGATCTGGCCTTCGCTGATATCTTCCAGTCCAGCCAGGCATCGCAAGGCGGTGGATTTGCCACAGCCTGACGGCCCAACCAGGACGAGGAATTCTTTGTCTTCAATCTTGATATTAAGATTGTTGACCGCGACCACTTCCCCGAAGCGTTTGTAGACTTTGTCATACGTTACGCTTGCCATTGGATACATCTCCTTTCTGAACGAGTATAGTGATTTGATTATAAGATGAAGATCCAAAAAAGGCAACAATTTTGGCAGCCGGGGAAATTGAAGTCAATTTTTGAATTGATCTTGAACATTTTTCCTGCTCATCATACAATGAACACATGGCTCGTTCAAAAGATGTCACCCCAATTCGCAAGCAATATCTCGAGATTAAAAGCCAATATCCAGATACAATCCTGTTCTTCCGGCTGGGAGATTTTTACGAGACCTTCGACCAGGATGCTGAAACAACTTCACGCGAATTGGATATTGTGCTGACCTCGCGCAATGTTGCCAAGGGTGTCCGGGTTCCAATGGCTGGGATTCCTTACCATGCAGTCGAGAACTACCTGGCGAGATTGATTGATAAGGGCTATCATGTGGCGATCTGTGAACAGGTTGGTGATCAACCTGTCAAGGGATTGGTGCCGCGCAAGGTGACCCGCGTGGTGACGCCTGGCACGATAGTTGAACCAGGGCTGCTCCCTGGAGATGCGAATAATTATTTAGCCTGCATTGTCTGGCAAGATGCGCATGCGGGTGTGGCTTATGTGGATATCACTACAGGAGAGTTTTCTGCCACTGAAATTGCGGCGCAAGAAATTGAACCAGCTGTGCGGGCGGAGATGATGCGTTTGAATCCTGCAGAGATCCTTTTTGCAGAGGGCACCTCACTTGAGAATGAACTGCCGGGACACTTAACCCCCTGGCCCGCCTGGCGCTTTGAGTCAGCACGCTGCCAGCAGATTTTGCTGGATCATTTCGAAACGGCTTCTTTGGATGGTTTTGGCCTCCGTGGGATGCCATTGGCAATTTCCGCCGCGGGGGGACTCTTACAATATCTAGATGAAACCCGTCCCAGTTCACTAAAACTGTTGGCCAGTCTGGCGACATACCGATTGAGCGAGTTCATGACCCTGGATGCAGCCACACGCCGGAATTTGGAATTGACCGAAACAATCCGTGATGGCGGGAAAACCGGAGCGTTGCTGGGAGTGGTGGAGCACACCATCACTCCCATGGGAAACCGGTTGAACTACCAATGGCTGAGCAAACCCCTGTTGGACCTGGACCTGATCCGCAAACGGCAAGATGGAGTCGAGTATTTTGTTGAAAATGGTCTGGCCCGGGCGGAGTTGAGAGAAAAGCTTAAACCTTTGGCAGATTTGGAACGCCTCACACAGAGAATTGCAGGTGGATCTGGTCAGCCACGTGATCTGGTTGCCATGCGCAATACCCTACAGCAACTGCCTGGGATAAAGGAATTGCTCCCCGAACAAGAACCTGCCTTGGAAGAAGTGATTAAGAACTTTCACCTGTGCACCCAAGAGCTGGATCTAATCCAATCGGCGCTTGCAGATGACCCACCGGCGACTATGAAGAATATTGGGGTGATCCGGGAGGGATTTTCTGCGCAATTAGATGGCGTGATCGAGAGCTCCAGGCATGCCCGGGATTGGATCGCCAATCTGGAATCAGTGGAACGGGCGAATACAGGTATAAAAAACCTGAAAGTCGGCTATAACAAAGTTTTTGGTTACTATCTTGAAGTCACCAAATCAAATGTGGAGATGGTCCCGGAAGAATACATTCGCAAGCAAACGCTGGTAAACGCTGAGCGCTATATCACTCCGGAGTTGAAAGAATACGAGACGCTGGTACTTAATGCCGAAGAGCGCATCCATGAGATTGAAGCCAGGCTTTTCAAAGAGCTGTGTGAAAGACTTGCCGGGTCTGTAGAGAAATTGCTTTTGACGGCCCGCATGATCGCTCGAATAGATGTGCTGGCCAGTCTGGCAGAAGCAGCAGCCTTGAATGGTTATGTAAAGCCCGAGGTGGTTGCCGAGGATATTTTGGATATCAGTGAAGGGCGTCATCCGGTGGTCGAACAGCTGATGATTACCGAAAGATTCGTCCCCAACGATACAGAGTTCGATCCTGAGGAGCGTATACGCATCATCACCGGGCCAAACATGTCTGGCAAATCAACATTTCTAAGGCAGGTAGCATTAATCGTGCTTATGGCTCAAATTGGCAGCTATGTTCCCGCAGATGCTGCTCGAATCGGTCTGGTGGACCGCATCTTCACTCGTATTGGAGCTCAGGATGAGATCTATGCTGGCCAATCTACTTTTATGGTGGAGATGGTGGAAATGGCGAATATTCTGCACCACGCCACGAACCGCAGTTTGTTGATCTTGGATGAGATCGGACGCGGCACCAGTACATATGATGGCGTATCTATCGCCTGGGCAGTAGTTGAATACATCCACAATCATCCTGGATTGCGGGCGAAGACTTTGTTTGCTACCCATTATCACGAATTGACCCAACTCGCTGACCTGCTGCCTGGGGTTCGCAATTACAATGTTGCGGTCAGCGAAGCGGAAAACAAGGTTGTCTTCTTGCACACCATCGTTCCGGGTGGCGCAGACCGCTCATACGGCATCCATGTCGGCCAGCTGGCTGGGTTACCAGGACCGGTTGTACAGCGGGCCAGCGAGATACTCCAACAGCTCGAGGATAGTTCAGGAAAAGCGGTCCGAATTGATCCTCAGGCTCCACAACAATTGGCGCTGTTTCCGGAGACAAATCCGCTGCTGTCTGACCTCGACCAGTTGGATATGAACACATTGTCTCCGATCGAAGCGCTTAATAAGTTATTCGAATGGAAGCGCAAGTATTTACAGGATGGGGAATAATTCCTAATATCTAATATCAAATATCCAACATCATTCGATTAGCTCGAAATTTCCTCCCTCAAACCCACCAGGTTTTCTATCTCATTCAATTATCCTTGAATCTGACTCTTCTCTTTGCGGTGTTATTGGGGTAGGTGAATCCTTGGGGATGAGATACGTGCTGAGCAGCAGCAAAATGCCAAGTATTGTGAGGATACCGGCGGGGGTTAAAACCGATAAAACGATCCTGTTTACCAGCTCCTGGGATAATTCAAATAGCCCTATCTGCACAAGGAGGGGTGGCAAACGATAAACACTGAGTGGAATGGGGATGAACCGGGCTAAACCCCAATCCATCGTTAAGTAAAGAATGAGAATGATGATCAAACTTATCCCCCCTGCGGCTAAAAAGGCGCCGCCCCACCAACGGAGAAAATCCCTGAGCGACCGGACGGCAAAAACGGTTGCCAACAGGATGAAAACTATTGGTAGCAGTGGGCTCCAGGTGATCAGCGTATTGGTAAAGCGTAGTGCCTCGATAAATTCAGGCAGTTCGCCCGGATTCAACTCTTGAAGATTTTCAGCTGATGGACCTCGCAGCATGGCTACGGGCAAGGTGAATGATATCTGATCCGGTACATATTCCACTGCTGCGGATAGAAAAGATTGCACCACTGGATTTAATTCAGAAATAATATTATCAGGTGGTTTGCATAGCAAGGTGTCAATTTGGGTCTCCATCCCCAAACCCAGCTGTAGCAGCCCCATCAGCTGGTCAAAGGAACAATCCGGTTGTGCATTGAGAATTTCGTTGAATGCTTGTATTCCTTCTTCCCCGGCTAGGCGGTTTTTAACCTCGCTGATCGAAATGCTAATCGGTGTATTGAGTGGGTCCTGAGAAACCAGCAGTATCTCGAAGATTTGGTCAAGCATACTCTCAGTTTGAGCTTGCAGCCAGTTTGGTTCAATTAATCCGCTGAGGACGGACTCCCATTCTTGCGGGGTGAGGAGCAGCAAATACACAGGTGAATCTGGACCCGTGACTCCCTGAGAGAGGTTTGCTGACAGTTGTTGGGCGATCGATTCTGGCAGTCGTTCGTAAATGCGAACATTCTCAAGCGCGCTTTTGTAGAAATCCGGGTTGAGTAATTTTTTGGTGGGGAAGAATGAGAAAATTACCCCTATGGAAGAAATGACAAAAAGGGCGGCAAATATCCATGCAAAGACGATAAGATAATTTTTTTGTTTTGTTGATTGTTGTGAGCTATTCAAATTACACTCATGGTGGATTTCAACTATTGGATTGATCTTGAATAAAAACAAGCATTATTCTACTATAGGGATTCCTCAACTCCCAGAACTGTCCGATCTGGGACAGGCCTGGTGGGGTGTGGAATGACATTTTTAGATGTCGCCTTCTTGTCCCGAGTTGACGGGAAAATGTTAATCCTAGACATCTAAAGCTCTAGAAACTTGAAACAGGAAATCTGACTGCCGAGGATTCAAGCAATCAGATTTTGTATAAAGTATGGAGGTCTGAATAATAGTATAGTTGGCCTAAGATTCTTGCTCAATGTAAGATAATAAGCCAATCATATTGCCGGTCGGATCGGCAAAGAATCCAAACCAACCAGTATTGGGAATCTCGGTTTTTGGCTGGAGAATTTTCGCGCCCAGGGATTCTGCTTTAGCCAGATCGGCATCGATATCATCTGAACCGATATAGACCACGACAGCGCCCGCTGGGTAGGTGTCAGATACCGGGTTCAATCCACCACCAATTTCCTTTCCGGTGTCAAAGGTGGCGTAGTCCATTTCCGGAAATTGTTGGAATTTCCAACCGAAAAGATCACTGTAAAACTTCGTCGCAGCCTCCCGGTCTTGAGCGGAAAACTCGACATGGACGACATGATGATCTGACATGGTTGTATCTCCTTATATGTACTTGTTGGGTCTTTTTTGGTGAGAAACGATTTTAGCACAAATGTTCTGTGCCGTCAAGGGGTTCCACTTCCCCCATTTTTGTTTTAAAAGAACAATTTGATGTTGTGCTGCTTTACAGTTCCGGCAAGAGATCACTACTTATATTTGATGAAATTTGATTACTGAACAGCAAAGCTGGAGAATAAATCAATCTTGCAGCGCAGATAGGAAATCCTTCACCACTTGATTGAACATCTGGCTTTGTTCTAGATTTGGCAGATGACCTGCATCAGGTATGATCTCGAATCGGGAACCGACAACTGCAAAGTGCATGGCTTCTGCTTCGCTTATTGGGATGATCTGATCATCAGCACCGTGTATGATCAAAGTTGGCAGTTTGATCTTTTTAAGGGTTGGCATTGAGTCAGGCCTGGTTTTCATACCCATCAGGGCAGAGATCATTCCATCGGATGAAGTTTGTGCCATAATTTCTTCAACCTGATCGACCAAGTCGAATTGCTCCTGGTAGGTTTTTGGGGCCATCAGTATCGGCAGCATACTATCTACAACAGGTTGGATGCCCTCGCTCTTTACTTGTTGGGCAGCATTGTCCCGGTTATTTTTTCCTTCTTCGCTATCTGCACCCGCTCGAGTAGCAACCAGGATCAATCCAGCCACCATCTGTGGATGGCGTCATAAAAATGAAAAACTGACATAGCCTCCCATGGAGTGGCCGCAGACTACAACCGGCTGATGAATCCCTAATTTTTCCAGGATTTCTGCACAATCGTCAGCCAACATGTCCATAGAATAAGGACCGGGAGTGGGTAGGGATTGTCCATGGCCGCGCAGGTCTGGAGCGATTACCCTTGCATGCTGGGAGAGGATCTCTAGCTGCGGCCGCCACATTTCAACATTAAGAGGGAAGCCATGAATCAGAAGCAAGGGCTGACCTTCGCCGGCTTGCTCGACGTACGAAGTAGTGTCTTGAATATTAACTCTCATTTGAATTGACATCCTCCCTCAATCAACGTTTTTTGATCTCCATTGTAGAGGCGAAGGAGTTCAGCGCCTCAATATGTTGACTCGGTGTATCAAAACCGACTTGCATCGTATTGAATGATATGTGACTCGCACCAGCATCTTGCCAGCCATTTAATAGCTGCTCCCAGGTATGGGGATCTCCTTCTGCGAATCGAATTCTGGCTTCTATGCCAACATCGGATCGGGTCCGGCCGGCCCTGTCGAGATATCGCTCAAGTTTGACCAAGGCTGGACCTGCATCTTTCCCTGTGCTGTAACCGGGTATCCAGCCATCTCCCATCAACGCGATGCGTCGCAAAACCTGGTCAGCATGCCCACCGAACCAAATTGGGATCGGTCTTTGAATCGGCAGGGGATTTATCCCCGCGTCTGAGATGTTATGCCATTGACCCGAGAAATTCACTAAAGGTTGGGTCCACAACTGGCGCATCAGGCTGATCTGCTCTTCGATCCGGCGGCCGCGGTTATGAAAATTTTCGCCTAAGGCGATATATTCCGGTTTATTCCAACCAATACCGACCCCCAGACGTAACCGACCGTTGGATAATATATCCAGGGTGGCTGCTTGTTTGGCGGCTAAAACCGCCTGGCGTTGGGGTAGGATCAGAATTCCTGTGGTGAATTCCAGGCTCTCCGTGACCGCAGCTAAATAACTGAATAACAAGAACGGGGACTGAAAGGAACTCCTGAAATCGTAAGGTCCATCCCAATCATCATATCGATCTGGATTCACGCCTATGACATGCTCATAGGCCAGGATATGAGCATACCCTAAGCCTTCGGCTGTTTGGGCCAGATCGCGAATCGCCTCGGGATCATTACCGAATTCTGTTTGCGGGTAAACAAACCCAATCTTCATGTACTCAATCCTTCTCTGGCTAACCAGGCTTCAATCTGTACTCTATGTTCGGCTTCATGTTCGATGCTATCACCGGCGATCCAGTTCCACAGCGTTTTACCATTGAGCCAAGCATAGCGATCAGGATCGGTTAATTCTTCCTGGGAGAAATCATTCATCCTACGTTTAGTTTGATTGCGAACAGCTAAGAAGTCGCTCAAAACAATATTTAATTGGCGATTACGGCTCTCCTGATACCAGCGTTCGTTAATCTCATCCAAGGTAAATTGATCGAAATGAGCGGTCGTTGGTTGGATGCGTTTCCCCGTCTGCCACATGAACTTGATTATTTCCGCTTCCCATCTGGTCAAATGGACCAAAATGTCTTTAACCGACCAGCTATCCACCACTCCCGGTAGTTCCATTTGTTCAGCGGAAATTTCATTTATGATTTCAAGAAATTCGGCTCTACCATTATCCAGGGCAGAAATCATTTCCTTTTTGTTCATGTGTTCCTCAGATAGATTGATATGCACAAAATGAAAATCTTATCCGATCAGGCCATTAGCTAATTTTGATCTAAAATTATTCTAGCGTTTTAAGTTGGGAGTTAATTTTAGCTGCTTTGTCCTTGTAATCCACCAATTTCTGGCGTTCCTTATCAACCACATCGCTGGGCGCTTTTTCTGCGAAGGGTCCCGCCAGGAGAGCTTCCAAGCGCTCAATTTGCCCCATGGACTCGGCCAGCTCTTTTTCCAAACGTTTGCGCTGCTCTTCCGGATCCTCCATTTCTGCCATCGGTAAATAGACCTCTACTGAGCCTACAACCAGTGCAACGGTGCCATCTGGCTTCTCCCTAAGTTTTTCTACAATAGTCATCCTTTGGAGGTCAAGCCGGGCTAATGAGGCGATCGTGTTTGATTGCTGTTGGAGAACTGGAGTATGTCCGCCTCCAACAAATGTCGCCGGGAGGGATACCTTAGGATTGACATTTTTCTCTGCCCGCAGGTTGCGGATGGCGCGCACCAGATCCATGATCAGCGAAAAATCAGCGGTGGCCTGATCCTCCCAGTGACTCGCCGGTTGTGGTGTTGGCCAGCGGGCGACGATCAATGCTTTTTCCCATTCAGATCCATGCCCAGGATTTATCGGCTGCTGAAGTTCCTGGCTGGCTGTTTTCAGGTGCCCCCAAATTTCTTCCGTTACGAAGGGAGTAAATGGATGCAGCAAACGCAAACAGGTATCCAGTACCTGGACCAGATTGCGGGTAGTGCTGAACGCCATGCGATCCCCTTCTGCGAGCTGCAGCTTGGCGATTTCCAAATACCAATCAGCATACTCGTTCCAGAAAAATTCGAATATCTGGCGACCGGCCTCTCCATACTGGTAATTCTGAAAGAGGCGTTCGACATCCCGGATGAGGATCGAGATACGGGCTAGAATCCACTGATCAGCCAGGCTGGGAATTGGTTCGGTCTCTTCTAATGGTACGTGCAAATCTTGCACCTGCTCAAGAGCTCCCAGGACGAATCGGGCTGCGTTCCAGATCTTGTTGGCAAAATTGCGGTTCGCTTCCACCTTCTTCAGGCTTAGGTTCATATCATTTCCGGGGGTTGACCCAACTAGGAGGGTAAACCGCAGCGCATCCGTCCCTAATTCATCCATGACTACCAGAGGGTCGATCACATTTCCATAGGTTTTGCTCATTTTGCGGCCATTTTCATCCCGGATCAGGCCGTGCAGATAGACGGTGTGAAATGGAATCTCTCCGGTGAACTCGAGGCCATCCATGATCATGCGGGCGACCCAAAAAAATAAAATATCGTAACCGGTCTCCATGATGGAGGTTGGATAGAAATATTTGAAATCAGGAGTATCCTCAGGCCAGCCCAAGGTGGAAAAGGGCCACAAGCCGGAAGAGAACCATGTATCCAGGACATCTGGATCCTGGACGATCTTATCGCTGCCGCATTGAGTACAGCCGGTTGGATCATCCCGGGAGACAATCACCTCACCACAATCCTGGCAGGTCCAAACCGGGATGCGATGCCCCCACCACAACTGGCGGGAGATGCACCAGTCTTCAATGTTTTCCAGCCAGTTGTAATAGACTTTTTTAAAACGATCGGGGATGATGCGAATGCGACCGTCACGAACCGCTTCCAATCCGGCTTCGGCTAAAGGCTGGATGCGAACGAACCATTGGGTAGAGATCATTGGCTCGATGATTTCCCCACCGCGTTGTGAGCGGGGGATTTTCATCATGTACGGTTCTTCTTTGATCACTAAACCTGCCGCGTGCATATCCTCCCAGAGATTATCGCGAGCTTCAAAACGATCTTGTCCGGCGTATGGTCCTCCATGTTGGTTAACCCTGGCAGCTTCGTCCAGCACAGATATCACCCCTAAATTGTGCCGCTCCCCGATTTCGTAGTCATTTGGATCGTGACCAGGAGTGATTTTTAATGCCCCTGTTCCAAATTCCCGATCGACGTACTCGTCCGCAACGACAGGGATTCGGCGTCCTAAAATTGGGACGACCACCTCTCGACCAACATATTCCCGGTAGTGAGGATCCTTGGGATGGACGGCTAATCCTGTATCTCCGAGAATGGTCTCTGGGCGGGTTGTCGCCACGGGAATAAAATCTGATTCAGAATCCGCTAGGACGTATTTGAAATAATATAGTGTGCCGGCTTCCTCGGAGTATTCAACCTCCAGATCAGAGACGGCGGTTTTCAAACCCGGTGACCAGTTGATCAAGCGCGGACCACGGTAGATCAAGCCTTTCTCGTAAAGACGCACAAATGCTTCTCTCACAGCTCGCGATAGGCCTTCATCGAGCGTAAAGCGTTCCCTTTCCCAGTCACACGATGCACCCAGGCGACGAATCTGCTGGGTGATGATGCCGCCATATTTCTCTTTCCATTCCCAGGTTCGGCGCAGGAATTCTTCCCTCCCAACCTCCTCCCGAGATTTACCCTCTTCTGCCAGGGCTTTTTCAATTTGCAGCTGGGTGGCAATACCAGCGTGATCTGTTCCCGGCACCCACAAGGTGGGGATGCCTTTCATGCGATGGTAGCGGATCATCAGATCTTCCATCGAGACGAACATGGCATGACCCAGGTGCAGCTCGCCGGTTACATTGGGAGGGGGGATCGAGATCACAAATGGTTTCACCTGCGGATCGAAATCTGGATTATTGGGATCATTAGAGGGTTTGAAAAAACCTTCTTTCTCCCACCAGTTATAGATGCGATCTTCGGTGGATTTGAAATCGTACGTTTTGGGAAGGGTAAATAAGGCCATCAATAGACTCCGGGGTGGAATTTGATCACAATTAATTGTTGACTAAGAATTTTATCCTAAAGAATGATATCACCTTGAATGACGGTAACTGCCTGGCCGCCAACTTTAACTGCTCGAATGTCCTCAGGTGTGCCGACAACTTCAATCCTTGCCTGCCCTGGCCGATTGAGCCAGTGACCCTGTTCGGCAATAAAAGTTGGCTGGTCGATCATGCCATAATGCCACAAGTACGCGGCCATTCCGCCGCTGGCAGATCCGGTGAAGGGGTCTTCGAGAAGATCGGGTGGCGCATCAAGGTGTCTTGCGAATGTATCTCCGGAAGACGTGACTCCAATTACACAAAACAAATGGGCACTATAGAAATCACTCTTTGATCGAAATTTTTTAAAAGCAGGAATATTCATTTGTGCCCGTCTTAGGGCTTCTAAATCCTTTAGAGGGACCATTAACTGGGGTGTACCAGTGCTTACAGTCTGAATCAGAGTTTGGGACGAATATAAATCGAGAGATTCGAGCCCAAAAAGCGGCATAATTTCATCAGGATCATATTTTTTCATGAAGACCGGCTGGTTCTGGGTCATGATGATGCGTTTAATATTACCCTGCACAGAAATGATTTCGATTGGTATTATTCCGGCTTGCAGATCTAGGGTGATCTCAGTATGCTCCCCAGTGAGAGATAATCGACCAGATTCAACCAATGCGTGAACAACAGCTATCGTGGGGTGCCCTGCAAAAGGAATTTCCAATGCCGGAGTAAAATATCGCGCTCGATAATCCGCCAGGTTGGAGCGCATAACATAAGCGGTTTCTGCGAGATTCATTTCTCGAGCAATTGCTAGCATCTCATCCTCTTTCAATTCATCTGCTTCGAATAAAACAGCACATGGATTGCCAGCCAACTTTTGCGTAGTGAATGCATCGACTTGCATGAATGGGAATGTTGGCATTTTGTAATAATTCTCCTTTGTCTCAAAGCTCAATAGAGACTTTGATCTTATTCGCATCCAGAATAGTTATTGCGTCAAAGGTTATCTCATCACCAAATTTCAACTTGTGAGCGCGAGTTATGCTGAGCAAGTCTTCTCGAGCTTCTGCAAACATGTGATCGATCTTTCCATCCTCAGTCGTGATCATTAATCGCTTCAAGTTTTTTCCCAGGGACATGCTATTTTCGCTTTTATATCGCCGGACCGCGGTAGCAATATCTACCAGGTAGGCGCCGACCTGTTCGGCGTCTTCATCTTCTAGGTCTGGATTTGCAGTTGGCCAATTCGCCAGGTGTATAGACTTGAATTCACGTGGCTCTTTTCCATTGGAATCCGCAAATATTCCCTGGTAAATTGCTTCGGTGATAAATGGTAGGAAAGGTGCCAGCAGCTTGGTAAGTGTCAAAACCACGAGGTACAGGGTGTACTGAGCGGTTTCTTGTGTACCTGAATATAGCCTTTGTTTGCACATTTCCAGGTAATTGTCGCTAAATTCGCTCCAAAAGAAATTTTCTATCTCGCTCTTAGCAGCTGCATATTCATAAGCCTCCAACAGCTCCGTGGTGCGGCGGATCAGCTGCTGCAGGCGGGAAAGGATCCAGCGGTCGGCTGGAGTTAAAGGTAATCCCTTAGGTGAAATTGGAGCGCTGTAATCTACCAGGAATCGTTCGCTAAACCGGGCTACGTTCCAGAGTTTGGTGACCAGTTTAGAGCCTAATTTAATTTTATCCTCGCTTATCACAGCATCTTTGCCTAACCCGGTGCTGACTGCCCAATAACGTACTGCGTCTGCCGAATAGCGATCGATCATCTCCATCGGTGGCACAGGTCCGCCGCCTCTGCTCTTGCTGATTTTACCCATCCCTTCACCAGCTATCCCCCAACCAGAGATGGCGATATTTTTCCATGGTATGCGGTTGAAATGGAAGTGAGATTTGGCAATCGTATAGAATGCCCAGCTGCGGATGATCTCATGTGCCTGGGGTCGCAGCGAAAATGGATACACATGCTTGTAAAGATCAGTGGTGCCACTCTCTTCACAGACCCAGCGTCCAGCAATTTGAGG
The DNA here is from genome assembly GCA_041558875.1 of Anaerolineales bacterium. Taxonomy (GTDB): domain Bacteria; phylum Chloroflexota; class Anaerolineae; order Anaerolineales; family UBA4823; genus PFL25. The sequence continues at coordinate 24,487 of JBFFEL010000047.1, forward strand.
GGTGAGAGAGGAAGTTGCCCAGGTCTCGAGAGTATCCTGCTCAGGGATAAAATTCATGCTCCCACATCCGCATGGAGCTGCAGGGTTATCTTCTATGGGATCGATCGGCAAGTCTTCAATATCTGCCAGGATCACCTCACCGCACTCTTGGCAGTACCACAGTGGGAAGGGGATGCCGTAATAACGTTGGCGAGAGATGCACCAATCCCAGGCCAGGTTTTCTACCCAGGAGCGGTAACGGGATTTCATGTGGGGTGGGTGCCAATCGATCTGCTCACCGATTTCCAGGAATTTATCCTTGTGTGCCAATAGCTGGATGAACCACTGCTGGCTCATGATGAGCTCAACTGGTGTATCACATCGTTCGTGGACAGGTATGATTTGCGAGATCTTCTGCCGCTCAAGGATCTCATTATCCTTTTCTAACCTGGATTTGATAGATTTACGGGCATCTTCCACCGTTAATCCTGCGTACTCACCTGCGGCAGAGGTCATCTTGCCCTGGCGGTCAATCGCCTCCACGTGATCGAGGTGGTGGGTATACCACCAGTGCTTGTCGATCGTATCACCGAAGGTGCAGCACATTACCACACCGGTCCCTTTTTCAGGATCAGCGGCTGGATCTTCAAAAACTTTGACTTCACGGTCGAATAACGGCACTTTAACTTGCTGATCGATTAAATCCGGATAACGTTTATCGTCTGGGTGGACAAACACGGCCACACAGGCGGGGAGCAGCTCTGGTCTGGTAGTGGCAATGGGTAAGCTATCTCCATTTTTTAACCGGAATTTCAAAGTCACCAGCTCGCTTTGACGTTCCAGATCGTCAACATCAGCTTGGGCAATCCCCGTCCCGCACTCGGGGCACCAGATTGTAGGCGCTTCCTGGCGATAAACCAATCCGGCTTGATGGAGATCGATAAAGGAACGTTGCGAAGTTCGTCGCGAGCACTCATCAATCGTCCGGTAAGTGTAGCGCCAGTCGATTGATAATCCCAGGCGCTGCCATAAATTCTGGTATTCGCTTTCTATCTCCTGGCTGATCTTAAGGCATTTCTCGATGAATGCCTGGCGACCAATTTCTTCGGCAGTTGCACCCAGCTTTCTTTCAACCAGGCGCTCGGTCGGTAACCCATTGTCGTCAAAGCCCATTGGGTAAAACACATTTTCCCCGCGCATACGGTGAAACCGGGCGAAGACATCTGTATGGGTATAGGAATAGGTGTGTCCAAGATGAAGGCTTCCGGAGACTGTTGGAGGTGGAGTGTCGATAGAATAAATAGAAACTTGATCCCCAGAAGAATATTGGTAAACTCCGGCGGATTCCCAGGCTGACCGCAACTTGGGTTCCATTTCATCTGGTTGGTAATGTTTGCTTAAAGACATGCTGGTCTCCATCCAGAGACGATCAAATTCCAAACTTCATCTTCATAAGAATTAAACAAAAATCCCTTTCATCCACTTTGAGGACGAAAGGGTTACTTCCGCGGTACCACCTCTATTCGCTGGACATTGCTGACCAGCACACTCGTCACCCCGACCAACATCAGGGCTTCGCTGTAACGGGCTACCCGTGCCGTTCTACTCTCAATTAAGCTTGTTCATAATTTTTGGTAATTGATTTCTTCGGCAGTATCTCCGGGCGACATTCGGGGCAAGGCATCTGCGGGGGCTCTCAGCTTCTAGCCGTACCTTCTCTGTCAGCGCCTTCAACACCTACTCCTCCCAGAGAGAGTTGTCATTATAAAGAATGTGTGAGGATTATACCTAGTATAGATAGGTGAGTCAACGGTCACCCATTGTATCTCCTTCAAAGCGCAATTCACCCGCATGGATAGGCACAGGCAGATGGTTCTCCGCAGGTGGTAAGGGACAGTGCCAGCGAGAATTGTAGGCGCAAGAGGGATTGTAAGCGAAATTAAAATCCACGATTAATTTATCGCCTTCCAAGCCTAAATCCGCGCCTTTGATCGTATCCAAGAGGTAGCGTCCGCCAGCGTAGGTTTCACTTCCACTGGTGAGATCCTTGAATGGCAGGAAAGTACCACCTCCATAACCCATGATCCAGAACAATGTCAGTGAAACTGCCTGGCTGGTAATCTCAAAATTTATTCGTCCGTAAGGCTTGAGCCGCGTTGGTCCATCGTCATGGAGATTTATGGTTTCAATTTCCCGATCAGAGATTGATTCGATTGGGAGGACGAACCTGTAATTCGGGTCGTATGGGAAGTATTTCAAAGAGGTGAATGCTACTACCTGCGCTGTATTGAGCGCGGTTTGTGGGTGGGATTTGAACAACTTATCCTGATCGGCTCGAAAGCGCTGCCAGCGATCCTCAATCGGTAGGTTGCTCTCCCGGACACGTGCATAGCTCTCAGAAACCAAACGGCGATAATCA
>JBFFEL010000048.1:0-26873 GCA_041558875.1 Anaerolineales bacterium
AAACGATGCATTGTATCATTCACTATGATTAACTTTCTGCATAAAATTGTCACAATAATACTTTTGCACTGAAATTATTGCTCCCCCAAAAATCCTGTTGCTATGTGGCGAATACTTGCAATCGCTAGAGGCAAACCAGCCATTTTCCCACCAAAACAAGAAATTTGCTTGATGCACCAAACCGAGTCCTTCTAAACATGTTGTTCGAACAACAAACTGGAGCATTTTGATTCTACTTATTTTTTAAGTCATTCATTGCTAGTTCTTTCGCATTGCCGAATTTTATTTAATTGGTAATATTTTTACTGCGATCTGAATCAGGCTTTTTTCTCCGCTGCCAATTTCGATATATATCACTCAATTCAAATAATCCCCCAATTAACCCTACAATCACAAACACAACGAAGATAGTGATTGAAAAACTGATTGCCTGTTCCGGAGAAATTCCATAATCGCGCAGCAATACTGCATAACTGGCTTCTCTAATTCCTAATCCCGCGATCGAAATTGGAATCATTTGTATGACAGTAACAAAAGTGCTGATCCAACCAATAACATAAAATGGAAGGTCAATATCAACAGACCTGGCTAACAAGAAAAAATAAACTAACCCTAAGAATTGGGCAGTTAATGACACACAAAACACAAATATCAATCGATTCATGCCCAGTGTTCGAAATTTTAGAATCGTATCTAAAATTCTTTCAACGTTTTCATATAGATTCTTCAGGAATGAGGAATCCGAATTCACTTTGCTGACAATAAAATCCAATATTCTCATAACTTGATTTGAAAAAAAGAGAATCCACATGATTATTATGCTCAATATTCCAACAATTATTAAAGTGCGAAATTCTGGAGAGCCGAGCTGTGGATCCAAAAAAGCAACAATCAATCCAAGTAATATTAGACATGAAATTTGAACTAATCGAAAAAAAACGAGTAATGCTCCAGCTTCAATATACTTTCGTTCTGGTCGAGATAGTTTGTACCAGGATACCCCACCTGCGAGAAGATCCCCAGGAAGAACCAGACTATAAAATGTGGCAATCATTTGAATTCTGAAGATCTCGTATGTACTGAAATGCATGTCCATCGGGGCTTGAGTAATTGAGATCTGGTATGCCCATAAAAACCTCATCAGGAAGGTGACCAATAAGCTAAATATCAGAGGCAAAATTTTGATCGAACTTAGGAAGCGGGATAAATCAGAAATATTAATTGAATTAAATAGCAATACCAATACTACAATTGTGAAGGTAAGCTGAAGTGCGATCCGTACCTTTGGATTCCTAATGGCTTGTTTAAATGTTTGCACCATTAGTGTTTAATTTGAGATTCAATTATTACGAAAATAGAGCAGTATTTTTCGACCACAAAAGAATGAATTTTATGGCTATAACGAGAGAAAATAATCAAAGAATACATTATTCCTTTATCAAAATCTGTTGTGAAAATTGAATTTTAAGAATGAGTTTGTTCAGATTATTAACTATATCAATCGTTTTCAAAAGCCTTGATTTATTATTTTCAATCGTTGACAAAGAAACAATTTTTCAATATCAACTTCGGGGTGGCCAACCATCTTATAATCGTTAGGATTTTTCTTAATAACTCCTATCCCATATAGCTACCATCAAAAGAGCCCACAATTTCTTGCCGTGATTGATCCTTCCGGTGCTGTGTTCATGAAAGAGTTTTTCAATTGCAATTGGATTGAAGGCTTCTAATATGAACTTGTTTTCCATTATTATTTGTTTGGACCACTCTTTTAACTCATATCGTAACCAATGTCCAACCGGTATACTAAACCCTTGTTTCCCCCGCGATCTAATCTTGGCAGGAATCTCATCCTGGAAAGCATTCCTTAATAACCATTTTGTTTGCATTCCCCTCACTTTATACTTTTCGGGTAAACGAGCAGTCCATTCAACCCAATCTGGATCGAGAAAAGGAGCCCGGGCCTCAACTGAATGGGCCATGGTCATACGATCGGACTTGGGAAGCAAATCTCCAGAGAGATATGTCACATGATCAACAAATAATGTTCGATCCAAAAGGCTATCGGCATTTGCCTCATCATAGGCTTTGACAAGCCAATCCTCGGTGCGATCTTCAGCAAGTTCATCCTGCCAGGCATCATTATATAAGCCTAGTTTTTCTTTGTGGCTGAAGTAAGATCCCCAACGCACCAAGGAGGCTTTTTCTGTGGTTGAGGAAAATTGATCCAGGCGTTTCAGACCAGTTAACGGATTGCGATCCTCTGGAATCCATTTAGGTTCAGGTAGAAAAGAAACCCCAGCAGGAATCGCTTTTTGAGTGATCCAGTCCGGCAAGGCCGCGTATGGGCGCAAAAATCTGTCAAGAGCATATCTCAGGTATCCGGCGAGAGTTTCGTCTCCGCCATCACCTGATAGCGCAACAGTTACATGCTGCTGAGTCTGACGAGCCAATTCGTAAAGAGGTAATGCAGCTGGGTCGGCAAAAGGTTCGTCAGTGGCGCGAATGACGCCTTCAATAACGTTTGTCAAATCATCGAGACGGAAAATGAACTCATGATGATCCGTTCTATATTTCTCAGCGATCTGGCGAGCGTATTGAGCTTCTGAAAAATGGCGTTCTTCGAATCCAATCGAAAAGGTTTTAATCGGAAAGCTCGAAACTTCGGACATCAAAGAGACAATCAAAGAAGAATCTATTCCACCGCTCAAGAATGCCCCCAGTGGGACCTCCGAGATTAGCCGTCTACGAACTGCTTCTCTCAATAACTCGCCTGCATACTCGATCGCTTCTCGGTCATCGATCTGCCACTTTGGTTCAAAAGCCAGCTGCCACCAGCGAGATACTTTCGGTTGGTGCCCTTCCTCCATAACAAGTTTGTGAGCTGCTGGAAGCTGGAAAATTCCATCATATATTGTCAATGGATCAGGAGTATATTGCAAAGTCAGGTAATGATGCAAAGCCTGAGGATTGATTTTCCGATCCAGCCAAGGTGCCTTGAGCAACGCTTTCGCCTCAGAAGCCCAAAGAAGACCCTTGGAAGAATAATGCCAGTATAACGGTTTTTGTCCCATGCGATCTCTGGCCAGTAGAAGTCTTTTCCGCTTATCGTCCCAGATAGAAAATGCAAACATGCCATTGAATTTGAGCAAACATTCATCTCCCCACTGTTCATAGGCATGAATAATAACTTCTGTATCGCTGTTGGTGGTAAATGTATGATTAAAATTCTCAAGCTGATCACGAAGGTTCCGGTAGTTATAAATCTCCCCGTTATAAACAATAGCTATCGATTTATCTTCATTGAATTTGGGTTGGTCACCACTTGTAAGATCAATAATCGCCAAACGGCTCATCCCCATCCCGATATTACCGTTTAGATAATATCCATTACTATCCGGACCCCGGTGTTCAAGAGTACGATTCAGGGATTTTAACAAGTCAAATCGATCCTCACCATTACTTCGATCGATTACAAAACCGCAGATTCCGCACATTAGCAGGTAGTTAGGACTTGACTCGGCGACTTTCAGGATGGATGTTATTTTGGGAAAAGAATAATAGATCAAATTTCTTCGCGCTGGAATCCCAGGAAAACTTTTTTGCTTGCATCCTTGACACAAGGGCCATTTGCCTTGCCAAGGCTCGGTCCGAATCTAATTTCAACAAAAGCTGCGTCAGCAATTCGATATCTCCCCACTCAAATGTGAATCCGTTTTCTCCTTCTCTGACAAGTTCCTCGGTACCTGGTGTCCGAGAAACAACCACAGGCAATCCACAAGCCATCGCCTCTAAGGTAGCAACGCTCATACCCTCATTATATGAGGGCAAAACAAATACATGCGCCTGGGCATAAAAATTAGGGATCTCCTCACGAGAGATATATCCTCGAAATTCGATCTGGTCTTGGACCTGCAATGATTCCACCAGTTCGCGATACTCCCCTTCGGTATCCCCACTGCCAACCAGGTCAAGAGTGATGTCAACACCTTGATCGCTGATTTGTTTTACCGCTTTAATCAAATGATGTTGTCCCTTACGCTTGATCAGCCTTGCAACACACAGCAACTTCAGAGGACCATCATCGGGGATGGGTTCGCCGGGAATGAATCGGTCCGTATCAACACCATTTGGAATTATTGTTACCTCAATATTGGGATCGATTTCGTAAATCATTTCGGCTTCAGCGGAACATTTTGAAATCACAGTCTCTGCGTTTTTCCATATGGCTTGGATAAGCGGCTTCAAAAAAGGGTACAGGTTCCTGTAGCGCTGTTCAAACCCTGGAATATCCGGACCACTTACCCGGAGAATATACGGCAATCCTGATATCTTTTTCAAGGCCAGTGCGCTTGCTCCAGCTGGAACTGCGCTCCAGGCAAGGCACATATCAAATTTTCTTTCACGATGCTTTCGTAAACCGAAAAAAAACGAACGCACTGCGTAAAGGATTAATTCCTTGTTCGAAGCATGGTGAATGTCAAATCGATCAACTGGTATTTTGAATATGTCGATCCGCTTGTTGAAGGCTACACTCTCATATACGTTGTTTGGCGAGGAGGTGATTAGATCTATCTCAAGATCAGGTGAACTGCTAAGATGCTTAAGAATCGCTTGATTAACGGTTCCTGTACCACCACCTAAAGGCGGAAACTCATTATTGAGCATCAAAATTTTCATATTCATGCAGTTTTAGAGATCTTTTTTACAACGTATAAGGGACGATGCTTTACTTCCTCGAATATGCGACCTACATATTCTCCTATTACCCCCAATGTGATTAACTGAACACCAGCCAGGAAAAAAATCGCCACGATAATCGTTGCAAAGCCAGGTGGGTTAAGTCCACTAGTTAATTTTTGGATTGCATAGCCAATGGCTAAAATGATCGAAATGAATGATATGACGAATCCAAGGATCGAGATTGCTCGTAGGGGTAGGAAACTGAACGATACCAACCCATCTAGCGCGAGATAAATCAGCCGTGAAAGGGTAAATTTGGGTTGCCCGGCATAACGCGAATCCCGATCATATACCAGTCCCACCTGATCAAGACCAATCCAGCTGCGAATACCACGCATGAAACGGTTGCGTTCTGGCATGCTGGTGAGAATTAGGACCGCCTTGCGGTCCATGATGCAAAAATCTCCTGCATCCAAGGGAATTTTGATGTTAGCAATACGCTGCAACATGCGATAGAAGAACGAATAGGCATTACGTTTTAACCAACCCTCTTTACGGTTTGCGCGAATTGCATAAACGATATCATGACCTTCACGCCATTTCTCAATGAATTCTGGTAAAACCTCCGGCGGATCCTGTAAATCAGCATCCATTATTATCACTCCATCACCACGTGCAAAATCTAGTCCAGCGCTGATGGAGATCTGATGACCGAAATTGCGAGCCAGTTGAATCAGGATAACACGTGGATCGAGGTCAGCCAGCTCTTGAAGAATCTGAGCACTGTTATCCCGGCTACCATCATCGACAAATATGAGCTCATAATCAGGCTCAAACTCTCCAAGTACCTTTGTAAGACGCTGGTAAAGAACCGGAAGATTATCTTCTTCATCAAACACAGGGATCACAACGGATATTACGGGTCTGGATTCGGGAATCTCGGATTCTGATTGACCTTCCGTGGTGATTAAACTGTTCGGTTTGGTAGTAAGGGCTTTGACTAATGTCTGGCAGAATTTCAAAGCAGCTTGCGGATCTGTTGTCGGGATTAACTCTGACCAAGTTTCTTGCCCAACCTCAGAAATTTGAACGTTCTGTTCGTTTTCGCTAGTTGCTCTTTGCATATTCTCTATCCACAACGAATTTTCTAGGATCAAAAATCAATTCTATTTATTCTACGTGAAATCTTCATCTACTATCTTGCCTTCAGCAAACAGCTTGTGAAACGTTTTCCACATTTATCCAGTAATCCTCAATAAAACGATTAAGAGTTTATTAATTTGCCGATCAGCATAATTCCTAAGATGATTGCAGATTGTACCCTATTAAGGCATAAGTGTTACTTTCATGAGCTTGATCCCGGATTCCAATGGGGGAGGTTTTGGAGTGTATAGAAGTTCACAGGCAAATATGGGTGAGAATAATCTGCTGCGGAAAAACTGCATATTTTATGGAGATATACCTAGCAGATTAAGATACTCAATCAAATAAAAATGCTTCTGGAACGATTAGATTGAATTTTCATAATACAGGAAAGGAGACCTCGTCAAACAAAAAATTTTGGCATTTGCTGGTATATCATGGGTCCATTCGAGAACGTCAAGTTGTTATTCTCCTGCGAAATATTCGTAAACGAGATTCATCCCGACATGGGGCAAGGCTTGGAGATTTTGGCAGCTCCTCAAATTGGCCCGATTTAAAGAAAATTTCCCACGCTGAGGTATACTTTTGCTCTGCTATAACCACAAAATCTGCTTCCAGCTTCCAACCTTCCGCCAGCTCATCATTCCAGAGACCAATTCTTAACATTTCTTGTGAATTTCCTCCCAGACTATACGTATAATCTTGGTCAATCTGAGGGAGATACAAGGAAACCCCAGGCAGATAAAGCATTGGAACTACAGAATCTGTTCCTTGCCAATATACTTGTGAGCCGGTCGGGATTACTTCGGCCAGATACTGACCAGCTGTTTCATTGGCATTAATCATATCACCTTCGCAATCGTTGTCTTGGTAACCGTTTCCTAATATACTGGTTGGAGAGAGTATCAACCCGACTATTAGCATTATCGCTATGGCGATCAAACCGAAATTAACATCGGCCTTCCGATTAGATTGTCGTCTATATATACTCCAAGCAAGAAACAGCACCAAGATTCCAACTGCCAAACCTAAGAGACTGGGAATTAAAACTTTTGAAGTTTCATATGGCAAACCGAACCTGTTTTCTAGAAAATTCCAAAGCGGAATTCTTCGTGCGATAACTCCCGCCTTTTTTAGAAAACGGGAGAATTCGATCAAAGCGCGCCCAAAATCTCTATATGTGCCGAAGCCAATTCCAGCTGAAATTAGAAGTACCAATACACTGGAATAAAGGACAAATCCTATTGATCTGGCTCCTTTCCACCCCCGGAAGATAATGATAATTAATAAGAATGCGACTGGTGCAAAAAAGGTAAGATAGACTTGAAAGCAAAAAACACAATAATTTTTCATCAAGGATGCCCAGGCATGCGCAGCAACTAAGAGTGTAATCAGTATGCTTAGAAAGATTCCCGAACGACGATAAAACTCATTTTCCCAGGATTTAGGTTGGAAGACCAAAAACCCCAATCCGATAAATCCTGCCAGAGCGATGAAATTCGACCGTATACCCCACCAAAAGCTGAGCAATCTGTGATTAAATGATGGATCTGGATCCCAAAGTTTGTTTCCTGAATCAATCCTTCGCCAGACATCTAAGAAGGGTGTCAGTGAAGATGGAAGCCAGGAGGCCCACAGCCGCAAAATCCCTGGCCAATAAAGAGCATGCCCAATGATTACAGTTAAGATTCCGGTTGTAGTTGCCAAAAGGCCAGTTCGTTTTCCGTGCTGCCAGAAGATATACCCGAGCAATATCGGCAATACTGGGGCCATATTTAATCGCGTCAGCAGAGAAATCCCAGCCAGTGCACTTCCTAGGCAGATCTGCCAGGGAATCGTTCTTTCGTTCATGACCAGAACCAATATCCAGATTAATAGACAAGCGATCAGGACTTGCGAGGAAGCGTTGCTATAAATTCGGCTGAACATCGGGTTTAACGCTACTGCCCAAACAGCTCCCACTGCCCACCATCTACCACCCAGGCGTTTCGACACAATCCACAATCCGAGCAACATAAACAACGCCAATGCAATTGAAAAAAATCGACCAGTTCTTAAGCCAGGACCGAAGATGGTTTGAACATATCCCGGGATGAGGAAGGAGAACGGCATATGATTCATCCACGGTCCAAAATCCTGAAACGGTGTGTATTGCCCAATCGCGAACAAGTATCCCTTATAAAGATAAGCACCCTCATCCAGGATCGAAACCTGCATGGTGGCATATTTAATTAACTGGATAAGATACACAATTCCCCCAAGCATCGCTATGACCTCTGCAATCCAAGGTGTCGAAGCAAATCTCTTAAACAAAGAAGCCATCACCAAATCTCAAATAAATCATCGATATCAATTAACTAATTCAAGGATAGATCTTCTTATACCAAGAGAGGCTGACCGCAGGCCTTCATTAGTTTACCGCAGTTCAACTCGGGTTACCAAATCTGGTTTTTTTGAAATTCAATCAATATTCGCCCACGTGAATTGCAATGTCTCCGATTCAATTCCTGCCACAGCCTAGACAACTCATCCCTCACAACCTGCCAACCAGCAATCATGGTTACAAACCCCCGTAGTCCTTCAATTACAATCCTGATCTTCTCTTCTGCATTGTACTGCTTGCGCTTCTTTCGGCAGATATTCCGTACCATTCCTTCTGCTTTTGGTTTCTCCTTGGCCATGTTATTCTCCTAAGTATTCTTAACTCCTTGTTGGCCAAAAAGTCTCTTTTGTTTTTTACCCAAATTTCTCCCACAAGCTCTGATACGCCTCAGCTAGAACGTTAATCACATCCATAGCTACCTGAGTTGCTAATAAATCTCCTAAATCATCTTGTGGATCGTATTCATGGAAGTATACAATCTCATCCTTCTCAAAGGTTTTCTTCTGTTTACCGTCCGGCGTTTGTACAAAACCACTGCTCCTCCAAATTCGCTGTATAATCATACATCAAAAATAAAAGTATCTCTCATGAAGTTGATAAACCTCAAGCCTTATCGCCAAACAAATATCGGATTTGGTTGAGTTATCGACGAGCAGGAAAATATACAGCAAATTTAATAATCATACAAAGATAAAGGAATTGGAGCCAAATAATGGAAACTGCGTTAGCTGAGAATTGGGGTAAATGTGGTATCCACGTTGGGGATACTGTTTTGATTCATTCCAGTCTTCGACGCACGTTAAAAAAATATAATGCGTCTCCTCAGATGATTCTCGATTCTTTTCTGAAAGCCGTTGGACCGGAGGGCACACTGTTATTCCCTTTATTCAACTTCGATTTCACTAAAGGTGTACCCTTCGACATACGCAGCACACCTTCACATATGGGAGTGTTAACAGAAACTGCGCGCCAATCCCCAGAAGCTGTTCGGAGTGGTCATCCCATTTATTCATTTGCAGCCATCGGTGCCAATGCCCAACTATTCAATGTTGATAATTTCAGCGGATATGGTAGTGATTCCCCTTTTGCCAAATTGATGGAAATCGGAGGAAAAATAGCCGTGCTTGACCTTTCTGATCTTAAAAGCATGACGTTTTATCATCACATTGAAGAGATGCATGATGTGCCTTACCGTTATCATAAGAAGTTTACCGGCAATTACACTGATATCTTTGGTGTGACTACGAAGAAAACGTACGGCTTATTCGTCAGGGATCTCGAGAAAGGAGTGCTTACTGATGTAAACAATATGGGAGAGATTCTTTGGGAGCAGGGGCTGTATTCTGGTTCCAGACCAAATGAAGGGATTGGGTTGCGCACAATCTCAGCAAGGGATATGTACGCCAAAGTGGCAGAGATCATCAAATCTAATCGAGCATATGGATTGCTCTACTCAATCGAAGAGAAGAGTTGAAAGGGATTATGCAGAAAGAAGGAGAATCGATCTACGCATTAGCAGAAGAGCTGTTTCCAATCTGTCGCAGTATTACCGGAAATGGTGTCAGGCAAACACTGAACATCATCCAAAGGGATTTGCCGGAGGTAAAGATTTATGAGGTGCCATCCGGAGAAACAGTATTTGATTGGACTGTCCCCAAAGAATGGAATATTAAAGACGCATACGTGATCGATCCAGATGGGAATAAGATCATTGATTTTCAGCGATCAAATCTCCATGTAGTAGGGTATTCAATTCCAATAAATAAGACGGTTTCATTAAATGAATTACAGGACCATTTGTACTCACTTCCAGAGCAACCAAGCGCCATTCCATATACCACCTCATACTACCAAGAAAGATGGGGATTTTGTCTGACCCATGCACAAAGAGAATCGTTGAAACCGGGGGAGTACCGGGTCGTGATTGACAGTGAGCTCACAAACGGCAGTTTGACTTACGGGGAATTAATCATACCTGGAGCTCAAAACCAGGAAGTTTTTCTTTCCACGTACATCTGCCATCCATCTTTAGGGAATAATGAGTTATCAGGACCAGTAGTCACGACCTATCTTGCTAAGTGGTTGTTGACTCAAAAGAGAAAATACACATACAGGATCATCTTCATACCAGAAACCATTGGCTCAATTGTCTATCTCAGTCGCAACCTGGACGAGTTGAAAAGTAATATCATTGCTGGGTTTAACGTTACATGTGTCGGGGATAACAATGGATTTTCATATTTACCCTCCAGGCAAGAGAACACTCTCGCTGACCAGGTAGCATTGCACGTTTTAAAGCACACGCACCCAGACTTTCATCAATATTCTTTCCTCGATCGGGGGAGCGATGAGCGCCAATATTGCAGTCCTGGTGTAGATTTGCCGGTTGTATCTGTGATGAGATCAAAATATGGAACATATCCTGAATACCATACTTCGCTGGATGACATGGATTTTATCTCACCTGCCGGATTACAAGGTTCGTATGATATCTTGAAAAGATGCATTGAATGCATAGAAGCCAATGAAAGATTAAAAGTGACTGTCCTAGGTGAGCCACAACTAGGAAAGAGAGGACTTTACCCCACAATCAGCACAAAAAAGAGCGGAGAACAAGTGCGCGATATGATGAATTTAATCTCTTATGCAGATGGCTCTCGGAGTACCCTGGAGATAGCAGAGGTAATCAATGTACCCATGTGGAAATTGACACACATCATAGAGAAACTAAAAAGTGAAAGTTTGTTGATTGAAGTGTAGAAAAATTTATATTGAGGCTAAACTATGACTGGAAATTACCAGGTCCGCGTAGATTTTAATGTAGGGGAAAAAGCCGAGATGACCAAAGAAGTCACCGAAAATGATATCACCTCAATGGCTGAGATCACCGGTGACTTCAACCCAATTCACATCGATGAAGATTTTGCCAAAAAGACACGTTTTAAGGGGTGCATCGCTCACGGAGTTCTGAGTAACGGTTTGATCTCAGCAGTTTTAGGTATGCATCTCCCCGGTCCTGGTGCAATATATCTTGGCCAGACCCTGAAATACTTGAATCCTGTCAAGGCGGGTGATACGCTCAGAGCTGAGGTTGAAGTATCCAAGTGGCGACCAGATAAAAAGATCATTCACCTGGAAACACGATGCTTGAATCAACATAACGACATAATTGTTGAGGGGGAAGCTGTGATGTTAATCGAGACGATAGAATGAGGCAGTGTCAAGAACGTTGTGTAATTGGATGAATTGACTGATCACACAGGGTACCAATCCTCAAAGCGCATTACCAACTGCTCGGTCCAATGGCTGGTTCATATCAGGGATTGAAAGGAGCTGCGGTATCCCGCTCGAGATTGGTTGGCTGAAATTATTTATTTTCCACGAGATTTTGAAAAATCATAAAACATGTTAATTTATGAATGCCATAAACCAATATTTCATTCAAACAAACAACTAATCCTGAATATATTCGCGCAAATTGTGAAATTCGCGGACAAATATGTTTCACCAAGACGAAAGTAAATATACAGAAAATTTTCTAAATTATGAGCAATTATCAGGTTCTATCTTCGGAACCAACAGTTGGATAGGGAACCTGGAGATTTTTTTTACAGTTTCGTAGTAGCAGAGCACAGGTTTAGAAACATCCCGTACATAAACATCGTTTTCCACCCCAAAAGATTCTGTCCTCCCTTTGAATTTTATTTTTAATGGTTCGGTCACAATCAAATCAAATTCCTGGTTTTCAATACGCTTGTGAAACTCTTCCAAATAAGCCTGGTTGCCACCCATAACCATCTCCATTAAATTCATCCGTTCATATTCCGGGATTAACGGAACACCTTCAACTTCACCAAAAGTCAATAATTGCCGCTCTGCGATAAACAATACCTTACCTCCATTAGAGACGACATCTGTCGAGTATTCCTGAATTGCCCGGCGAGCATTTTCTGCCTTCGCAGGATTTGGTCGAGAGGTTGGTTTTCCATCTTGAATCGCAAATAACACTGGAATGAGAACCGCCAGCGACACAAAAAGGTTTACAAGCTTTCCAGGGGTCTCCTTTTCTGGCTTATCATAATCTGGAAAGGTTCTTCCGAAGTAGATATAGCTCCCAGTAATCAGTAATATCAATAGATATGCATCTAGATTGTGGATATTATTACCGCCTCCAATTTTTGTACTAACGATCAATCCTCCCAAGAAAAGTACAAGCATTATCGAACCAATACCTAAAAGCCGGATGGGATGGTAATTATTTCTTGATGTATATATATGAATCCCGATGATGCCCAGAAGAGGGACAGAGGCGAGCAGCGCCATAAATAAAACACCCTCGCTGAATGTTTCATTGGGAAGCAATCGATACCAGAGAAGGTTTGAGGTGAAGTATATGCCAAAATCCCCGATGGGATTACCAGACAAGCGCGCATAGGTATACCAAGAGAGCAGGGCTGTGGCTGTACCAGCTGCTAACCAGACAATTGGATTTGCAACATAACGCTGCCAGCTCCTTTCGCCTATTTTTCCTTCCATGAAATACAGTGTAGTTGCGATAAGCGCTGGGACAGGGAACCAATTTACGCGGCTTGCACCTGCCCAAACGGAACCAATGACAACCAGAAGCAATGTTTTTCTGAAATTTTTGGGTTCAAATCCCCAAAGAACTGGAATAATACTGAGCAGTAGAAAATAATAAATTGGTCCCTGAAACATAAAAAGGAAGAACCAACCAAAATAAGCCCAGCGGATCAGGTTTGCTTGAATTTCCAACCGTCTCACAAATAGAAAAATTGTTGTACCACTGATGAGCAACCAGAGAAAAACTTCCCACAGGCGGTGGACCCAAATTGGTAAACCAGATACCAGGAATGGGATTGCCATCAGCATGTGCCGGGTAGGGTTGATCAGCGGAAGATTGACATCGATACCATAGATCCTTTCTGCAAAGAATAAGGAGGCAAAATAATAGGCAGTTCCTTCAGACCAAGTCAGTGTAAATGGATATGTGTTGATGCCAGGCAAAAAATTGAAAAGTTTATACAGTACGCTGTACCCGATCAAGGTGACCAAAAGCGCAGTCCATTTGTTTACCCCGCTCCAGATCAAGTGAATTAAAATCATGCTGATCGCAACTGGAAATGCTAAAATTGCCAGCCGGATAGCCTGATTTTCGAAGTACTCCCCGAAAGGTCCCAAGAGAATCCAGGAATAGATTATTGCGCTGGCGAAAAACCAGACCCAGAAAAACCTAGGATTGTGTACCAATTTTTTCATCATTAATCAAGCAGTATGCTGAAAATTTACGATTTTATCGAGAAAATGGTTTCTGTCCATCTTCGGCAAAGTTCCAATCCTAGCATATTTGTGGTCTGATGTGTACATCCTTTGAATTTTCTCATCGACTCGTAATCTTTCCCCTGGTTCCATGACTTGGGGATTTTTTTCCTCTATTTACCATCTCCGAACCGATGTAACCACCTTGCGCGGATTATATCCTAACATAGGGGTCGTAAATGCTCCCGTTGTTGGGCAGATAACCACAGAAGAGAGATATTCGTTTATTGTATTGGATGTCAATAGAAGGAATCAGTAAATTCTCCCCAAAATGGCAGTTTTTGGCAGTTGCAACTCTTGGATTGGCAGTATTCATGTGTCATAGTGATACCGAGAGAAAAAACTAAGAACTCATTTTTGAATGGAGATCATTGCATGAAGAACATCAACTGGTTCAAATATCGGCAATACCTGGGTTATGCAATTGACCTGGCGAGAATCTTCCCTATAATAAATAAACAAACAGGATTGTCAAAACCTTTCTGGGGACTGTTATCCCAAATTCTTGAACTCCCCCAACTTATCTGGCTGTTTGTTCTAGACCTTGAATATCAATTTGCCAATTTTCTGATGGGACTCCTTCCTACTGGGTCGACCGAAATGTGTTTGTCTGCACTCAAGATTTTCCGCCTTGAGACAGTCTTGCAAACTGTTCTAAAATAGAATGGCGACAGTATAAGTTTTATTGGGTTTATCCTGGAGAATTAGTTACTGTGATTTTTTCGAATAACAACTCAACTGGAGGGATATCATCGATGCGTAATACGAAGAATCTATTCTTGGTTTTTTCACTTTTTCTGCTTATCCTCGGATTGGCAGTGATCTCACAAACACCGATGCGGGTTAATGCCAGAGAGAAGCTCCTTCAGAAAACCCAGGAAGATACTACTTTTTCTGTAACCAAACGTATATCGATCAATTCTCAAGGTCAAGGGGGCAATGATGAATCTTACTCCCCAGCAATATCGGGAGGTGGACGCTATATTGGTTTTTACTCAAAAGCTGCAAATCTGGTCGATGGGGATACCAACAATAAAGTGGATGCATTTGTTTACGATCAGGAGACCGAAGAAGTCACCCGGATTTCTGTAAATTCCGATGGATTCCAGGGAAATGAGGATTCAGGGCGATCAAAACATGAGCGTCTCTCACTCTCCTCAGATGGGACAATGATCGCCTTTTCTTCGTACGCATCCAATTTGGTTACTGGTGACAATAATGGGATGTTGGATGTTTTCACCCACGATCTTCAAACCCATCAAACATACCTGGTATCCGTAGCCAGCGATGGTACCCAAGCTAATAGTGTTGCATGGAATCCAAGCATTTCTGCGAATGGACAGATCGTCGCTTTCCAATCTCCTGCGAGCAACCTGGTAGTGGATGACACCAATAATTTTGCGGATATATTTGTACATGATCGAATTACTGGAATAACAGAACTGGTCTCAGTTGCCAGCGATGGAACACAAGCCAATAACTATTCAACATACCCTTCGATCTCAGCAGATGGGAGATATGTGGCTTTCACTTCCCATGCCAACAATTTAGTCCCTGGCGACACAAATTCGGCTCCCGATGTTTTTATCCATGATAGGGAGTTTGCCAATACAAAACGTGTCTCGGTAGCAAGCGATGGTACCGAAGGGGATTACACATCTGAACTTGCATCCATATCCGGGGATGGTCAATTAATTGTCTTCTCGTCTTTAGCCGGCAACCTGGTAATGGAAGATCTAGAGGGAGCAAGAGATGTATTCATCCATGACCAGAGCACCGGCCAGACAGACATTCTCTCATTGACATGGGATGGTAATCTGGGGAACGGTGATTCCACCGTTCCGGTTATCTCCAGCGACGGAAAATACGTAGCTTTTTATTCAGCTTCAGATGGCCTGATTCAAGATGATCTGAATTCAACCGGGGATATCTTTCTCTATGACCTGCAAACAAAGCAGACTCAACGGGTATCTATCAGCAGCGATGGTGTTGAAGGCAATGGAGAATCATTTACACCATCAATTTCACAGGAGGGACGTTTCATCGCTTTCAGTTCAGAAGCAAGCAACCTTGTCTGCGGTGATGTTTTGCATATAAGGGATAACTTTGTGCACGATCGCTTTGCGGAAAGCAAACCAGCGTGCCGAATGTCCACTTTTCTTCCTTCCATAAGTCGCAATTTCTGTGGAGTCCTGTACCAAGATGATTTCAGCAATCCCGAGAGCGGTTGGCCTCAAGGTCAAGATGTTGATTCCGGGTATCAATATATTCATGGCGAGTACAACATCACGGTTAAAAATGCGAACTGGTCAGCTGCTGCCTCCCCAGGTTTCCAGGCAGAAGATTATGTTGTCAGTGTAGATGTACGGACTGCGGGTAATGTTTACGGCACTTATGGATTAGTATTTGGACTGGCGGAGAATTGGAGCCGGTTATATACATTTGAGATCGATCCGGAAGGTTATTTTGGAATCTGGCGCTTTATCGACTCCGAAGGATGGAACCTGCTTTATGTTGATAGTTCTCCATACATCAATAATGCAGATGGAATTAATCATTTAAAAGTAAAGCGAGATGGGACAATAATTGAAGTCCATGCCAATGGACATTTATTGACCACAATCACAGACGGGAGTTTCCTGGGCTTGAGCTCCTCAGGTCTTATTGCGACGACCTATGATCAAGAAAATCTAAATGTATTTTATGACAATTTCACCGTTAGTTCTGCTACCTGTGGTGGTGCTCTGCAATTAAATAGATCCACAGATATGCATCAGCAAAAACTAAGCCAGGCAACCGATAAGACGCTCGAAAGGTGATCTGTTAATCTAAAAATCTCTATACCAGTACTCTCTCAGACAAAACCGCCAATTTCATGGATTGGCGGTTTTTGGCAGCTAAAGACCTTTTATTGGCAGCTGGATTGTGGCACAGTATTCATGGTTCACATATTTCCAAGAATAATCCCAGGATATTGATCCTGGCGATGATAGGAGAGAATGCAATGAATCTAATATTCCTGAGAATCAACTCGAAATTGATATGGATGTGGGAAGCCGGGATCATGATCGCCATCTTTTTGATATTGACCTATTGCGGCATCCAAAACTGATGGTGGAGGAAAAATTCGATAAAACCTCTTGATTGGGTTTGGGGGACAATCAGTCAAGTACCACGCCAAATTGTGCGTGGTACTTGAGTTAACGGATATACTATAGCCATCTTTCAAATTCAAAGAGAGTCCATCGTGCAAAAACGATAAGCTTCAAACAATGCAGATAAGAAACTGGTTTGATCGAAGATTAGTAGCCCTCTTTGGATTGCTGTTTATTGTATTAGTCTCCTTAGAGGATCCACTACCGAATATTGCAGAAATTATTAACCGCGAGATCAATCTCAATAAAGCCAGGAACTACAACTGTCTCAAGGAAAATATCCCCCTGGAGGAGGATGTCCTCTTCATTGGCAATCCTTTGGAGGCGCCACCATTCTCCATCACCTTAGCATGGTATTACCGCAGCCAATTTTTTCTCTCTCCCAGACTGGTGGTACTGATGGATGATCCCGATCAAATCTCCTCGCTAAACTTATTCCGTTATTTCATCAGCAATGCTTTGGAGGCTGAGCAGCTCGCACAAATTGAAGATCAATTCCAGCTATTGCCGGTCAAGAATTGCGGTGATTTCATGCTGCTTCAAAAGCAAGCACAGCAATAGAATTCCATGACCCTTGAATTTCTGCTGGCGATATCAACCCCCATCATCATTGGTTTTCTCATTGTTCAGCTGTTGATTCCTGATCTTGCAGGCAGCCATCTCAAAGTTGGTTTCATCGCCAAGTTTTTTCTCGCACCGGGAGTCGGTTTTACCCTGGCATCATGCATCCTCTTCTTGTTGATTCTATTCTTCAATCCCGAGCACCTCAAAGTCGGAATATTCATTATTGAATTACTCACCATTATTCTTTTGGTTGTTGGGCTTTACTTCTATAGGAGAGGCAAGAACGAGGGAGATTCCATTTGCAAGCAGAAGATATTCCCGTCGCTAAACATGACAACGATTATCACGACTGCAGTTTTTATTATCCTGGCATTGAACTTCCTGGCAGACTGGCAAAGAGAAAGCTTTCAAACTCCGTTCGGGGAATGGGATGCCTGGGCGATCTGGAATCTGCGGGCTGGCTTTCTCGCTTCAGGTGGCGAGTGGGTAAAAGGGTTCTCCCCGGAGCTTTTTTGGAGTCACCTGGATTACCCATTATTTTTACCCCTGAATGTCGCTAGGCTGTGGGTTATCCAGGGGGAACGATCGGTTCTTTCACCCATTTTATTGGGATTGATCTTTCTATTATCTCTGGTGGGATTATTGGCAGCATCTATTCGAGTTTTTAGAGGCAATCTACAAGGCCTGCTGGCCGGTATTTTGGGATTTGTCGTACTTTTCGTGTCGCTCAACTTTAAATTGTACGCAGACATTCCAATTGCATATTATTTCCTGGCTGCGAATGCATTACTCCTAATCGTAGATGTGAGTTCAGAGAATGAACCAAGGTACCTGATATTAGCCGGTTTCCTGGTCGGCGCTTCTCTGTGGACGAAAAATGAGGGCTGGGCATTCTTAATTTCCATAATAGTTTCAAAACTGCTGCTTGATTTGGTCTCTCGCAAAAGCTCTTCTCAATCAGCCAGGTGGTGGGGTTATTTCCTCAGCGGGTTAACACCTTTATTAATGGTTACCCTGTATTTCAAAATTGCTTATGCACCACCAGGGGATATCCTGTCTGGCCTGGATCTGCTCTCAATTAAAACCAAGCTGGTCTCCGTTTCAAGGTATTTGATAATTTTCAGGTCCGCCAGAGGCCAGATAACAAATTATGGGAATTTAGTCATACCTACCCTGCCGCTACTGGCCATATATGGAATTATTGTTGGAATATCATTCCCAAAATCACAATCCAGAGGAATAATCTTCCTGACCCTAAGGATTCTGTTATTAGGGGTGATTTACTTTCTGGTCTACTTGCTCACACCGAATGATTTGAACTGGCACTTGAATACCTCGATTGAGCGCTTGGTTACTCAAATCATGCCCAGCTTCTTATTGCTCTATTTCCTGGTTATTTCAACAATCAACAAAAAGAATGGAGAATCAGCGGAAACTTTTTCTCTTGATTGGTCAAGACTCAGATCAAAATCCAGATGATCTGATATGGAACAGCTGAATGGACATCAATTAATAGTCTAGCAATCATTCGTAAAAAATCGAATAATGCAATGGAAGAATCAAGTCTGAGAAAAATACTTGCGAGCACAGGCTTCTGGGTCATTGTGTTCGTGATAGTTTATATCCTTTTGGGAATACTTACGCTCAAGTTCTACAGCATTTCCTGGGATGAGGGCCTCGGAAATTTATTTTTTGGTGAAAGATACCTGAATTACTTTATCAATCTGGATGCTAATTATTTAGATTTCAATGAGTCCGATCTACCGATCCACCAGCGCACCCCAAATTTCTTCCGTTCCCCCTGGCGTGATAGAGCCAATGAATTTCCACCTCTTGCGGATACCATCTCTGCGCTATTCATGGAGGTGCTTACTTATCGAATTAATTGGCTTGATCCGATCGATGCGTTCCACTTACCAAAAATCTTGGTGGTTGGATTGCTGCTGGGCGTATTGTACTGGTTTGCAGCTGCAGAAATGGGAAAATTCGCTGCATTTCTTGGGATTCTGACGTTAGGTTTTTATCCCCGGTTTTGGGGAGATATGCATTTCAATCCCAAGGATATTCCCATCGCAGCGCTATTCACCTTTGTTATCATCCTCACATATTCATGGTATGTACGACCGTCTAGATGGAAGACGATAGGCATTGGGATTCTAAGCGGAACAGCCCTTTCGATAAAAGCCAATGCCTTATTTATACCGGTTGTTATCATTCTCGGTCTCTGGCCATGGCAATCAAAATGGCCGCCCTGGGAACCTGCAATCAAGCATCTCAGACAGCGATTGTGGTCCTATGCTGCGATGGTCGGCATCGCGATTGGGGTCCATTTTCTATCCTGGCCATACTTATATTCCAATCCACTGGGACGAATATACAGGTACTACCGGTTCATCTTCACACAAGGCGAGCGAGGGGGAAGCGGATATTGGAATCCGGATGCGATATTGCAAACATTAATCACAACACCGGAAATTGTACTCATCTTATTAATAACCGGATTGATAGCAGCGATTTTACTGCTAATAAAAGGTCGAGGTCGCCCTTTCTTCCAACTTCTCCTGGTCTGGTTTCTTGTGCCGATAATTCGATCAATTCTTCCTTATGCCCAAAATTTCGATGGTATCCGTCATTTCTTAGAGTACCTCCCAGCAGCCTGTTTATTGGTGGGATATGGGGCCTCAAAAATCACCGATTATCTGACCAAATGGAAACCGAAATATCAAACAATCTGGCAAGTCGCCATATCTGGTTTACTGTTGCTGAACCTGGGTATCGCCCATTGGATTTTCCACCCATACCAATACATTTATTTTAATTCCCTGGTCGGTGGTCTGAAAGGAGCCCGGGAACGATTGAACTTACCAGAAGCAACTGATTACTGGGCCGTTTCCTACCGCCAGGGGATCAACTGGCTGAACCAAAACGCTGAAATTGGAGCATTTGTATCAGCGCCAATCGCCCAATGGAATTTCAGGTTGATTTCTCCATTATGGCTGCGCAGTGATCTAAGATATACCTCAAGAAGTCAGGTTGACGAAGCGTATGCAACCGGTGAACCAGCATATTTGATGTACATCACCCGAGAAAATTTTTATCCACCAATTATCTGGGAATGCCTGCAACAGGATGGGATTGTCCACGATATTGTCATCGATCGAACACCCATTATGCAGATATGTAAATTCAATTAGAGAAATGCAGAAATTTTACAATTAACGTGAGGAGTAAATTTCACTATACTTAAAAAATGTTCCCATGTTCTCTGCCGGGCGGAAGCTCCATCAAGAGATGCCGGAGCGTCCCTGAGATCAGAGCTAGCCAAAGCTATTGGGATTCTCCCCTTAAACGGGGACAGGTTCAGTCGGTATGCTCATCCAGAATGACGATTACTTTTTCCCACACCCTTGCAAACATGGCCTCAGTCAGGCGACCGGTCTGGGTGTTTTGACGGCTGGGATGGTACGAGGCCACCAACCTCGGCAGTCCTTGACCAAGTTGGTATTGAACATTGTGTTTGAACTCGAAGCGCAACCTTTCTCCTGTCCGTTGACGGTAGTATCTCAACGTCTGGTCAAAGGCAATTTTTCCCAAAGCCACGATAACCTGCAGATCTGGCAATAAATCAATCTCTTCTTCCAGATATGGGCGGCAGTTGTTAATTTCCTCGGCTTTTGGTTTATTTCCAGGTGGGACGCAGCGGCAGACTGCTGAGATGAACATATCCCTCAGCTGCAATCCATCCTCCCGTCTGGTGGCTTGTGGTTGGTTAGCAAACCCAGCCTTGAACAGGGCCGGATAAAGAAAATCCCCCGATCCATCCCCAGTGAACATGCGTCCGGTACGGTTTGCACCATGTGCGCCGGGCGCTAATCCGACCACGAGTACGCGCGCATTATGATCGCCAAAACCAGGCACTGGTTTACCCCAATATTCCCAATCCATATAGGCCCTGCGCTTTATACGGGCGACTTCTTCACGCCACTCGACCAGCCGCGGGCATTTACGGCAGGTAATCTGCGCCTGCTCTAATATTTCCCATTGCTGCTTATTGTTCAACATTTAGCCTCTATTTACAAAATGAGCATCGCATCCCCGAAGGAATAGAAACGGTATCCCTGCTCCTTGGCAATTTCATAAACCGCGAGGATCCTCTCTCGCCCATAAAAAGCACTGACCATCATTATCAGCGAGGAACGCGGCAGATGGAAATTGGTTATCATGCCATCAACTGCCTTAAAATTAAAACCCGGAAGGATATACAAGTCAGTAGGACCATCAAAGGGCCCAACTACCTCTCCTTCAGATGCTCGCCGGGCAGCGCTTTCTAATGTGCGCACGCTGGTCGTCCCCACTGCAATGATTCTACCCCCCTGGCGATGGGTATCATTGATTACCGCAGCCGTATCGGAGCTGAGCTGGCAGTATTCCGTGTGGATCATGTGCTGTTTGGGATTATCTTCCGTGACTGGGGCGAAGGTATCCAGACCCACATGCAGGACCACAGAAACAAACCGGACGCCTTTACTACCCAACTGCTCGATCAACTCCTGAGTGAAGTGCAGTCCCGCTGTCGGTGCCGCTGCTGAGCCAGGCTCCCGGGCATAAATCGTCTGGTATCTCTCAGCATTATCGAGTGGCTCCTTGATATACGGCGGCAGGGGCACATGACCTGCGCCCGGCAGATGTTCTTCAATTGGCTCATCAAATCTGATCAGTCTGCGGGGACCACCAAGTTCTGCGATAACCTCACCCAGGGGGCCATCAACAACATTAATCCGACGCCCTTCCTTTAAGCCTTTGCCTCCCACAATCGTTTCCCAAGAATTTTGGTCCTCTTTATGGAGCAGCAGCAGCTCAACCTTGCCCCCTCCAGGCAGCTTGGAGGCATATAGCCGGGCGGGGATAACGCGGGTCTCATTTATCACCAGCAAATCACCAGCCCGCAGCTGCTCCCCGATATTTTTGAAGGTTGAATGGGCGACCGAAGCGTCCTTTCGATTAAGGACCATCAACCGAGAATGATCCCTCGGTTCAATTGGCGTCTGGGCGATGAATGAGGGTGGTAAATCGTAATCGAAATCAGAAGTTTTCAATTTGTCTGGAAGGAGAAATTTTTATTTGTCAAGGTAGCGGACAACGACATTGAGGATCAGGGTAAGCAAGATGGACAGCAGGATGGAGGAGACGATGGGCACCAAACAGGTCACATTTCCAGATTGCAGGCGAATATCGCCTGGAAGCTGAAATAAGTTGATCCCCAGCCGAGAGAACAGGTAGACCAAGCCCCCGATCAGAAAGAGAGAAACTCCAGCGATCATCAATATCCGGCCGATCGGTTCAAGCGACATTTTAACTTAGGGATACTGTTTAAAACAATTTTGGTTGATCTTCTTCCGGCGGAATCACGCCGAGATGTTCATATGCCAGCCGAGTGGCGGTCCTGCCCTGGGAACTACGCTCAAGGAAACCAAGCTGAAGCAGGTATGGTTCAACAACATCCATGATCGTATCCGGCTCCTCGCTGATCGAGGCGGCAATGGTGTTCAATCCCACCGGCCCGCCATTATATTTATTGATCACAGTTTCAAGCACACGCCGGTCCATCTCGTCCAATCCTAATGAGTCCACATTGAGCAGGTCCAAGGCCTGCTCGGAGATCTCGCGGGTGATGACTCCATCCCCACGCACCTGGGCGTAATCACGCACCCTGCGCAAGAGGCGTAAAGCCACCCTAGGGGTGCCTCTGCCCCGACTGGCGATCTCCTCCACACCTGCTGACTCAACCTCGACTTCGAACACGCCTGCAGCCCGTTCGACGATCGCTTTCATAGCAGGTAAATCATAGAAATCCAGGTGGTAGACTGCTCCAAAACGAGCCCTCAAGGGCGCGGTGACTAATGCCAGGCGGGTCGTCGCACCAACAACGGTAAAATGCGGCAGGTTCAAACGAATCGAGCGCGCCGACGGACCCTTGCCGATCACGATATCCAGGGCGAAATCCTCCATGGCCGGATAGAGAACTTCCTCGACCGATCGTCCCAACCTGTGGACCTCATCGATGAACATGATATCGCCGGCCCGCAGGTTGGTCAGGATGGCGGCTAAATCACCTGGCCTTTCGATTGCAGGCCCAGCGCTAACCTTTATGTTGACGCGCATCTCATTGGCGACAATATGGGCCAGCGTGGTTTTACCCAATCCAGGTGGACCGTAAAACAAGACATGGTCAACCGGCTCTCCTCTCTGCTGGGCTGCGGCGATCAATATAGCCAGATTCTCCTTAACGCGCTCCTGCCCAATCAGATTATTAAGCTTGCGCGGCCGCAGGGCATGATCGAGGGTGTCTTCTGGTTTTGAATTTCGGTCCACCAATCGTTCTTCTTGGGTGCTCATCTCGCTGATTATAACCCGGTTTTGGAAGGGCTTGAATCCCCCCACCTGGTTCTCAACTACCAGGATCTGCGCTCAAAATAAATCTACATTACCACTCATTAGGGGCTATAATAATTTCCGTATGACTGCCTGGCAGGAATTTTGAACAGTCTCCTGTTGGTTATGATTTCTAATTCGGATTGGAGCATAGATCGTCATAACAAGCATCCATCTACATTGATAGAACACACAAAAGAGGATCACGATGAAAAACGTATTCCCATCCCCCCACCCGTTGGTCGCCCATAAACTAGGCATTCTCCGTTCTGCGGATACCGATCCACAGAGTTTCCGTGAACTGGTGCGTGAGATCGCCGCGCTGATGACTTACGAAGCAACTGCAGACCTGATGACCAAATCCATCACCGTGAATACGCCACTTGCCCCCGCGCCGGGGGTCGAGCTGCAGGAAAACATCGGTTTGGTCCCCATACTACGGGCTGGATTGGGCATGGTTGAGGGAGTCTGGGAATTAGTCCCCAATGCCCAGGTCTGGCACATAGGGCTGTACCGGGATGAACGCACCTTGAAACCCGTGGAGTATTACAACAAGCTGCCAGTTGAACCGACAGTATCCGTGACGCTGATCCTCGATCCGATGCTGGCGACTGGAGGTTCAGCCGTAGCGACGATCGACATACTAAAGCGGTGGGGGGTGAAGAAAATCAAATTCGTCGGCATCCTGGGTGCGCCTGAAGGCATTCAGCAGATGCAGGAAAAACATCCTGAAGTCCCCATCCACCTCGCCGTTATTGATGACCACCTGAATGAAAATGGTTTCATCGTACCTGGTCTTGGAGATGCTGGTGACAGGCAGTTTGGGACTGGATAGGTAGGATTATTGCCTGGGATGTCCCTCGGGAAAAACACACATTTTCCAATAAAAC
The DNA here is from genome assembly GCA_041558875.1 of Anaerolineales bacterium. Lineage (GTDB taxonomy): Bacteria > Chloroflexota > Anaerolineae > Anaerolineales > UBA4823 > PFL25. The sequence continues at coordinate 24,588 of JBFFEL010000048.1, forward strand.
AATCATGGGCGATCGTATTGGTTGCTCAAGTTCTAATCCTGGTTGGTGTGAGCTGCAACGCCCAACCGGAAATGGTGACACAACCTGATACTGAACAATCAACGCTGGCATTCAATTCCACACCAACCCCCACTTCTACAACCAGCCCAACCCCCTCTCTTGAACCATCACCGACACCTGAAATCCCACAAAATACCCAAATCCCAACAGTTAATATATTGCCAACCCAGACAGAAGAGAACAGCAGCTCCCCTTTTGTACCCATCATCGGCACAGCGGATAAAATCGCCTTCGTTAACCAAAATGAGATATGGATAGCCAATCTGGATGGGCAGGCATTGACGCAACTTACGGATGACGAGCAGCCGAAATCATCACTGCAATGGGCTCCAGACAGGAAAGGGGTGATTTATCTAAGCGGTCTCTGCATTAATATCGTTGATATCGAATCTAATCTGATTGCACATTTAGCCTGTTTTGACCAGGCGGGACGATTAGAATCCTTCAATTTATCTCCTGATGGGAAGCATGCCGCAATCAGCCTGGACGGGCAGCTGTTTGTAATCCCCTTTGATGAGGACATGTTGAGCCAGGCCAGATCGGGAGAGGATTTGATTACCATGGCCGATTGCGAAACGCTCGCGCCATATAAACACCGCATCTCAATGGTGACGGTCAGTAAAGCCCGCTGGTCAACTGATGGTAATCGGCTGGCCATCCTCCGCCAGGCTTATGACGCTGATCGCCACGTTGAGCTGATCCACCTGATCGATATCACCCGCTGCAGCGATCCACCGCCTCGCCTGGATGAGTTTCCTGCCACTCGATTCGAGATGGATGATTACGATCGCAACCCAATAATCCAGGATTTCGCCTGGAATGGCGCAGATTTATTCGCTTTAAGCAGCTACAAACGCAATGATGGCTTCGGAGATCTGTGGATATACAGTACGGATCTGCATCGCGGGTTTAAAGCCAACCCGATCGAAGGAAAATGCTGTTATCGCGATCCCGTCTTCAGCCCAGACGGGAAATACCTGGCATTCGTCTTCCAGGATGCAAGCCTGGTGGCGAACGGTCCGGCAGTTTTGTACTATCTGCCTTATGCAGCCCTGGAAAGCGGATTGGCTTACCCACCGATAAATCTGCCAGCTGATTTTTTCATGGAACCACGCACGAAACCACAACCCATCCTGCGGTCTGCGCGTTGATTCCGTAAGGATTTTCAAAAATTAAATCGATGCATATATTATTTTCTTTGCAAAGACAGGCGATCATCAATCATCCGAGAATGCCAAAATAGAACTATGACTAAGCCACCGTTTTAATATCTCGCCATGAAGCAGTTAACCTTGAAAAGAATCGAAGCCTATCGACAGGTGAGCTACCGAACTTCAACAGGAAACCGCATCAAGTCCAAGGACCAGGCCATCCAGTTCGTGAATAAGCGGGGGTTCATCTATTTCTGGCCGATTAAAGATGCGCTGCTGCCCAGCCTGTGGGTTGCGGTTGCTGGAGACCGCCCTGTGGCGAATGCCCATGACGATCCTGGCCACGTTACCTGGGGTTGGAAGGATTCACTGCTGGGTACCAAACGCTGGTACTACGCCAAGGTGCTGCGCAAGAAAGCCACAATCATCTCACTTTCAGTGGCGCCATATTTCTATGCGCTTTCTGAAAACTACGGATCCCCGGATGAGGATTACCAAATCCAATATATGCAAGGTGAGATGACCCAAGAAGCCAAAGCGGTTTATGAAGCTCTCCTTTTCGAGGGCGCCCTGGATACCATCAACTTACGAAAAGCTGCTAACCTGTCCAGCCGGGAGAGCGATTCACGCTTCAACCGGGCGCTGGTCGATCTCCAGGCAGACTTCAAGGTCCTTCCGATAGGAACCAGCCAGTCGGGCGGCTGGCGATATTCTTTCGTTTATGAGCTTGTCCACCGGCACCATCCTGAACTGGTCGAGAAAGCGCGCCTGATCCAAGAGGACGATGCCCGGTCAGAACTCACTTATCTGTATTTCAAATCAGTTGGCGCGGCGACTCGTAGAGACGTAATCAAAATCTTTAGATGGGCTCCAGCCAAGGTAGATCAGGCACTGGTGAATCTGGTTGCCTCCAGAGAAATTGTACGGGGTTTAAAATTGAAAGACGATCGTGATGAATGGATCTCCCTCCCGGACCTGTTATGAGCACACCTACGGCTCAACCGGAACGGCCAACACTCGTTGTCCACGCAGATTGGGGCAGCCATCCGGCTAAGCGCTGGATGGCAAATGCCAT
>JBFFEL010000049.1:0-26389 GCA_041558875.1 Anaerolineales bacterium
AATGTATTCAGCCAAGGCGTTCAGCAGGATGATGTATCCGCCGATCAGGTGTCCGGCTTCCTCCTTCTGATTCGCTCCGTCGCGGGTGGATTTCATGCGCACCAGGCGTGACCAGATATAGGTAGCAGGAGTGTTTTCGAAGCCACCATCGAACTTCGCTTTCAGCATAGGACGCCATATATTTTCGTAAGTAGACCGGCCGCCCAGTCGGACGAGCCAGGTCTCGACATCGATGCCTTCTAACGAACGCCAGTCGTTCAGCAATTGAGCGTATAGCACGGTCATACCAAGGCGAAAACGATCGATCCACCCGAGAGGGGGAAAGCGCATAAAATCGATGACATTGTTCATCGAGTAAACCTGGTCGCGGTGATAAAATCCCATCTTGGTTTCTCGGAAACGCAGCTGGTCGCTGATACCTAATTCAGCGCACAAATTTTTCAGGTGCCGATCACTAGAAAGAATGGCGTGGTAAAACCGATCCACAGCTGTGCCATCCTCAAGAATGATTGGGCCAGCCAGGCCACCCAGCAGCGGAGAGGCCTCGAAAATTTCAACTTCGACGCCTTGCCTGGCCAGAAAGTAGCCCAGGCTAATACCCATGATTCCCCCCCCGATGATGCCTACTTTCACGACAACTCTTTGACTTCCTCGTGAGTGGATGAGTAGCTTGGTTTAATGCGATTCTGATCGATATTCACCCCTTCTCTGGTTAATATTTCAACAATGCGTTGGGAAGCCCTGCCATTGCCATAGATATCTGGCCTCTCAATGGGTGGGTTCAAGGTGTACCAGGAATCGAGGATGGCTTCCTCGTCAGCACCAACAAGCTTATTCCAGCCCAAATCCACGGTCTCCACCCATTCGGTCTTTTCTCTAAGGGTTAGGCAGGGAATCGAAAAATAATATGCTTCGCGCTGCACTCCGCCAGAGTCGGTGGCGATTATGCGAGCATTTTCTTCCAATACCAGCATGTCCAAGTAACCGACCGGTTCAATCACCTTAACATGGCTCTCAGGTTGAGCTCCAATCGTATGCAAAATGCTGCGAGTTCGCGGGTGAACGGGAAACACAACCGGTTCTGAGAGGCTATTTAGTGCATTGACGATGTTCTCGAGAAGTGATGGCTGATCCGTGTTAAACGGGCGGTGGATCGTCACCAGACTGTAATTCTTGGGCTCGAGATTAAGTTGAGCAAGGATTTTGGATTTACGTCTTGCAACAGGTGTTACCAGGAGCAAGGCGTCCAGCATCACATCGCCCACCAAGAAAACCTTTTCCGTGATCCCTTCGGAGGCCAGCTGATCGATCCCCGCCTGGCTGACGCAAAAGTGAAGCTCTGCAATCCTATCAGTGACAAGGCGATTGATTTCCTCCGGCATTGTGCGATCGAAACTTCGCTCCCCCGCTTCGATATGCGCAATCGGGATGTGTAATTTCACTGCTGCCAGCGCACCGGCCAAGGTAGAATTTGTATCTCCACGCACAATGACCAGGTCAGGCTGTTCTTTCTGCAACACCTGCTCTAATCTGAGCAGGATTTGAGCAGTCTGTCGGGCATGTGAACCCGAACCGACCTCCAGGTTGTAATCTGGAGAAGAGATGTTGAGCTCATCAAAAAATGACTGAGACATCTGGTAATCATAGTGCTGCCCGGTGTGGACCAGGATCTCCTCGTGATGAGGTTTTAAAGCCAAATTAAGCGGCATGGCCTGAATGAATTCCGGACGAGCGCCGACAATGGAGAGAATCTTCATGAATAGTTCAGCTGCGGTAGATGAGCCACACCCCGATACCGATTACGAACGTTCCGATGATACGCACGAAAGAGATTTGCTCGTTGAACAACCACCAGGAGGCAATTAACATGATCACGTAACTTAAGCTGGCAAAGGGGTAAGCATAGCTCAAATCGACCCGCGACAGGGCCACCAACCAAAAAACCACGCTGATCACATAGATGAACAAACCAACGACCACGAATGGATTGGTCGCGATTCTCCACAACATATTCCCAAATCCATCAATACTGAGCGTCAGAACTCCAATTGTGTTCATGCCTTTCTTGAGCAGGAGCTGTCCGATTGCACTTCCCAAAACGCTGATCAAGATGTAGATTACAGCGAGGTTCATTTTCCATCCCCTCCCATAACAGAGTATTTTGTGCGTAGCCACCCGCCCCATCGCCCTTCTTTCTCCTTTTCCACCAAGGTCACCAAGTGCAATTGGTGAAGGAAAATGTTCGTTTGAAAACGGAGGTGCGCTAGAACCGTACGGGCAAGATTCACTTTTGAGACGCCATAATCGCGAGCATACAATACGGCCGGAATCTCCTCAGTACGATAACCCTTGAGAATGCTCTTGGCCAACAATTCGGCAACCGCCATAAAGCCGTGGGAAGCGATTTGAATGTCTTCAACCACATGCCGCCGATAAGCTCGGAACAGACAAGTATATGTATGAATGTGCCAATCAACCAATATGCGATAGATCAATGATGAACCTTTACTGAGGAAAACTCGATATTTGGGGACATTCATGACTTGCCCTTTTGAATGATAGGGAGAAGCAGTAACGATATCCACGCCGTCCTGTAAATGAGCGAGCAATCCCTGAATGCCTGCGAATTGATAGGTACCATCGCAATCTGTGGTAACGATTACTTCACCGGACGATTCAGCAAATCCTGTCTGCAAGGCCTTCCCCAATCCCCAATTGCCATTGTGAGTCACGAACTTAAAGTCAATCTCATGGAAATTACGCGCTTCGACCACAGGTTTGAGGGCTTGTGTCGTGCCATCTGTACTGCCATCGTCCACAAAGATCACCTCAACAGAATAGGTTTGAGTCAGATCTTCAATGACTGGCAGCAGCTCATCTGAAAGCTTGGGAACGTTTTCAACCTCATTGAGGTACGGGATAATGATTGAGAGATCCATGCGATAGGAATTTACTAGCGATTAACCGGGTTGGTGGTGTTCAGCGGTATACCTGAGTTTTGATCGATCGTTTTACGAATTTCATGAACCCAGCGAAGTGCTTCCGTGCCATCTCGTGCCGAAACGCAGGGTGCTTTTTGCTCAACCACACAATTAACGAAATATTCAATCTCTCCAAATAGCGGTTCGATTGGTGGCACTAATATTCTTTCAACAATACTCTCCTGGTGGTATTTCACATTCCCATAGTTTTGGTTAAGGTATTCACCAAATGAGCGTCTATGGACGGAGATGCTTTTATTTAACAAATCCGTTTCGACATAAGCTCCACGCGCAGTCACATCAATCGCGCGGATCTTTTGTTCAGTCACGCGTGAGGCGGTCAGGGTTACCATTGGATTGGAAGTGAAGCTCAATTGTGCAATAGCATGGTCTAGATTTTCGTTGAAAACTTTTAGTCCTGTTGCATTGATTGAGATCGGTTCTTCATGAATCAAATCCAATACCAGGTCAAGGTCGTGGATCATCAAATCTTGAACAACATCCACATCTGTGTTGCTGCCCTGATATGGACTGAGGCGGCGAAAATTTATCGCTAACAAAGACATATCTTCCAAAACATTCTTTAATTCGATGTAGGTCGGGTTAAATCTCTCTATATGCCCGACTAGAACCACCAACCCGCTTGCTTCGGCAATCCGGGTTAACTCTTCCCCTTCCTCCAGGGTCTCAGTAAAGGGTTTTTCAACAAGAACATGGACTCCATTTGCTATACACTGCATGACCAATTCGTAATGTGATATCGCCGGTGTGGCCACGCTCACAGCATCAACCTCTTCTAATAACTCATCGATTGTGCTGGAAATTGGAACATGGTAATGATCAGAGACCTTTCTTGCAGCACGATGGTCAACATCGAATACGCCGGCAAAATCCACTTGATGCAAGCTCGAATAAATGCGGCAATGATGAAATCCCATCCTGCCCACACCAATAACACCTACACGTAATGGTTTCATTTTTCTTGACCCCTCCCAGTCCATTTAATCGATTTGATTATCTTGTTAGCAATCTCAGAGAGACGAAACAGCCTCAATAATATGGTCCAGATCCTTCCTTGTTAGCGACGGATGAATTGGCAACGATAATACTTGCTCACATGCAGCCTCAGAAAGCGGTAACGAATCGTTGTATCCCAGACTTTGGTAAAGTGGTTGTTTGTGAATCGGAGATGGATAATGAATGGCTACGCCAACCCCCTTGTGGCGCAATTTCTGAGCAGTCTGATCCCGGTCTTTGACTCGGATGGTGTACTGGTGAAAGACATGTTTACCTCCCGGGCGAATCTTCGGCGTATCCACACCTTCCAACTTGGAGAGTCCCCGAGATAAGTAGTCTGCATTGGCCCGGCGCTTTTCGTTCCACGTCTCTAATTTCGTAAGTTGGACTAACCCTATTGCTGCTTGGACATCATTCATGCGGAAGTTGTAACCCAGCATGACGTGTTCATACCGCTGAGGGCTGCCATGATCCCGGATCAAACGCGCCCATTCGGCAATCTCTGCGTCGTTCGTCGTAATCATGCCCCCCTCAATCGTGGTGATGTTCTTTGTCGGGTAAAACGAGAAACATGCTGTACCAAACGATCCGACTGGCAGACCCTGATAAGTTGATCCATGAGCCTGGCAGGCATCTTCAATAATAATAAGATCGTGTTTTCTGGCAATTTCGGTGATCTCAGCCATGTCACAGGGTTGGCCAAACAAATGCACCGGCAGGATGGCTTTGGTTTTGGGGGTAATCGCTTTGGATATCCAAACCGGATCAAGGGTAAAGTAATCGGGTTCGATATCCGCAAAAACCGGACGTGCGCCGACGAAGAGCGCACAGTTTGCCGAGGCGATGAAGCTAAACGGCGTGGTGATGACTTCATCACCTGGGCCAATCCCATGCGCGAGCAAGGCAACATGCAGGGCACTTGTACCTGAGTTCGCAGCAATGGCATGTTTGACTCCACACAATTCAGCGAATCTCATTTCAAATTCACGAACCCTTGGGCCTTGAGCGATTTGGCCAGAAGAAAGAACTTCGAGGACTGCTTTCTTTTCTTCTTCGCTAATTCGCGGCTGTGCAATCGGGATCAAAGTATCATCCTTCCAATTCGTAAATCCAATCACAATTCCCACATTTCCAAACGCCATCATGCTTTACCATCGTGCGACCACAATGGCAGACGTAACCAACTTGTTTGGCGGGGACTCCGACGACCAGGCCATGATCGGGGACATCGCGTGACACCACAGCACCAGCAGCAACTAACGCGAACTGACCGATAATGACATTCGGTAAAACTATGGCGCCCGCCCCTATTGATGCGCCACGTTTCACCAATATTGGCCCCACTGTCCAGTCTTCAGCCTTTTTGAGTTGGCCATCGGAAGATATTGCGCGAGGGATGCGGTCGTTGGTAAGGCAAACTTGGGGACCAATGAAAACACCATCCTCGATGGTAGCTCCGTGATAGATCAGCGCGCTGTTTTGTATTTTGACGTTATCTCCGATTTGAACTTCGTAATCAATATAGGCATCCTTGCCGATGATACAGTTCTTCCCGATTACTGCCCCTTCGCGGATCTGGACAAGATGCCATATGCGTGTGCCAGGACCAATTTCTGCTAATGGGGATACCTCAGCAGAAGGATGAATTTTCGCGGTATTGTTCGACATTATTCATCTCATATGGGATAAATTTTGGATGCTTTATTTTTGGTGCTACCTTCTCCGCTGCCATAGAATCCACCCGGTAAAAATTCCACCCACAACAAACAGTGAGAAGCCGATCCCAAAAATTAAGGGTTGGTTTGAATCAGCTTGCGGTGGCGGTGCAATGCTGAGGTCCGGTGTTGCGGTCGGTTTATCGACCACATTTAATTCAGGAGATGTGGGGATTGTTGGTGATAACGTCGGTGTTGCAGCAGGTAAAGCCAATGAATTTTGGGGCGGAGATTCGCTGGGAATAGCCCGATCGGTCAGGAAAATCGCGGAGGGGATTGATGTTTGGGGCCCCGCCAGATTTTGACGGATACTCGTCTGCAGGTTTGAAGGTGCCAGCCAGGAAACCGCCAGATCACCCTGTTCGGCATTTATGGCCAAAGCTGCACCCTGATCGGTGATCAGATAATCCTGCAATTGCTCAATCCCATAGATCTGTGGAGAGATGGTTTCCGGGCTGGACCAACGCCCGCCGAACTCTTCATCAATTCTCCAGGAACTATATGAAAAATTACTGGATGATTTGCCGGTACAAACCAGGTGTAATTTCTCGAATGAGGCAGCCACACCGAAGGGAGCTTGCGTATCCTGGCATCCTGGCACTCCGGCGATTGTGCTCCAGTTGCCTGTTTCCCCATCTGGTCCTGCTAGCGACCAGCGATGATAGACTCCACCAGATTCGGGCCTCAAGAGAAGAACATGAACCTGATCATCAATGACCGATAGCTGAGGCCAGTCGTAACCTGAACTAGTGATAATAAAAGGTTCACTCCAGGTCAGTCCACGATCATTGGATCGAGAGTAGAAAATATTTCTGGTCATACCCATACCGGGCAAGGGCGCCTCAACCCAGGCTACGTGCAGTGAATCGTCTGGGCCAATTGCGAGGGTTGGATGATCCAGCATGTCATATCCTGCCTCAGCTGCATCAAAAACCTTTATCGGATTCGACCAATTCTCCCCATTGTCATCCGAGTAGACCAGGTAAACACCCCGCTCCTCATTCAAGGTAACCGCGTAGATTACATACAGCCAGCCTGAAAGATCCCTCTCTATCTCTGGCCAGCTTCCAGGATCTCCTGCGGAAATTGTTTGTGGATTTATCCAGCCACCAGAGGTGGTATTGCTTGCCAATGTGTGACTATAAAATATCTGATTTTCATTACCCCCACTCCAGACAAGATGCAGCAAATCCTCATCCTCAGGGAGATTTTCAAGCATCAGGCTTGGCTGGCGAGCTAAGCTCCCTTGAGAAGCCGGTGTGATCGGTATAGGGTTGGTGGCGTTACCGAAAATGGAGCGCACATAGAACAAAGCTTCATTCGACCCGGATGTCCCACTCCAAATAACGCTTATGCGACCTTTTTGATCAATACCAACAACTGGTAAACCATTTATTGAGTCTTCCTGGGAAACACGGAGAGGGGATGTCCAAAGCGTCGGTGGCGCAGAAACCATATCTAATGTGCTCGTTTGGCCCGTTGTGGCCCATACCTCCCCAGTGACTTGATCGGTTCCGATGACAGTCATTTGATCCTGGCCGAATGAGGCTCTCAACTCGTTCAGGTTTACCGATTGTCCGGTAGCTGGATCTTCAAAGTTAAAACTTAAATTAATAGGAAGAGTCCATTCGCCGAGGTTAGATTGCAAAGATGACAAGGAAAGTTCATTTGAACCCTGCCCCCACAGCCAAAGAATGCCATTGACAAGTTGCCAGAAACGGTCTTCTCTTGGACAGGATAATAAACCCTCCATTATCTGATCTGGATCACCCAATGCGAAATCATTTGATGGATCAAGTTCATCTTGAATATAAAAATTAATTCGCCGCTGGTAAATCGTGCACCCACTTTCCTGGGTTGATTCCCACAGCAACAAGGCGCCTTGATCGTCAGGAAGGGCGACGACCTGTGGATAGGAGGCAGGGTCTTGTGGTGAACCCAGACTCTTCTCTGGAGTTGTAAACCAGCTGCTGCCACCGTCGAAGGAAACGACAAACTTAGAACCATCGCGGTCCGGCTCTTCCCATACCAGATATAATGTTTCGTCTGATTGGGAGGCCGCTACGCGCACATGTGCTGTTTCTGGTGTCAACATCCGGAAATATTTGCTGGTTTCGATGGGGATTGACGGTTCCCAAGGAGTGCCATTGCCTGGATTCTTCCTAAAATATACGCCAGCAGGTTCTTCTGGGGTGTTTAATGTGCGGATGTAGGTTAGACCGACACCGCCTGAGGCTCCCGCGGTGACATCGAATGTCGCCGCGGATTGAGCAACGAGCTCCGGAAATGTCCATTCTGCTGACCCAAATAACATCTGGCTATACGTTAACTTGGTTTCATTTTCGTTTTCTGCATCTTGTTCAACCCAGAAGGCATGTAGCCCCTCGTTCGCATCGATCACTATATAGGGGGTTGTTGCGAGTTGTTCGGAACGGATGGGAGCTAAGAACGGTTCTGACCAAGTGACTCCATCAAAGACAGCACTTGTTAGACCATCAAAGCGATCCCACCAGAAGGCTTGCGACCTGCCATCAGTAGTGGTAACGATGCGGGGTTGAGAGGCTCCACCAGAATTGGACAGGTTGACTGGTAAAGACCAATCCTCTTCACCATCTTGCGCGACTGTTCGTTGGGCCATGGCAAAACTAGCAAGTGCTAGGCATAACCCAATGGTTAAACGAAACAATGCTATGGGAAAGGAATTATTAATTTTTGCCAAACCTGTCATTGGTTAATGCCAGAACAAATTCGATGCAGCAAAGTCTCGACCTTAATTGTATGGTCTTCCCGTCCCTGTTCCCGCCACATCCATGGATAGATTTCTAACTCTGAATTTGCTTCGGTGATCTTATAGAAAACATGATTTGCGAGTTTGGCTATGTCAAGTAAACTCGCAGCATAAAATGAAATGAAACTAGAGTTTTTGGAAAATCCGTGGGGCTACAGGTGGTGGAAAACGTGACAAACAGCAATCCTGGCTGGTAATGTCACAAATAAGCAATATCCCCACCAATTGCAAACCAATAGGCATGCTCCGCCATTCTGACAATTTGAAGGAGCCTTAATCAACGAAGCTATGCTGCAATTTGTCTAGATGGGAATGAAGACTTTATTATCTTTTACACAAAAAAACAGACCCAACCAATAAGAATTACTTAATTACCTTACTTCATATACTTAGAGTAAACCCAACTTCGCTTTACTTTACTTTCCATAAAACAATATCCAAACAACGCTAACCTTATATCGAAAAATTCCAGAACATATTTTGGATCAATAATATTTGATAAAGGCATTAATAATTATCAGAAATTACTGATTGCTTAATGATGAACCTGGCCCGTGCAATGGATACCTGCCCACATCAAGTGTTCACCGCATCCGACTGAGACATCTTCTTGTATTGGAGATTAAACACGTAAACCGACCCGATGGCCGGTTTCGCTATTGGCTTCCTCTAGGATTTTCAAGGTGGATATTTTGATAAGCAACCATATTTATCCAAGAGATCATCGCCTCCATCCCCTTAACTTTTTGTGTTTTATTCTTAGTAGTTGTCTGTATATAACCTCCCGAATTACCACTCGCCATTTTTCAATTAGTGGATACGAATCATGAAAATAATGACAAGGATCATCTTCAGATTTATTATAGATGAAAATTGGTTGATTCACTAGTACTAATTTCCCATTAAATAAAGTAAATGTGTCACTTAAATAACCAATAAAGTTATACAATATACTTAATAGATCGCTTTTCTTATTTCAAAAATCGTTTGCTTCTGCCAATATATTCTGGACCACCCTTCAGAACTTTGATATTTCTTCCGCTTTGGTTCAAGATACAGGATGCACTACACGAAATGAATTAGGTGTGATTGATTTGAGTAGAGATCCGGCTCCTTCAAATTGGGACATATATTTCTTTGTCTTGAAACAATAATGAAATAAGAAAAGGCGGATACCTGCAAAATTTCAGGTATATATGGAAAAACCCAGCTCTTCTTTATAGCTATGCTAATTTTAACGAGAGGGCATCTAAAGCACATCCTCCTGAATGGGTAGTTTTCATACCTCATTTGAGGTATTCACTTGGGAATGAGCTCATAAATCGCAGGTGAAACCTCTCTAGTGAAAGCTCTTTAATAGACCCCAAAACTGGACAGTTTGCTAAGTAGGCACTAGACTCCAGGAGATGAGCCCAAAATGGTTCATCGACGAAACACTCACCTGAACTCGATATAACCGCGACGAGTGTGAGTTTCGCTTTTGGCGGAGGGACCAAAGGGAAATGAGGCTGGTTGGGATGGATTTGATCAAAAATGTCATGTATCGCCTGATTCCTTTCAACGGGATTTGATTTTTGATTAAATATTTTATTTCCCATTAATTCCCAAGCGGTTTAACCATTGGGCCATGCAGGGTGAGCGGAGGTGGGGGTAAAGCTGGACAGATGCTGATCGTTCCCCCCAGACGCTGGCCCCGGTCGCTTTGTTTTCGGGGAGGGCTTTTCCCAGGACAGGCCCCTGTCATTTCATTCCCGGGATAGGTTCTTGAAGGATTCTGCAGATATCCCACCACGCTTGATACTGTTTATATCCAGCAAGGGGACAATTCCCCATAATCCAAGATCACGATAAAAACGGGCGGTATCAACAAATATCGCTGCGTCTAGCCCCACGCTGATTGCTGACCTGGTTCGGTGAGAATTCCAATCCACCAAAATGGTATTCCCTGGATGAATAACAGCGATATTTAATAAATTTGCGAATAAAGAACGATAAGATTCATATGGTCCTGCAGATGCAATTTCCACAATTTGACTAAAATAACCAGAAAACGGAGATCTCTTTAGAATGCCATCACTCCAAGGGGTTGGATAGTCTGCCAATAAAACGAGCTCAAAATCTCTTGCCAGAATGTCTAAAACTGGCTGCATAGCTTCATTATAGGTAATCAACAATGGGAAATCACGTTCCCAACTAACGTCAATTTCTGAAGAAAGACTTTCCAGTCTTTTACAAAAGTCATTAAGGGATAGTTGCCCCAAGGTCAACTGTTTTTTCAATTGATACAGTTCAACCGTATCTAAAGAAAAGTCTGGTCTCAATGGTTGGATCACATCACCAATACGCGGTACCAGCACACCGCCAAGTAAAAAGGCAAATCTCTTGATCCGGTGCACTTTCAAACCCCTAATACTTTAACAACCAGGGTTCGTTGTTTTATCCCCTCGTCGAAATCAATCACCAGAATCTCTTGATAGGATCCAAGGTCAAGGTCTCCCTCAGTGACCGGCACAGTAACCGAAATATTCATCAGCGCCGAGCGCAAATGTGCTGCACCATTGGTATCATAACCTCTTAGGTGATGTTTGTAATCGTGACTTGTAGGCGCTATGTTTTCGAGGATATTTTCAAGATCAACAAGCATCCCAGCCTCATGCTCCGCTACGAGAGTGGTTCCAGTTGTATGTGTATAAAAAACCAGTGCAATGCCTTCCTGAACGGCAGATGCTTTGACAACATCACGCACCTTCTCAGTGACATTCTGGGTATGGAATGCTCCCTCTGAGACAAGCGTAAGTCTGCGCGTAAAGACCTTCATTTTATAGTTGAACTGCAGCGAGGAAATCCCTCACATTCTGGCCAAGATCGTCGCTCAATGTATGAAGTCCCCCACCAACCAACAGCATACTCTCGATCCCATATTCGATGCATAATTCCGGGATGAGATGCAGCATCATGCCACCGCCAATACAAGGCATGGCAGGTTTTATTGATCCCATCTTGTCCCTACAACCATCTACTGCCGCGTGACTGTCTTCCCTAGTAAACGGGAATCGCCCGCCATAATTAGCAAATATGCTGACATCAGCACCAGCCAAACGAGCTATTTGCCCGTAAAGCACATACTGTGATAAACCTGTTTTGCCTTTACCGGCGAGTAAGCCGCCGCCAAACGATGGATGACTAAACATTGGTAGCCCGATCTCGTCTGCATTGGCAAGTTGGCGCAGTGTATCGAATCCTGTCAATGCAGGAGATAGCATCACACCTCCCGCTCCAACCCGTTTAGCAAACTGTGCGCGCTCAAAGGCAATATCTACGGGTGCAGTAACATTCGCCACATATATACAGTTCAATCCAGTCTCCCGGTTGGCACGCTCTACAGCTTCTGCGCAAGCACCCACTCGTTCTTCGAAAGGTGAGAACTGTAAATCAGTGATGCCATGATCGTCCTTGAGAAAATCCAATCCATTAAGGGCGCACTGGTAAGCAATCCCGGCAAGGATTTCGGACGGCAGTCCCATTGGCTTTAATGATGTGCATAACAATGGACGATTCTCGATACCAATCAATGAACGTAAACCCTCAATACCGTAACGTGGTCCATTGAACTGGTTGAGTAACTGCCCCGGTAATTCGAGCGCCATAACCGTTATTCCATCCAGCAGGCTGGTTAACCCCAGTACGACATTTAACAGTTGAAGCAAGTCATATCCTGCGGTTTCAACGGCATAGCTGATCTTTGCTTGATATGCCCCTATTTCATATTGAGTAAATGTCTCGATGCGCCCCAAAACTTGATCAGCAAGATCTCCCTCAGGCAAGGCGCTGGCAGGGAACTCAACTGTTTGTTCATTACAGATGGTTTCAGCAGTTTTTCGAGCTTCTTCAAAATTTCCAGGAATCTGGTACTGCACGCTAAAGCGCAGGCCGCTTAATTCCGGAAGGTTTACAACAGGTGGCAACGTCATGATTAATCTTTCCGTCACGTGAGTGCTCTAACAAAAGTGATTCACTTTATTCAATATGTTTCAAGTAAAAATTATTATTCAGATCGATTTTTATCTGGAATTTGTAATCTTCTCAGCGAACATGGTCAGGTCGGTGCTTTTCCCTTAACCAAACCTGATATTTACAAAGGTAAGCCGGTGATTAAAAGCTTCCATCGTGGCTCGTGTAACCTTGGGGTGGGTAAGCGAACTCGATTTTGGTCAGAGGGATAATCTTGGTTTGGATGACCGGGGAAATTTTCATCAAACTGCGAATGGATGCTTTTTTGGGGGGATCCAGATCGGAATGGTGATTCTAAAGCCAATTATGTGTGGGCAAATAGATTGCCTTGCGGAGATCCAAAACAAAAAAATTATGGGTCATATCATTGCTGCAATTATACAACAATGGCATTTTGGGGGGCTGAGGCTAAAGATCACAACCTACATAAATAAAGCACCCCCGGTGCGATTCGAACGCACAACCTACTGATTCGAAGTCAGGCGCTCTGTCCATTGAGCTACGGGGGCGTTTTTCTTTGACGG
This sequence comes from Anaerolineales bacterium, assembly GCA_041558875.1. Lineage (GTDB taxonomy): Bacteria > Chloroflexota > Anaerolineae > Anaerolineales > UBA4823 > PFL25. Next base: position 13,037 of record JBFFEL010000049.1, read on the forward strand.
CCTCAGGCCGCCTTCCCAATTTTCCTGTTGCATTATACCCCAATCAGGCTACAATTAATCAGCCAAAGCCCACCACCCACACTTCCAATACAAGGAGACCGAACATGCCGCTCCCCAAGACTTTCCTTTATCTCACCGAGGGCGAGGTTCAAAAAACGATGGCCATCTCCGAAGCAATCGACCTGGCACGCCGGGGGATTGAAGCCGATGCGCAGGGGGATGTCGCCGGGGATAAGTTTTACACTTCCATCGGTGATTACGGGTTTGTCAAGCCTTTTACCGGCTATATCAAGGATGAAGAGTACTTCTTCGTGAAGACCTTTAATTACTTCCAGAATAACCCGGCCAATTTCGACCTGCCGGCCACCTCCTCCCTGGTTCAGCTCTTCGAGGCGGAGACGGGATACCCGGCCTGCCTGATGGAAGCCGGCTGGGTCACCGGCTTAAAGACCGCCGCCTCCACGGCCGTCACCGCCCAATACCTGGCCCGGAAAGAGTCCCGGACGGCGGTTGTGTTCGGGGCTGGCTCCCTGGGACGGATGCATTTGCGGGCGCTGGCCGCCAGTTTCAAACTGGAGCAGGCATTTGTGATCGACCTGTACCCGGAGATTGCAGCCGATTGCGCGGCCGAGGTCGGTGCGGAAGTCGGCTTCCCGATCACACCGCTGCCCCTGGATGAGCGCGAGGCTGCCGTGCGCCAGGCTGACCTGGTAATCACGGTGACTACAGGAGATCAACCGTTGGTCGAACGCAGCTGGCTGAAACCGGGAGCGTTTGTGGCCCGGCTCGGTTCGTACCAGGAGGTTGCCCTGGAGGTGATCACCCAGGCCGACCAGGTGATCGTCGACAACTGGTATTATGTCAGCCCGCGCATCCCGGAAATCGTACAGCTGGTTCAATCTGGAAGGTTTGGGTTTGACGATGTGGCTGCCGAATGGCCTGACATCGTTGCCGGCACAAAACCTGGACGCCAATCCGAAGATGAGATCATCGTCTATATCGCCCTGGGGATTTGGGGTGAGTACGCGGCAATCCTGCCGGAGGTATATCGAAAGGCAGCGGCGATGGGCCTGGGTACGGAGCTGCCCTGCTCTTATTACCAGAAATGAAATAGGTCTATCACGAACTATATATATCTGATTAACCACAGAGAACACAGAGAGCGCAGAGATTTCAGAGATCCATTTGCCCGGCGACCGCTCCTAATGTCATCTCAGCATACCTTGCCAATGCAGACTTGCGAATAGGTCCGTTCAACTGCGAATGCCTGCGGTGTGCCTCGTAGGCGATCCTCTGCTTAATTCCACCCCAATCTTTGTTGATGATCAACTGCGAGGCTTTGTTTCCGGTACCAATTGAGCTGGTTTCAGAGGCAGCCAAATTGAGTTGGTTGCGCCAGGCAAGCGAGCGAGCAAATTGGGCAAAATATTCACCTCGCCGGGAAGATTCTGAGAGCATTTTGAAGACAGTTTCGGCAAAGGTGGTTGAGATCAATTGGGCGACATCATCCAGATCAAAATCGTGCTTGCGCATGGCCATTGAAAGGACGCCGCCGCAATTGGAAACAAAATCAGGAACGAATAAAACCTTTCTTTCGATCAATTTGGCTTCTGCAGTACCAGTTGCGGGTGCGTCGGATACTGGCACAATCCACCTGGCCTTTATGTCATCAACATTGCTCTCGTTGATCGCCCAGGGCCTTACTCCAGGGATGAGCAAGTCAACATCAAGGGAATACAGATGCCTGGGTGACATCACCTCTGAACCAATGGCGTGATGGACGAAATCATCTCCGAAAAGTTCTTTGAGCAGCATTAACTGTTGAACATCAAACCCATTATTGGAAGTGATAGTGCCTTCCCGGGTGGAGACTCCAACCACGATAGCGCCGGCATTTTGCAACATCTCAGCGACAGAGCTGGTGACTTTTCCAAAACCCTCTAAGGCAACGCGTAACCCCCTTAAATCCCACCTATGAAAAATCGACACCTGGCGGATAGTTTCGAAGACAGTCAAAGCCGTGGCATATGAACTGTCGAAGTGCTCTCCAGCCAGGGTGCTTCCAGCGCCCTGCATGATGGCTTGCAGGTCTTTAAGCCTGGTACCTAAATCAAGGCCTGGGTAGTACACCTTTTGCTGAATTAGTGGGGAGATTGATCTCCCGAAAGCCTCCATCAACTGCGATCTTTTACAACAGCCCTGCCTTGGATATGCGAATACCCCTGCTTTAGCGCCTCCCATGGGCACATTCAGAAACGCCCATTTGTAGGTCATCGACCGGGCAAGGCTGGTTAACTCAGCAATGGAAACATCCCGGGCAAAGCGCGTCCCACCTGAGGCTGACCCCCCAACGGTTCGATCCACGACAAGATAGCCTATCACACCCAGGCCATCGGCGGAGATGGTCATCGCCAGGCTGGGAGGTGATTCATTTTGATCAGCAAATGAGTTATCCATCGAAACCAATGTCTCCTCCTCTCATATCTTTAACAAAAGCGTATGAGAGGACAGGCGCCAACTTTTCAACTTGAATTAATTTGTATGGGAAATACCTGATCTTGCTGTACTTCCCAACCCAAAACCCCACCACCTAAGATCAAACCGATTCCAGCTACCAATTGTGTTCAGATAACTGAATTATCCTTGAGTAAAGTCAGTACTGTGAAAGATTTAAAAGTCCCGCTTGGAACTTAGTATGCTCTCCTCCCAAGAGAGATCTCATCTGCGGTAAGAAATCGGTTATATTCCTACTCAATATAACGTTTGTTCGGGTTTCGCGTTACAGAAAATCGTTCATTTGGTTAGAATTGAGTTAGGATATTCGGAAATTAGCCCTTACCAGGTGCTTACCTACCCCATCGGTTAAATTAAGAAAAAGTGGTTGTTGAAGAAGTAGTATTTATCATGTTAGTAAGGCAGAGCATTTACTTCTCTTCAATTAGGAGACCCCAGAAAAATCGGGGCGAGCTCTTCGCGATGCCCAGGGTGACAAGCTTCTGTGACATCCCTCGGTAACTCTCGGTTAGCCCGAAATCACGGCAAAGGTTTATTCGCAATCAGGTATTCACGACTGTTGCAATTTTTGTCACCCGCTTGAAGTAAAAATTTACCAAACCAGCGAGCCAGGCAGCAGCTGTGATCATGAAATTAACCTGATTCAATCCTCCAAGCAATTAATAATTTCGAGAATTTACCAATCTAATGGTAAATTCTCGTTGTACGAAAAATCAATATTTATGAAAGGTGCTTGAATTACCTCAGAGAGGTGCTATGTCCCGAGATCGCGCAACGCGGTCCACTGCTCTCTGCGAGCCTGCCACCATTCCCAGCTCCAGGTGGAGAGAATTTGCCGGTACATCATTGAGCGAATCTTGAAACCTTCGTACCAGCCAAGCTTATTTTCCTTCATATCGTGGGTCATGCCTTCCCAGCTGACATACTGGAGGCACCATTTATTCCGCCTGGCGTACAATGTCAAGCCGATCTCAACGCCATAGCCGCTCTCAGCTAAAGGACCAATTGCACGTTCCGCAGCCTCGCGCGAAAGGCAGCGCTGGCCGTTCAAGTTGGGGGCGAAGCGCTGCGATAAATCCGTGCGCCAGTAACCATCTTTGAAGATTGCGACACTCATCTCGCATTTCCTGTCCCTGACAGGAGCATAGAGCCGCAGGAGATGGTCAGCTGTCAATCCGATCAGGTCTGCATCGATAAAAATCACCGTATCAATTTCCGGGGGTAAAGCCCGCATGCCAGCCAGCATCGCGGCAGCTTTACCTTGATTATCTGGCAGGTGTTCCACGACCATGCGTGAATAGTTTTTTGCACAATCTCGGGCGACGTTCAGCGTATTATCTGTGGAGCCATCGTCAATGACAACAATTCTTACTAACCACTCGACTGGTCCGACAGTCTCTAAGACAGGTCGAATGTCGTGCTCTTCATTCCAGGCGGGTATTACGACGCCAACTTTACTCATAAAAGTTAGTCTCCCTCACTCCCAATCATAACAAAATAAGCTCTGTAAGCCAAGTTTTTGCCATAAATTACTTAAGAATGAGGTGTGGAGCGCATCACCATATCCGGAATGATCAAATGACCGAATTATCTTTGTCAATCATAAGAGGTGTTTTTCGGCAGCTGGGGGATCAACCAGGATAGGAATGAATCCTGGCTGCGGCTTTGGAGGGTTAAATCGCCCGGTCCCTTGAGCTCAATCACCAGACCTTCACCACTAAAGAGGGTGCTCTTCCAGCCAGCAACTTTTTTCACGTTGAACTGTAAATGATCATCAAAAGTAACCAGGTGACCGGTGTCGACAATAAATTCCTCACCTGCACCCAGCTCCATGTGATGGATCGCGCCGTAACTGGATACAATCAGGGTCCCCGTACCGCTGATCCGCAGCATGATCAGACCCTCGCTGCCGAAGAAAGTCTTGGCGCCGCTCCACTTGGTTTCAACTTCAATACCCTCTGAAGAAGCGAGGTATGAGCCTGACTGCACCATTAGCGTTTCTCCATGCATCTCAATTACGGCGACATCGCCCGGTAGAGGCGGCGCCAGGGCGATTGTCTCCCCAGGAGAAGTGGCAGTAAAAGTGTTCATGAAGAAACTTTCGCCACCGAACATTGAGCGACCCAGAGATTTCAGAAAGCCTCCCTTGGCTGCAGTCTCCATATTTAGTCGGGGAGACATGCCGACCATTGCTCCACTTTCAACATGAATTGTCTCACTATGATCGAGCGTTACCATTGCCAGCGCATACGCAGGACCGTACCTAACATCTACATTCATGATTTTCTCCTTTTATTGAATGGAAAGTTTATTTTTGTGATCAAATTCTCTATCTGAGCAATCTGATTAGTGAATTAACTCAAGCAGCTGTGGATAGACTAAATCGACATTCCCATCCGGACGACCAATAGTAATCAGGTCATGCGGCAACCCCAATTCCTCTGCAAACTGGAAGGTCTGCAGGAACTGCTCACCGTGCTCCAACCACATGTTCTCAAAATCAGCGATCACATCGTTGTTCACAGAGCCATCATTGGCATTGGTGATCACCAGGATTGCACCTGCGGCAGGCTTAACTTTTTTAGCGTTCTCCTCGGCTGCGAAACCCAGACGCATATTCTCCAGCAAAGAGTGTATCGGGTAACGAGTATAGGAGTATGACATCGAATTAGGATTATTTTCCTTATTAATCGGATCCCACCATTGGAAAAAATCTGGCACGAGCAGCAATAGATTGGTGAAGGGACGGTTGAGGAAGCGAGGGATAAAACCAATCCCCAAAAATGGTGCAATCGGTACTGCAAGGTCTATATCGGAACGCTCCTGTGAGAGCCAGGTAGCCACTGCTCCTCCTCCTGAGAGCCCAGCCACGATCACTCGCTCTCCTAATCCCTGGGCGATATCCGCCGTTTGGGTAGCGAATTCAGCCAGCTCTTCAGCAGTCAGTCCCTTCAGGGGCTTACCGAGACGATCTTTTATCCCGTGCCTTGGTGTGCGGGGGATAAAAACGTTATAACCGTTTTCAAAATACTTCTGCCCGAGTTGAGCAAATTGATCAGGACAGCTGGTGAATCCATGCAGGAATATGATCGCATTCTCGACTTTATCTCCATGAGTAAGTAATTTGGAGGCGCAAACTTGGTTGAGTTTTGCTAATTCACCTTCTACAGTTCGAATCTCTTCAATTCTGGCAAGTGCCTCTGCATAGCTCCTGGCGGGATCAGCCTTAATTAGCGTATTCAGTTTAAACGGTTTCATCCCCAGAATAAGAAGAACGATAATTATCAGTGCGATTATAGCAATGATCATTTTAGCCACGGTTTTACACGCATTTGGGGAAGCAATTATGCAAACTTAGAAACGGATAAATCCAGATAAGAAAAGGAACACCAATCCATACGCAATACTCGCCCAATGCGCGCATGACATTTATTTCTACTATTATATATTTGAATGGGCTTGAGAACCTATTCAGTATGTATTTGAACCGCTGAGAACTATCTATTTCCTGCCAAAGATCAGGTTGATGACTGCCAGCACCACAACTGCTCCGATAACGGCAACGATCAGGCTCCCCAGAGTAAATCCGGTGACACCACTCCCACCGAATAAACCGAAAATCCAACCCCCCACTATCGCCCCCAGGATCCCGGCGACGATATTGGTGATGCAGCCCATGCGGTCATTGCGCCCGGTGATGATGCTCGCTAACCAACCGGCGATTCCTCCTAACACGATCCAACCCAAAATGTTCATTTTTAGATCCTCCTGGTTTGATTAACCAATATAACCCTGAACCAACCCTAAAGTTCCAATCGAATCTCAATCTTAAAGCAGATTGAAGGTCATACTGGGAAGATCAAAGGACCGGTTTTCAGAAAATATCGTAAGAGGATCCCACCAGCGTTAAATCATCACCTTTTGGCAGCGATTCTGGGCCGCTGGCTTTTAGCTGCTCACGGAAAGATTGAAATGAGGGCAGGTTGTTGACAATATCAAGCGCTTCCTGGTCAGTATAAAGGCCGAAATGCACGAAGGTTTTGCCATCCTCTAACACAAAAGCGCTGTAGCGGATCCCCAGGTTGGCCAGCTCCTGCAAATCCGCCATCACCTTGTTAATATTCGCCTTGTTGGTCTCAGCATATTCAGCTTTTAATGTGTACTGAACTTTTACTGCTTTCATTCTTTTATTCTCTGATAGATGTAGTTTAGCCCCTTGTGGCTTCCGAAGCATGTGCAGGAAAACCTAGGCGGAATTTTCCGGTATGAGGACCTACACACCTGAATAATTTGACAATTCGTTCAATAAAAACTATACAACAAGAATAATCCAATTTCATTGTTCAATTATCTCACTTTACCTAATGTCCCGACTCTGACTGTCGAGACATGGCCGAATACCAATCCCCAATATCTCCCTTAAGCTCCGCTTAAGACAAAAAATAGCCAAACATAAAGACAAACCACGATCCAAAATGCTATCCTTCGGGTCAATCCGACGGAAGGAGTCTTCCTGAGGAAAACAGAAGATTAAGAAATGGAATTAACAGTAACATGAGAGGAGTCAATTCAATGACAATGTCAAGCGTACGAGAATTAAACCTACAGGTCAAGGAAGAGGCGATCTTTTTGCAGGATTTGCTGACCGAGATCAACAAGGTAATGGTCGGCCAGGAAGTCCTGGTTGAACGGGTTTTGATCGCCTTGCTGGCAGATGGTCATATCTTGCTGGAGGGTGTACCCGGCTTAGCTAAGACTTTGTTGATCAAGACTTTAGCACAGGCGATCCAGGCCGATTTCTCGCGCATCCAATTCACCCCCGATCTACTGCCTGCTGACCTGATAGGTACCCAGATCTACAACCCCCGTACGACGGAATTCAGCGTCCACCAGGGGCCAATCTTCGCCAATCTAATCCTGGCGGATGAGATCAACCGGGCTCCAGCCAAAGTGCAGAGTGCTTTGTTGGAGGCAATGCAGGAACGCCAGGTGACGATCGGAGATGACACTTACAAGATGGAAGACCTGTTTTTGGTCCTGGCTACCCAAAATCCCATCGAGCAGGAAGGCACCTATCCCCTACCGGAAGCTCAGGTAGACCGGTTTATGTTGAAGGCCAAGGTAGACTACCCATCCCGCGACGAAGAGCGAATGATCGTCGATCGCATGACTGGAGAGATGCTGCCAGATGTGAACCCGGTTGTATCCCCTGCTGACATCCTGCGGGCTCGCGAAATGGTGCGCCAGATCTACGTTGATGACAAGATCAAAGAATACGTCCTTGACCTGGTTTTGACCACCCGCCAGCCTGGCAACAATGGTCTCAGCGATCTGAACACCCTGATCAATTTCGGTGCCTCACCGCGGGCAAGCATCAACATGGTAACCGCTGCCCGGGCGCACGCCTTCTTGCAGGGACGCGGTTTTGTGACCCCTGAGGATATCAAGCAAATCGCTCCAGATGTCCTCCGCCACCGGGTGATCGTTACATATGAAGCCGAGGCAGAAAACATCTCCTCCGACCACATCGTCAGCCGAATTCTTAACCATACAGACGTCCCTTAAACAGCGTAATAACCAAGGTTTCAATGACCAGCTCCGGATTGCTGGTCGTTGAAGCCTTTGGTGATGAGCGGAGGTTCAATGTTAACCACAGAATTGATCAAAAAAATCCGCCGGATCGAAATTCGTACCCGCCGCCTGGTGAACGACAGCTACGCTGGTGAGTATCACTCGATCTTTAAGGGCCGCGGGATGGAGTTCGACGAGGTGCGCCCATACCAGATTGGTGACGAAATTCGCAGCATCGACTGGAATGTAACAGCTCGCACCGGTGAGCCACACGTCAAACGCTATGTAGAAGAACGCGAGTTGACCGTCATGCTGGTTGTCGATGCCAGCGGCTCAGAGAATTTTGGCTCAGTCAACCGCTTTAAGCGGGAGCTGGCCGCAGAGCTGACTGCAGTGCTATCATTTGCGGCCACGACCAACAACGATAAAGTTGGTCTGCTGATCTTTACCGACCTAGTTGAACTATTCATCCCCCCGCGCAAGGGTCGCCGTCATGTACTGCGCCTGATCCGGGAGCTCCTGGCTTTTGAGCCCCAAGGCAGAGGTACGGACATCAAGTTAGCGCTCGACACCGTAAACCAAATCATCAAACGGCGCAGCATCATATTCCTGGTATCAGATTTTCTGGTCCCGGCTGACAGCTATCAAAAAGAACTGACCGTGACCAACAAGCGCCACGATCTGATCTCTATCGACCTGCATGATCCTTTAGAGGAATCCCTCACAGATGTCGGTTTACTAGCATTGGAAGATCCCGAGACCGATGAAATGATCTGGGTGGATACCAGCGACACTGGCTGGCAGAACTCTTTCAAACTGCGCAACCAGCTGCTTGAAGGGGACAAAGCCCGCCTGTTTAAGAGTGCCAGCGTAGACCGAATCCACATTGCCACCAATGAAGACTATACCGCCTCCCTGACCAGTTTCTTTCAAGAACGAGCGCGTCGTATCCGGCGCTAACCGAGCGCGATCAAAGATTTTAGGAACCATGATGAAAAATATTCGCTTTATTATTCCCTTACTGGTTGCAACCATTATCGTCTTTGCAGCACCCCTGGCAGCCTCCGCTGATTCTTTGGTGACGGCAACGTTATCAGCTGATTCCGGAGAATTTACCGTCGGTGATCCTGTCAATTTTACTCTCAGCATCACCCACCCACCTGGCTACCAGGTTATTCTGCCGCAGTTAGATGGGAACTGGGGAGATTTCCTCGTCCAATCCCAGTCGGCTGGCACCACGATCACCAATCCAGATGGGACTGAGACGACCACACAGGTGATCGACGCAAGGTTGTTCTCTCCAGGTGATTTCACCACCCCGCCATTAACGATTACCGTCAGTGATGAGTCGGGTCAGCTGAGCTATATATCAACGGAACCAATCCAGGTATCCATCTCATCAGTATTGGTGGAAGGAGATACAGCGCTGCGAGATATTAAACCGCAAGCAGCATTACCGTATGTGGATTATCTACCCTGGATAGCGGGCATTTTGGTTCTGGCGCTAATACCTGGCGGCCTGTTCCTTTGGTATCGCCGACGTCGAGCGCGGCTTGCCCTTGCGGCAATTGACAACCGCTTACCTCACGAAGTGGCTTTCGATGAATTAGACCGGGTTGAGCAGCTCGACCTACCCAGGGCAGGGCGCTTCAAGGAGCACTATACCCTTGTCTCGGACTGCATCCGGCTTTACATGGAAAAGACATACCATTTCCCTATTTTGGAACGTACTACAGGAGAGATCAGAATCAACTTGAAGCGAACCAAAGTTTCAAGTGAAGTTGCGAAGGAATTTATTTCCTTATTGGATGAAAGCGACCTGGTGAAATTCTCCAAGTTTAGACCTGATATCCATAGCGCTCAACAGATCTTGCAAAACAGCCGTCAGATCGTGGAGCAGACAAAACCAATCATCCTCGAAACCGAGAATGGCGAACAGATCCCAATGAATAACATCCCTACTGAACCTGTATTTGGGGAAAATGGAAGAGAACCCCAGGCTGAGGTGACCTCATGAATTTTCAATTTGCTACTCCCTGGCTGTTAGGCCTGATCTTTTTTATCCCCTTGCTGGGAATGCGCCATTTCCTGCTGCGGAAAGGAAGCAATCCTGCCACGATCAAATATACAAAGACGAACCTGATGCGTGGTCTGCCCAATTCCTGGCGGGTGCGATTGCGACCGGGATTGTATCTCCTGCGTCTGATCTCACTTACCCTGGTGATCCTGGCTCTGGGCCGCCCTCAGTACGTCCAAGGAAACGAGATCATCAGCGGGGAAGGCGTCGAGATAGCGCTTGCCTTGGATATCTCTGGCAGCATGGCTTCCCTAGATTTCGAGCCCAACAACCGCCTGGAGGCAGCCAAGTATGTAATCAGTGATTTTGTCGCTGAACGGGAATACGACAAACTGGGCCTGGTTGTCTTTGCCTCAGAAGCGTTCAGCCAGAGCCCACTTACCCTTGATCACAATATGCTCAATCGATCACTCGACCAAGTTGAACTGGCAACCGATTTGGGGCTTGATGATGGTACTGCTATCGGTCTAGGTCTCGCCAACGCGGCCAATATGCTGGCCAACAGCGAGGCGGAGAGCAAGGTGGTCATATTGCTCACGGACGGCGTCAACAACGCCGGGCAAATCGATCCCCTCTCAGCGGCAGAAGCAGCCAAGGCGCTAGGCATCAAGGTTTACACGATCGGCGCTGCCCGTCCTGGACAGGTGCCCGTGCCGGTCAACGGCACTTCACAAATCGTCTACCAGGAAAGCGCCATTGATGAAGAGACGTTAAAAAAGGTTGCAGACATCACCGATGGAATGTACTTCAGAGCAGAAGATACCTCAGGCTTGAGAGCGATTTACGATGAAATCAACACAATGGAAAAGTCTCAAGTCGAAGTGCAGGTATTCAACCAGTACACAGAGCTGGCTGCCATCTTCTTGATTCCCGCGTTGATCGTCTTCCTGGTTGAAATCTTCTTGAGAAAGACCATATTCAGGATCAATCCATAGAGTTTATCAATATCAATGAGATAACTGATTCTACTTATCTCATTCATGGAAGGAAATCATGATTTTTGCCAAACCGGAATATTTACTTGCACTTTTATTGCTTCCCGCAGTTGGTTTACTTATGCTGTGGGCAAGCAAAAAACGAAAACAAACTTTAGCGAATTTGGGCGACAGCCCACTATTAAATAAATTAACTTCCAGCATCAATTGGAGCGGCCGCAGATGGCGAAATGCGTTGCAGCTATTCGCACTCGGGCTAATGATCTTGGCCCTGGCCCGTCCCCAATGGGGCAGTGAAGTTCGCCAGATAGACCAAGAAGGTTTACAGGTAATGGTCGCCCTGGATGTTTCTCAAAGCATGTTGGCTCAGGATATCAAGCCGAATCGCCTTGAACGGGCTAAATTGGAGATCGCCGATCTGATGAAACAGTTGAATGGTGATGAAATCGGCCTGGTCTTGTTTTCCGGAGCCAGCTTCATCCAGGTCCCACTGACCTCGGACTATTACACGGCACTCTCATATCTGGACAATGCTGATCCCAGCGTGATTTCCAGACCCGGGACAGTGATCGGGGACGCGATCCGCACCGCGATGCGCGGCTTTGACCCAGCACTTTCCAGCCAGAAAGTGTTGATCGTCATGACGGATGGGGAAGATCATGAGACCGATCCATTAGCCGCAGCAAAAGAGGTGGCTGACGAAGATGTATTGATTTACACGATTGGGTTTGGGACTACAGAAGGAGAACCCATCCCCATCCTGGATCAGAACCGGGCGGTGGTCGACTATAAACGCGATCAAAACAATGAGGTAGTACTTTCTAAATTGGATGAGAGCACCCTGCAGTCCATTGCCCAAACCGGCAACGGCCAATATTATAGGGCCAGCGCTGACGGAAGCGAACTGCAAAGCTTGCTGGCTGAAATCGATGGCCTGCAGAAAGATCAGCTGCAAAGCCGGATCGAGACCCGCCATATCGAACGCTACCAGATATTTCTGGGATTAGCTTTAGTTCTCCTGGTGATCAGCGAATTCATCCCAGATCGCCTGGTGGAGAAATATTCTCCTACCTGGATGAAACGTCTCAGGCCCGATCAACCAGAAAGCACGCCTTCGTGGAGTTAACAATTTAGGGAAAATTAAGATGCCAATTATTCGCAAACCAAGCTCAAGATTTATTTTCTTCCTGGTCATACTCGCAGTCGCACTGGTTTCAGCTGCTTGCAGCGCGCCAGCGGAAAAATTGAACCAGGATGGCAACGAAGCCTTCGCTGAGCAAGCTTATCTCGAGGCCCTGGAACTTTACCAGTCTGCCCAGATCGAATCGCCTGAATTAGCTGCACCCTACTTCAATGCAGCTAACACGTATTATCGACAGGGAGACTACCCAGCTGCCCTGGAGCAAATGCAAATGGCGCTCCAATATATTGATGAAGAGGCACTCGCTGAGAGCAGCTATTACAACCTGGGCAATACCTTATTCAATTCCCAGGATTTGGGTACCGCCGTTGAAGCCTACAAGCAGGCATTGCTGCTAAATCCAGATGACCAGGATGCGAAATATAACCTTGAGCTGGCTCTCCAACAGCAAGAACAACAGCAGCAACAGCAGGAGCAACAACAAGAACAGCAGCAAGAACAAAACCAGGAACAAAATGAAGAATCACAGGATCAATCCCAAGAACAAGAGGGAGAAGATCAAGAATCTGAGAACAATGAAAATGACGATTCACAGAATGGTGCTAACCAGGAAGAGAACAGCGAAGAAGGAGAAAACAACCAATCTCAAGGTGAGGACCAGCAGAATGGTGACCAGGAAGCAGAACAACAGGATGGTGAAAACCAGCAAGATGGTGAGCAGCCAAGCCAGGTTCCTCAACCCGGCCAGCGTATGACTGAAGAGCAGGCCCGCCAGCTGTTAGCAGCCATCGCAGATGACATGCAGACCCTTCAGGAAGAGCTCGGACAGTACCTGTACGCTCGACAATCTCCACCAGCGCAAGATTGGTAACCAATAACTGGAAATCACGAAGTATGGATGTAAAGATGAACATCAAAAATAAAATTTATCTAGCAGTAATCAGTGCATTACTGCTCGGTTTACTTGCTGTGCCGGCCTTTGCTCAGTCAGCTGATATTGTCACCGCCGAGGTAGATCGACGTGAGCTAACCACGGATGAATACCTAACACTGAGTGTGAACATCAACCAGGCTTTCGGTAATATCTCCGAGCCAGCGCTACCCCCAATGGGTGA
>JBFFEL010000050.1:0-25227 GCA_041558875.1 Anaerolineales bacterium
CCACCACTTATCGTATAGCCTGCCACCAGCAGATTCTGAGCCCGATGCAGTTCCTGCGCCGATAGGAATTGCGCCTGGGATGGGCAAGCTATCGGGATCTGGGACACCTTTTTCATTAACTTCCACTTTTTCGGTGAGCAGTTCCCAATTCCCTTCCCCGTCCACATTATGGCAGGTGAAGCAGTTCCCACCATAATGGAGCTTAAACCACTGACTGTACATGTGGGCAGGATGGACAATATCTCGCAAGGAAAGTGGAGCGATGACACCTTTCCCGGCACGGTCTCCAGTACCAGCTGCATGGCATTGCAAACAGGTTGTTACATTTACATCTTCCGTTGCCGCTAGGGAGGTGCCATCTGGGGCAGTTTCTGGATGCTCCTCACCGCGAGCTTCTGCTCGTTCATGCGCCTCATATGGCAGAGTGTATTGCCCGGTCTCCTCATCCACCAGGACATGGCAGGCGGGACAGCCGCGTCTAACTTCATCCAAAGCTGGGAACTGGATACCCCCTAAATTACCAGCGATCGCTAAAGCTGCTATTTGCTCTTCAGTCAGCTCGGTTCCAGGTGAACCTTCGGAGCCTTGAGCTCCTGCTGGTCCAGCTGGCCCTTGAGGTCCTGGAGGGCCCTCTGGGCCCTCTGCCCCAGCACAAGCAGCCAATAGCAATGTTGAAAGAATGAGCATTGCTCCTATTAAAATTAGTTTACGAAACATGTAGCACTCTCCTCAATGGTTGTTATCCAATCTGTCAACTTGAATTCATCATGATTAAGTTGTTCATTTCAATAGCGGACCTCCTTGGAATAAAGACGTTCAAACAATTCGAGTTCCGGAGAAACCTAATGAGGATGGTCACTGAATAATTAAGCGAATCAAATCCTCGGGTTGCCCCACCATTTGCTGCTCGTGTTGGTAAATGCTTAATTGATTGTCATCTAGACTCACTCCAACTACGCGCAGATTCCACTGAAACTTTTCGATAATTTCCATAAAAGCGGTTGTGGTGGTCTCATCCACTACCTCTTCGATAAGAATTGTGTCTGGATGTAAGCGGGAAATCTCTTCAATTGCGAGGGAGAAATCTGAAGCGGCGCCTACCCAGGTGATATCAGTGTGATCTAACAACTGGCGCAAGGAATCGCGGACAAGCTGGTGAGTCCAGATCACGTATACCTGATGGATAGGCATCACATCTCCAAGTCTTGCATTAAACCTTAAAAGAATATTAGTGAAAAATTAGACATTTGGGAATCACAGAGATTGCCAAATTCAATAAAAAAAATCGCCAACAAATTTGGCGATTTTTTTGGTGTGTCATGACAAATGTCAAATTGAGTTACGATTGGAACAAGCCGCGTCTCCTTGCATATTGAATTAACTCACGCCGATTGTTAAGCCCAAGCTTCTCCATTAAATTACCTCGATGAGAATGGACAGTGCTGGGGCTGATGACCAATTCATCAGCAATCTCTTTATTGCTGTAGCCTTCAGCTAATAAGCGGAAGATCTCTTTTTCACGCGGACTCAATGAAGGCTCATCATCATTTTCCCAATCTGCTAACTGAAGGTAACCTTGAACTAATTTTTGAGTCATCGATGGGTATAGAAAGACTTCGCCTTGCTGAACTACACGGACTGCGTTAATGAGTTCGCTAGTTTTTGCACCTTTTAGAATGTATCCGGAGGCTCCTGCTTTAAGCATCTCGAAGAAATAATCATCTGATCTGTGCATAGTAAGAACTAAAACATTAATTTTTGGGAAGCGTGTTTTAATCTCCCGGGTAGCCTCAAGTCCATCAACTTCAGGCATGGAAATATCCATTAAAACAATATCTGGTTGAAGAGACTCAACCAACTCGAGTGCCTCACGTCCATTTAGGGCTTCTCCGACAACTTTAATGTCGGTTTCTGCTTCTAGAAGCAAGCGAATTCCTGAACGAACAATTGTATGATCATCCGCGATGAGCACGGAAATTTGATCAACCACCATTGACCTCCGTAATGGGGAAACGGAGACGGATCAGGGTACCTCTTCCTGGTTCTGTGATAATCTCCAATTCACCACCCCATTGGCTGACGCGTTCTTTGATCCCAAGCAAACCCCAACCATAGTGCTCATCGGCATTGGAATCGGTTTTACTCATATCAAAACCATAACCATCATCCCGGATATCACTCTCAAGATAGCCATCAGACATAAAGATGTTGATAGACACCTTTTTTGCGCCAGAATGACGCCTGACATTGTTCAGTGCTTCTTGGTAGATCCTATAAAGGGTGGTTTCCAATTCCGGCTCGAGGCGGTCGGTTAGACCATCAGTATTTAACTCAAAGTCGATTTCGCTGCCCTCCAGCGATCTCTCAGCTTGGGATTGCAATGCAGAGATCAGGCCGAGATCGTCTAGTATTGAAGGGCGAAGCGCTAAAATCAGCTCATACATACTGTCGGTGGTATCCTTAATCAAATCTCGGGTTACATTGAGCTGGTGGATCGCTCGTTCAGTATCTGAGCCGATTAGCTTTTCTACCGCTTCGGTTTGCAATGCAAGCGCCCCCAATGCTTGGCCAAGATCATCGTGGAGTTCCCTGGCGACGCGTTTCCGTTCGTCCTCCTGAGCAGTGATCAGATGTTTAAGCAGCTTACCCCGCTGCTGGCTTTGCTGGTAGAGATGATCAGAGAGGGAGCGATTTTCTGCCACTTCTATTTCGATTCGTCGGCTCATGTTGTTGAAGGCTTCGGAGAGTTGGCCGATCTCATCGGGATCATCTGGCGGCAATCGCAGGCTCAGATGATCTTCATCAAATCCTGCTATAGCCGTGGCTAATCTTTGCAGGCGACTAACTACTATGTTGCTCATTGCAAGATTAACAACAACGACAGTAACCAATATTGTTCCTACCCACCACAACAAGTTCTCACGTAAATCTGAGAATAAAGCAGATTCAACTTTTGTGAAAGGAATATCGGTAAGCAGCAATCCGATGATCGGTTCCTTTGGATCGTGACAGGTTGTGCACTCAGGAGCATTTTTGATCGGGTACATGCTGCGGAACACGCGCTGATTGTCATCTGTTACTACAACGCTACTCGGCCTTTCTTGGGGAGGCAAAACGTGACACGCCTGACAGGCTGGATGATTATTGTTTAACCTATCTCCAACACCCACACCATGCGGTGCAAAAATCACCTTTCCTTCACTATCCAGCAGGTAAACAATTCTGAACTCTTCCGCATCGCCAATTGCATCCAATATCTTTTGCATATCAGAAAAATTGGATTCCAGCATGGCGTTTCGCAAGGAACTTTCAATCACTTTCCCAGACTGCGATGCAAGGATAGATAGGTTGTGAAGCTCGGTTTCACGATGCCGAGAAGCCTCAAGAAAGGTAAAAATGCCAAGGATCACAGTCAGAGGGATAACCACTCCAAGTGTGATCTTGGCACGTAGATTAGCTTTGATCGGCCAGAAACGAGAACCTGGTTTTGAATCCACAGCTACCTGTAAGTTACCTGCTTGATTGGTGCTAATCACACCATATCCATCACAATACCAGCGGTGATGGATTTATGGTTCGTTAATTATCAAGCGCACCTTCCTCGATCCAATCAAGTATGACCTGGATCTCCTCATCCGGTAGTAAACCTGCAGGAGGCATAATCTCTCCAATAGACTGGGTACCAAGCATCTTTTGGGCCAGCAGGCTGTTCTCTGGGTCACCGGGGATGATTACTGGGGCGTTGTTTCCTGTACCCAACACAGATGTGTAGGTACTTGCGTCCCAACCTCCAAAATTCCCATGGCAAGCAGCACAATCGGCTTCGAAAATGGGCATCACATCATCACGAAATGACACCCCTTCAATCGATGATGGTTCACCTGCAACCGGGGAGGTTCTAAATTGACGGATAAGCTCGATCATTTCTTGGATTTGTTCAATGCTCAGAACGTCACCCCAGCCGATCATGGACGTGGCTTCATGTCCCAGATTTATGGCATTGAAAAGCTGTGTATCCGTTCTGGTCGCCTGGAATTGTCGTTCTTGGAATGAAGGTCCAAGTCCACCTTCTCCGTTGAGGCCATGGCATTGTGCACAAAGTTGGTTATAGACTTCTTTGGTATCCAACACCACATTTTCCTCAACATCCACATCGACCACAATTTCTGGGGGTAATTCAACTGGGGGATTGGCTTCCCAGGATCGAATAAAGGCGACAATGGCGTCGATGTCTTCATCGTCCAGGGGTCCACCAAAGGCGCTGCCGAAGGGTGACATGCCATAATTTGGTTGGCCTTGAGCGGTGATCGATCTGATCGTAAAATCATCCCGAGTTTTTAAATATTCGGAGGTGCTGATGGGGAAGATGATGTCGCCAGCGCGGGAAGGATTGGGACCGCCTTCGCCAAATTCACCATGACAAACGGCACAGTTCTGACTGTAGAGTTGCTGACCAATCTCGACCGAGGTGCCCTCTGCAGCAGCGATAGTGAAAGTGACCAAAGCATCCAACTGTTCTGGTGTTAATACCTCGCCCCACACAGGCATCATCTCATGTCCACCGCCCTCGGCGATGATCTGCCGCGCAGTTTCGAGATCATCCGAGGAGGGGATACGTTCACCGTGACAGCTTGCGCAGTTTGTTTGAAAGGTTTCTGCTCCCTCCGGTACAGCTGCCGGATCGGTCACATAGCGAGCTAGCAAGTCCAATTCGTTTTCATCCAGCATTTCCCTCCAGGGCGGCATTTCCAGATGCATACCTCCCTGGCTGATGGTCTCCAGCAGCTGCTCTTCACCCCCGGCGAAGGCGACCGATTGACCGTGGCAAGGGGCGCAATTGGTAGCGAACAGGCGCTGACCATCTGGAGCGACAAGGAAATTCAAAAGTTTGGTTTGGTTCTCCCGGTTGATCGTTTCATTCCAATTGGGGATATCCACCTCTGCATGAGGCTCATACTCCAATCCGAGCCGGATGGATTCTCGCAGGGCGATCGGGTCGCTGGCGACCAACTCGGCGACTTCATGGCACTCACTGCAGTTATCGGTGAAGAGCTGGCTGCCCGCTGGGGAGATGATAAACCCAGCCAGTGCATCGATCTCATCGGAGGTCAGATCGCCGCTCCAGGCAGGCATACCCTCGTGACGGCTTTGTGCAATGATCTCATGCAAATTGACCCCAGCAGGGACAGCAATTGAGGGACCGTGGCAGGGAGCGCAATTTTCCGTGTACAGGAAGGCGGTCGGGTCTCCACCGACGATTTCCTGGGGGGGGGGAATCTCTCGATTCGACTGGATGGTGAGAAAGAGAACGCCAATTACACTTAGAATCGTGGCTCCGAAAATGACCGGTCTGCGCAAGAAATGGCGTTTTGGAGACCTATCGATTAGCGGTAAGGCAATTAATAGGATAATCGCTACCGAGGGGATGATAAAAACCCCAATCACCTCTAAGGATCCAGGGAAGTATTTCAAAAGCTGGAACAAGAACAGGAAATACCATTCCGGGCGAGGGGTGTAGCTGGTATCGGCCGGATCTGCGCGCGGTTCCAGGGGCGCGCCGACGAAATATGCAAGTGCCACCAGGGCAATAAAGATAATCAGGGAAACGACCGCGTCTTTGAAAAGGATATCCGGAAAAAACGGAACTCCTTTTTCTTTTTCCTTTTTGTACTTTTCGAGGTATTCCTGCCTTTCCTTTTCATTCATGGCTCACTTATCCTTTCTCGGGACAGCGCTGATGCCGAGCCGAATGACGAGATACATATGGAAGCCAAGTAATAACAGAAGGATAGTAGGTAGCACCCAGACATGGGTGCCAAAGAAGCGCGCCAGGGTGACGGCGGATAGATCCTCCCCACCGCGCATGATACGCAGGATCGGTTCCCCGATAAGCGGCGCCACGCCGGCAATGCGGGTGCCGACAATGGTCGCCCAGTAGGCTTTTTGATCCCAGGGTAGAAGATATCCAGTAAAGCCAAAGCCCATCGTGACCAACAGCAGCCCAACTCCGGTGAACCAGGTCACCTCGCGCGGGTACTTGTAGGCACCATACAAGATGACGCGTACCATGTGCAAAACGGTTAGCAGCACCATGGCGCTGGCTCCCCAGTGATGGACACCGCGGATGAACCAGCCTCCAGGGACCTGGGTGGTGATGAATTGCACGCTGTCGTAGGCATGGTCGGGGGTAGGGACGTAATAAATTGTCAATAGGATCCCGGTGATGCCCTGCAGGAACACCACGAAGAGCGTGGCGCTGCCCAGGGTGTAGAACCAATTCACCTTGGGGATTTTCCGCAGAAAGATCGCGTCCCAAACCCTGCGCCAGCCGATCCGTTCATCAAGCCAGTTACCAAAACCAACACTCATCTCAACCTCCTAGCAGAATAAAAAGTTGATCATCCTCGACCTTGGTCTCATAACGATCGAGGGGTTCCGGCGGAGGGCCGGTCACAACCAGGCCAAGCTTATCAAAGGCTGCATTGTGGCATGGACAGAAGTACTGCCCCTGATCAGTGATCCAGCGCACCCGGCAGCCGAGGTGAGTGCAGATATTCGACAGGGCGATATAATCACGCCCGTCCTCGGTAAGGACATAGACTGAAAGTTCATCCTCGGTCACGATCCAACCGGTCTGGCTTTCAACGAATGTTTTAAATAGTGTAGGGGTTCCGAGCTCGACTTTCGAGGTGGGCCCAAGCCTGATCCAGTTCTCTTCAGTCCTCCTCTGCAATGCCGGCCCGACGATATAAGCCACAGCAGGGATTGCCATGACGACTCCAATCACCGCGCCAATTGCTCCAGTTGCAATGGCTAAGAAATTTCGTCGACTGAGCTGGTCATTCTCTTCCATATCTACCTCCTTTGGTATCAATAAAATCAACCAACTTACCTTCGAGAAAATATTCTTTTGTGCTGATGGACCTATATCTAAAGGTTCAGTTTATCGTGTGGACTACTCCTCCAGTGCGCCATCAGCAATCCACTGTTCCAATAATTCCAGTTCATCGGAGGTCAGTTGGGCGAAGTGCGGATCCTCGCTGGTCTGGATGATGATGATCAGACTGTTTTCTGGGTCGCCAGCAATGATCACGGCGCCGCTTTCACCTCCGCTGGCGATGCCTTCGTAACTGGTCAGATCGAGCCCTTTCAATGGGTTCGAAGCGCTGTGGCAGGCACCGCAGTTGTTTTCCAGCATGGGGCCAATTGAACTCTGGAAGGTGATCTCTTCTCCTTCGGGAAGTGGGGTTGGCGTGGGTTCAGGAGGTAATTGAGCGAGTAAAATCTCGCGCAATCCGGGGGCATCGAAACCGGCGTATTCCCAGACGTTGCCGTGACAGGCGCTGTTGGAACAGAAGGAAGTATTATCTACCCCACCAGGGTTGTCGGTGGTGTGGCAGTTGCTGCAGGTTGGGTCGAAAACCTCGCGATGCAGGGTGATCCAGTTTGGATTTTTGTGGTTGTCAGGCTCAGGACCACGGCTGATCTCGATCTCGGAGACGAAATCACCAGGTCCGGCAACAACCGGAATGGAATGGCACACATTGCATTCCAGGCGAATGGCTTCACCTTCGGCATTCAGATGCTGTCCGCCGTGACAGCGGAAGCAGCCGGGGGAATCGGAGTGCCCGATATTGTTTGGGTGGGTGGTCCAATCGGAGTTTTGTTCGGGATAAACGCTCTGGCCGTAGGCTTCCTGCAAGGCAGTCACAGCCCGGTCAACTGCCTCCTGGTTTTCGGCGTAATAATCGGGGTAGTAAGTTTGGTAAAAACTGGTGATGGCCGCGATCCCTTCCAGGCCAATCTCAGTGGTGTCATAAATTTGCCCGTAAGTTTCGGCCGCCACCCGGCGGATTTCGGGGATCTCAGGATCGATGATACCGCGGTTCATCAACTCGTCGACCGTCGCTTCAGGGGTGTTCACCAGATGGGTGATACGGTTGTGGCAGGTGATGCAGTCCATTTCCACCAGGTCATCGGGGTCGATGCCTGCAGGGTCAATCCCAGATTCGATGTCGACATACTCGGTGATCGTGCCATCGTCTTCGAGCACACGCACATACGGTATTTCCTGTTCCTCCGGATCGGTGGGGAAATACTCGAGCTTGTTTTCGATGTGCCAGTGGATGCCGCGTCCGAGACCTTCACGCTTGCTGCCGCCACCGGTCTTGAGCACCAGGTATGTGGTCAGGGGTGTGTTATCTTTATCTGGGGCGAACTGCTTGATTTCGCGCAAACTGTCATCGGAAAACTTCTCCGGTAGGTGGCATTTCTCGCAGGTCTCACGAGCGGGTTGCAGCTGGTGAGCCCGGATCGGAAACTCGTAAGTATTGAATGCGGTGGCGACGATATGGCGAAGGTCGCCAGCCTTGCGGGAAACGCGCGTGGCGAGAAAGCCTCTACCGATATGGCAGTCGACACAGTCGACACGGGCATGGGGAGAAGTGAGATAGCTGGTGAATTCTGGCGGCATGGTGTGACAGGCAGTGCCGCAGAATTCGGGAGAGTTGGTGTATTCCCAACTGAATACTGCACCTGTCAGAACGATTAACGTCAGCACACCCAGGACAGCATACGGTAAAATGCGCTGCCAGCGAGGTGAACCCTGCGGCGGAAAGAAAAAGTTCCTTAAACCAGATCTTATTCTCAGCCAAAACTTACGCATAAATGTACTCCACTTGAGAAATTTACCACTATTATAATTGAGACTGAATCGGGCCGGTAGTCACCGGCCCGATTCGGAGGTCGTCTCTGAAGATGAATCGGTTGGGATGTTACTCCTCCGGTGGTGTGTGATAATTAACGGCTTTGTCGATCAGCTCTTCATCGGTTTTGTCGGAAGCCGTCACGCCGTGGCAGTGGCGGCAGGCGAAGTTCAAGCCGATCTCGGAGAGTGAAACGCTGCCATCTTCAGTAAACTGTTCGATCTGGGTCGGATTAATGCGCATCAGGTGGGTGCGGATATCGCCGGTGAACTTTTCCGCGTCTCCAACTGCAGACCTGATGATGCGCGGCATGTGACAGTCGATGCACTCGGTGGCAGCTGGGTGAATCAAGGAATCCTGGAATTGAGCTTCGTCCAGGTGACAGTTCTCGCATTGCGTGCGTGTTGTCTGAATGTCTGCCTGACGGAGCTGTACCACGCCTTGATGGGGGTCATGGCAGATCACGCAGTCGAGGGTGATGTGCTTCCCTTGGAAAAGCTCCTCATATTGTTCATGATGGCGGATGAATCCACCACTGGCATTGACCGATTCAACCTCCTCGCGACTATGGCATTTTCCGCATAGCTCCGCGTCCCGGTCTACCATCATTTGGACACCTTGCGGATTCTGCATGTGCAGCCCGCCAGGACCGTGGCATTCCTCGCACATGATGCCAGGTTCAGCCCAGGTGCCGACCAGGCCAGGCAGGTCATCCTGGTTGCCGTTCGGGCTATAGCCAGTCGTGTGACAGGAACCACAGGTGTATGGCAGATCTTCCTCTCCGGAATGGTAGGTCACCCAGCCGGCTTCGGTGCCGACTATGGGGTTGGCAAAGTTGTATTGGTTGAGATACTCTTCATTGCCTGTTGCGCCCGGTTCATCCGTGATAATGTAGCCATCCTGGTCTATGAAACGGGCTTTCCAATTGTAGCCTCCAATCACATAAGAGATGTCATCCCAGGTGTAGCCTTCAGGCAATTCTGGTAATCCAGTAAATGGGTAGTCTGGAGGTTGTCCATCCACCACGGGATTCAGTTTCCATGGGTGGCCGGATTGGATAAACTTATCGTAAATATCCTTATGGCAACTGCTGCAGACTGCGCTGCCCACATACTCAGTGCCTGTTGCACCAGCGCCAGCCGGTCCCTCAGGTCCAACTGGTCCTGCGGGCCCCTCTTCACCAGGTGGACCTTGAGGACCTTCCGGACCTGGCGGTCCGGCCGGACCAGGTGGACCCTCCGGTCCTTCAGACCCTGCACAGGCGGCCAGACCTGCAATGATCATCATCAGGACGCTGAGCATCAACAAGTACTTCATGAATTTCATTGTCCATTCTCCTCAGATGTTATTCGATCTATTGTTGGGTACATGAATTTTACTCAATTCTTTCCCTATACTCGCGAATTTTCTCACAAGTGGGTAAGTTTACCCAACAATTTTACCCCATTGGTTAAGCCCAGATGAGTGCATTTGTAACGGCTGGTAGATGACATATGTCATATGTTTGTCAATCATAGTTTGGGTACTTTGCTGTACAATAGCTCTAGGTTGAAAATATCTTTTTATTGGATTTCTTGAAGGAAGTTAACACCATGCAGTGGGATATTGTTTTCATATTTTTTGTCTATGGATTAGCGTTTTTCAGCATGGGGATCGCCCTATCCTTGGAAACGATGCGCACCCCGCGCTTGGCCGAAAGGCAGGTGCTGCGCCCGCTGGCGGTTTTCGGACTGCTGCATGGGATGCACGAATGGATCGAAATCCTCTTACTGCAGGGCGTCTGGCTGGGAGTGCCGTTTCCAGAACAGCTCAACTGGCTGCGCTATGCCCTGCTGGTGATCTCATTTATTCCCCTGGTCTATTTTGGATTATTGATGCTGTTTGGCTCTGAGCGTGGATCTAGGTTCCCGCTGCTGATCCTGGTTGGCATGCTGGTTCTGTATGCCATCGTAGTGTTGAGCGTGATCAGACTGCGTCCGGACCTGCTGCTCGCACCCGCGGATACACTGGCCCGCTATTTCCTGGCCGTTCCGGGGGGCATCCTGGCTGGATTAGGTCTGCGTAAGCGTGCCCAGCAGGTGGAGAAGGAAGGGCGCATGGTTATCGCCCGCCGCTTTCGCTGGGCAGCCCTGGGATTCGGTATTTATGGTGTGACCCAGATCTTTGTGGGACCGATCGATTTGTTTCCGGCAAACCTGATCAATTCGGCTGTGTTCGTGGGCTTTGCCGGGTTCCCGGTTCAGTTGGTCAGGGCGGCGATGGCGGTATTGGTGACAGTCAACCTGATTCAAGCCATCCAGGTGGTCGATCGCGAGCGGGAAGAGCAGCTGCTCTCCGCACAGCAGGAAAGGCTGGCAGCCCTGGAGCAGGTACGGCAGGACCTCGAGGAACGGGAAGCCCTCCGTAGGGAGCTGCTGCGCCACACGGTTATTGCCCAGGAGGAGGAGCGCGGCCGCATTGCCAGGGAATTACATGACGAGACGGCCCAGTTTTTGACTGCGCTCAGCCTCAACCTGGCGACGTTGAAAAACTTGATTCCAGAAGATCCACAAACGCGGGAGATGATCAATGATCTGCAGTCCCAGACCAGGCAGATGTCAAAGGGAATTTACCGTTTGGTGCACGATTTGCGCCCCGCCCAGCTAGATGATCTTGGCTTGGTGCCAGCACTTGAATTCTTAGCAGAAGAGGAATATAAACTGGCCGGGTTGCAGGTTGAGATGAATGTTAAAGGCAAGCGCCAGCGCCTGGACCCGTTGATTGAGACGGTGCTGTTTCGCGTGGCGCAGGAGGCGCTGACCAATGTCATCCGCCATGCACAATGCGAAAAAGCCAGCTTGGAACTGGCTTTTCAACCTGAGCAAGTTGCTCTCTACGTGCGCGATAGGGGTGTGGGGATAAACAAGAAATTCGCTCAGGAACCCGAGAAAGGCTGGGGATTAGAGGGAATGCGCGAACGGGTCGAATCGGTGGCAGGCCAGTTAAAAATTTCCAGCCCGGTAAGTGGTGGGACGATCGTCGAGGTGATTGTCCCCATGAATGAGGCCAATTTACAAGTATCTGAGGAGATGCCAGATGAACACCATCCGCCTGATGTTAGTTGACGACCACGACATCGTTCGCACTGGCTTGAAGTCGTTCCTGGACACACAGGAGGGGTTGCAGGTCGTTGCGGAAGCCAGCAGCGGGAGCGAGGCCATCGAAAAGGCTCAGGAGATCCATCCTGATGTCGTGGTCATGGATATCACCATGCCTGGGATGGATGGACGGGAAGCCACGCGTCGTTTGAGAGAGCTGGACCAGGAATGCTATGTGATCGCCCTGACCGTGCATGAAGACAAGCAGTACCTGTTCGAGATGATCTCCGCCGGGGCTTCGGGCTATGTCACGAAGCAGGTCGCCGCAGAGGAATTAGTGAATGCCATCCGCTGTGTGGCCATGGGAAACGTTTACCTGCAACCGGTCCTGGCGCGCTGGCTGCTAGATGATTACCGCCGCTTGTTGGATCAGACGCCGCCGGAGGCACGACATTACCAGGAGCAGAAAGAAGGGGAGATTGGATTGGAGGTGCTCAGTAAGCGAGAGCTGCAGGTACTCGAGGCGGTAGCCGAAGGTTACACGAATAACGAGATTGGCGCACAGTTGGGCATCAGCCCAAAAACTGTCGCCCGGCACCGCGAGCGGATCATGCACAAGCTAAACCTCCACTCTTCAACCGAGCTGGTAAAATTTGCCATTCGTACCGGATTGATCGATTTGAATGATTAATCTCATTCTAATTCTTTATTCCGCATTATCTCAGGTTGTGTTAATCTATTTGTGACAGAATTAAGGCTCAAAAGAAATTATTTTATTGAGTGAGGAATTTTCATGTCAAATCAAGATTTAGAAGTAAACGACTCTACCCAGGCAGCCTCCGGAGGTCGGGCCAAGTTTATTGTTGGGGGGTTGCTGATTGTGGCGGCTATTGTTTATTTGATCGTCACCTCCACCCAGGCCAGCGCACAGTATTTCCTTACTGTGGATGAATTGGCCGATCGGAAAGGCAGCGAAATTGGCCGTGACGTACGCGTTTCGGGCGCGGTGATCGGTGAAACGGTTGTCTATGATCCCGAGACGTTGACGCTGAAGTTCACTGTGGCCCATGTACCGGGGGACAACAGCGAGATCGAAGCTCAGGGCGGCCTGGCGAAGGTGCTCTACGATGCCGTCAATGATCCCAGCCGGACGCGCATGCCGGTGGTTTATATCGGCCCCAAACCGGATCTCCTGCGCCACGAAGCACAGGCCATTATGACCGGCGAGATGGGCGAGGATGGGATCTTCTACGCGGATGAATTGCTGCTCAAATGCCCCACGAAATACGAAGAGGCTGTTCCCGAGCAGAGTGAAGGTTAGGGTGCTTGGCTAGCATATTAATCGACTTAACTTATGCGTGAAACGTGAACTTATTACGTTTCACGCATTGCATGTAACGTAATTGGAGTTACTCATGGTTGCTAATCTTGGTTATGGGGCTCTCGTTATCACGTTTTTAATCTCTCTTTACGGCATCGGGGCGGCATATTACGGCGCCCGCAGCAATAATCACGCCTGGGTAGCCAGCGCGCGCAACGCGATGCTGCTCACTTTCCCGCTGGTGACCGTCTCTGCATTGTGCATCATTTATCTGCTGGTTACCAACGCTTACCAGGTTGACTACGTGGCCAGCGTGACCAGCAACAGCATGCCGATGTATTTGAAGGTCACCGCGCTGTGGGGTGGACAGCCCGGCTCGCTAATTTTTTGGTCCTGGCTGTTGGCTGCATTTGCCTCCGCGGTCACTTTGCGCAAGTGGAAGCGCGATCAAGAATTCCTGCCCTGGGTGATCATCGTCTCGCTGGTGACCCTGGCCTTTTTCCTGGCATTAAGCATATTCTTTGAGAACCCCTTCGTCCGTCTTTGGCAGACAGCCTCCGGCGGCATCGTAACTGCCATGCTGCAGCCGACCAACTCAATTCCATTTATCCCCGCCGATGGCAGCGGATTGAACCCCCTTTTACGGCATCCGGGAATGATCATTCACCCCCCGATGCTCTACCTGGGATTTGTCTCTTTCGTGATCCCATATGCCTTTGCCATTGCTGCGTTGGTCACCGGCCGGACAGACGATCGCTGGATCCGCATCACGCGGCGCTGGTCCTTAGTCGCCTGGTTGTTCCTTTCGCTGGGTTTGATTTTAGGAGGGCGCTGGGCATACGACGTATTAGGCTGGGGAGGCTATTGGGGCTGGGATCCGGTGGAGATTGCGGCTTTCATGCCCTGGCTCACCGGGACTGCATTCCTGCACTCGGTGATGATCCAGGAAAAGCGCGGCATGTTAAAACACTGGAACATGATCCTGATCATCTTGACCTATGAGCTGGTCATCTTTGGTACGTTCTTGACCCGTTCTGGGGTGCTCTCATCCGTGCACGCGTTTGCGCAGAGCGCCATTGGTCCGTCGTTCTTCGTCTTCATGGGATTTACATTTGTGGTGTCCTTGTCGCTGCTGCTCCGGCGGTGGAACGATCTAAAATCCGAGAGCCAAATGACCTCCACCCTTTCCCGGGAAGCCCTATTCTTGTTAAACAACTTCCTGTTCATGGGAATCTTGATCGTCTGTTTTTGGGGTGTCATCTTCCCGCTGATCTCGGAGATTTTCACCGGGCAGAAAGTCACTGTGGGGCCGCAATTTTATGAACGCGCCACCGCGCCGTTGTTCGCTGGTTTGCTGCTCCTGATGGGCGTGGCGCCATTGGCCGCCTGGCGCTATTCCTCGGTTAAAACGCTTGGACGGGCGATATGGAAACCGTTCATTTTCTCATTGCTGGTGGTGGGACTGGTGCTGTTCAGCGGCATCCGCAACTGGGCGGCCGTCCTGGGTTTCTGGCTGTGCGCTTTTGTAGCTTCGGTCACCCTATACGAGTTCTGGCGAGGGGCTTTTGCCCGGCACCGCCGCTCAGGTGAGAGCTTGCCTGTAGCCTTATGGCATCTGGCCGGTCGCAACCGGCGCAGGTACGGTGGATACATCATCCACCTGGGGGTGGTACTGATGGCGATCGGCATCATCGGGATCGAGGTCTTCCAGACTGAGACGCAAGGTACGATCTCCCAGGGTGAGCAGGTTACTTTGGGCGATTACACGGTTACTTTTAATTCTCTTTCCGTCTTCGATACCGCTGATGGACGCAACGTGGCCCGGGCGGTGATGGGCGTGTATAAGGATGGGCAGTACGTCGGCGAACTTTATCCCCGCAGGGATTACTACTACGAATCCCAACAACCGATGACCATTCCTGGGGTGCGCAGCACCTGGGAGGATGATTTCTATATCCTGTTGATCGATTGGCAGCCCATTTCCACCGCGGGAGCGACATTTAAGATCTACCACAACCCGCTGGTAAACTGGCTCTGGCTGGGCGGCTTTGTGTTCATCATCGGCACCCTGGTCGCGGCCTGGCCTGACCGGGACCCAGAGAGGGGCAGGGTCAAAGCCAGCAGCAGCCAATACGCCACTGCGAAAGCATGATGTCTACTATACGTTTATTGAAAATTACCTCCATACTCCTTCTAATGGCTGTACTGGTTGTATCAGGTCTGGCAGCAGATTCTGTCCAGGCCCAGGAGCTCCCGCAGGACCCAACGGATGACGAGGTCAATGCGATCGCCAAACAACTATATTGTCCGGTGTGTGAAAACATCCCCCTGGATGTTTGCCCGACTCAAGCCTGCGCCCAATGGCGTGCATTGATCCGTGAGAAGCTTGCTGAGGGCTGGAAAGAAGATGAGATCAAGAATTACTTCGTCGCCCAATATGGGGATCGCGTTTTGGCGGCGCCCCCTGCGCGAGGATTGAACTGGCTGGTGTATATCATCCCACCTCTGGCGATCGTCGGAGGAGGTTACATCCTTTACCGCGCCTTGCGAGCCTGGAGGCAGATCCCCCCAGCGAGCGTGGAAGATTACCAGCCCGACGAGGGTCTTGAGGATGAATATGCAGCCAGGATTGAGGAAGAACTGCGGCGCCGGTAGCCGCGCGATAAATTGACCGGCAACATTTATTGGAGAAGAAAATGTCCGAAGCACAATCACCCCTGCCCGATCAAGTAAACAATGATTCCGTTGAAAAGTCAAAGCGGCGTGTTTCGATCTTTGGGAGGAATTTTTCAGTCGGGACATTAGCGGCCTGGATCGGTGTCTTTGCATTGTTGGCTTTGCTGGCCTTTGGACTGCTTAGAAATCAGGAGGGTCCGGTGACAGTTGGCGAGACGGTTCCTGAGTTCACCCTGACGACCTTCGAAGGGGAACAGATCAGCCTCGCCGATCTTAAGGGCAAGGTCGTGGTGTTGAATTTTTGGGCTTCCTGGTGCAAACCTTGTGAGGAGGAAGCAGCTGATTTAGAGACTGCCTGGAGGCTGTACCAACCGGGCGGGGAGGTGATTTTTCTCGGGGTTGATTACGTGGATACAGAAACCGAGGCGATGATTTATCTGGAAAAGTTTGATATCACCTATCCCAACGGTCCCGACCTGCGCACAAAAATCTCCCAGGCGTTCCGCATTCGCGGAGTTCCGGAAACCTATATCATCGGTAAGGATGGAAAACTGGCCGCGTTTAAGATCTCTCCCTTCCAATCTTTGGCTGAGATCCAGGACATGATCGATTCCGCGCTCGAGGCCCAGTATTAGAACCTTCTGTCAGGGGATCATTTTCATCCTGACGTAGAAAAGAAATATTCATGGATATTGGCTCACTACTACTCCTGCTCGCTCTGCTGATCCTGATCGGTTTGTATATTGCCCGTCCATTGTTTGACCAGGATAATGTCGGCGTAACTCCAGAAGAAGATCGAAAAGAACACGAGCTCTCCACCCTGTTAGCAGAACGTGATCGGGTCCTGACCGCACTGGAGGAATTAGATTTCGATAACACCCTGGGGAAGATCCCAGGTGAGGATTACGCGATCCAGCGAGCCAGATTGGTCAACCAGGGGGCGGATGTCCTGCGCAAGCTGGATGAACTTAATGGGGGTACAAGCGAAGCTGAACTCGAACGCCGCATAGAAGAAGCGATCGCTGAACGCCGAGTCAGCACCTCCCGTGAGGAGGTGAGCGAGGTGGTGCCGCAACCACAGCCAATAGTGGTGGATGCGGATGATGAAGTGGAAGTCCAATTAGCCGCCCGTAGACGTGCCCGGCAGGATAGGTCCGCTGGATTCTGCCCGCAATGTGGTCGCCCGGTGCAGCAATCCGACCAATTTTGCCCTAAATGCGGAAATGCTCTCGCATAAAACGATCTGTAAACTAATCTTTTTGGACAGCGATTATTAACGTATGGTTCTAACCCACAAAAACTCTACTACAAAGATCTTTATTGGTTCAGCACTTGTATTATTTATATTATCGGCCTGCTCGTTTTCGCTGGCGGAAGATATCACTCCACCTCCTGGGGCCGAAGTGCCCTTTGAAGAGTCCACCCAACCACCGTTGAGTGGTCCGCTTTACCCGATCGTTTATCCGGATCCATCTGCAGGCAGATCGATATATATCGAAAAATGTGCTCCCTGTCATGGCGAAGCTGGCCTGGGGGATGGCTCGATGGCAGGACAGCTGCCCGTGCCTGCCCCCGCAATTGGTACGGATGTATTGGCCCGGAAATCCTCTCCAGCGGAATGGTATGTCATCGTCACCCAGGGCAATCTGGAACGCCGGATGCCGCCTTTTAGCAGCCTGACGGATCGTCAGCGTTGGGATGTCCTCGCCTATGCATATTCGCTGAGCAATCCAGCCGAGAGGATCCTGGTGGGGGAAACGCTTTACGAAGAGAATTGTGCTGCCTGTCATGGTGAATTTGGGGATGGACGGGGTGCGGAGGCTGCCTCGTTATCAGTCCCGGCGACAGATTTCACCGACCAGGAAATGATGGCGGGGATTTCAGGTGAGCAGCTCTTCCAGGCGATCAGTGATGGGAAAGGTCAGGATATGCCTGCATTTGGCGAGCAGCTATCTGAGGAGGAGCGCTGGATTTTGGCCGCGTATCTCCGTTCGCTGACCTTTGCCCCTCAGGTTGCCGTAGCCGATGTGCCCGAAACACCAACACCGGCGAAAACTGAATCGGGTGAGGTCATACAGCCTTCAGCGACGCCCGAGAGTCTCACAGGATCCGGCAAGGTAGAAGGTCAGGTGGTCAATACATCTGGTGGTGAAATCCCAGATGGTTTGACCATCACTCTGTACGGCTTTGACCAGATGCAGCAAGTATTTACTGCAGAATCGCAAGTTGATAAAGAGGGTAACTATTCATTTGAAGAGGTTCCTTTACCAAAGGGACGCGCTTTCCTGGCCAGCACGGAGTACGAAGGTGTGGCTTATAACTCGGACATCGTCGTTGCCGATCCTGAGAACACCAACATGGTCTTAATCATCCCTTACTTTGAGACCACGACGAATACTTCTTCCTTATCGGTTGACCGTTTACACCTTTTGTTTGAATATATCGAACCTGATACCTTGCGCGTGGTGGAGATGTATATCATCTCGAACTCTGGTGATAGCATCGTGGTAGCCGCTGAAGAAGGACAACCGGTATTATCTTATTCCGTGCCGGATGATGCCATCAATCTGCAATTTCAAGATGACGTTGTGGGAGAACGCTACATCGAGCAGGCTGAGGGATTTGGAGATTTAGCAGCTGTCAGACCAGGCGTGGGCCAGCACCAGGTTATTTATTCATACGATCTGCCGTATAAGGATAATTATGATTTTTACCATCCGCTTGATCTGCCTGTCAACGCGGTGATCGTCCTGCTCCCCGAAGACGGGATCAGGATTGAAAGTGACCAGCTGATGAATATGGGCACTCGCGATGTACAGGGCAGCGCATACCAAATGTACACCAGCGACCTGGTCCCAGCTGGTACAGATTTGGCGATCGATATTTCTGGGCGTCCCCGGACGAGAGGGGCGGGATTGGTGTTGGGATCAAATACCAACCTCGTGATAGGAGCTTTTGCCTTCGGATTTACACTCATCCTGGCCGGAGGATGGCTTTATCTGCGCTCGCGGAATGGAAAACCAGCTGAGGATGTCCAGGATATTGGCGAGGGATCATACGCTGACGAGGATGATGGGGATGTGGATATGCTGCTTGATGCCATCCTTACCCTGGATGACCAGTACAAAGCGGGCGAGCTGCCCGAGGAGGCGTATTTGAAACGCCGGGCGGAGTTAAAAGCTCAAATAAAGGAGAAGATGGGGAGCTAGGGAGAGAGGGAGCATGGGAGGTAGAGCGCTTGGGAGCGAGGGAGCAGGGGAGATAAGGTGCTAAGGAGATCGGAAGGTTCACACATGAATGATGGGTGTGTGTTGGGTGGAGGTAGTGCAGGATGAGCAGGATTCAGAGTCATTTAGAGCTGGATGTTTACAATCTGGCGTTCGAATCTGCAATGCGAATTTTTGAATTATCGAAGCAATTTCCACACGAAGAAACTTATTCTCTGACGGATCAAATCCGTCGATCATCACGTTCGGTTTGTGTAAATATCGCTGAAGGTTGGCGCAAAAGAAGGTACGAAGCAGCCTTTGTCAGCAAATTAAATGATGCTGAGGTCGAGGCAGCCGAAACTCAGACCTGGCTTGATTTTGCCCTTGAATGCGGCTACATGTCTGAAGACATGAGAATGGAATTATGGAATAATTATGATCATGTGATCGGGAAATTGGTTAACCTGATTTATAAACCAAGTCCCTGGATTTTATCCGGGAAAGAAATTGTGAGTTGAATATGATTGGGCTTTCACCTGTTCGCCCCCTTTCTCCCTATCTCCCCAGCACCCTGGTACCCTCGCCATGATAAAGGTCCAAAAACTGGTCAAACGCTTTGGGTTGAAGACCGTGCTGCGCGGGATGGATTTCAGCGTGGAGCGCGGCGAATTTGTCGCCTTGCTCGGGCCGAACGGTGCTGGAAAGACTACCTTCCTGCGCATACTGGCCTCCTTATCGCGGCCATCGATGGGTGGGGTGAATATCGCTGGCTACCGGCTACCTGACCAGGCGGCCGCGGTTCGCCGGCGGTTGGGTGTGGTATCCCACCTGCCGCTCCTGTATGGCGACCTGACTGCCGAGGAAAACCTGCGCTTTTATGGGCGCATGTATGGAGTCCAGGATCTGCCAGCGCGGGTTGCGGAGGTTCTGGAGCTGGTCGGCTTGATCTCCCGGCGGCGAGATCTGGTGCGCACCTTTTCGCGGGGTATGCAGCAGCGCCTGGCGATCGGACGGGCAGTGCTGCATGATCCCGACGTGATGCTGTTTGATGAACCCCACACCGGTCTGGACCAGGATGCGAGCGCCATGCTGGATGCAGTGCTGAGAGAGGTGGCGGCGCGCGGACGCACTGTCGTGATGACCTCACATGACCTAGCCAGGGCTGCTGACCTGGCCTCCCGTTTTGATGTCATCTCGCGGGGTGTGATCACCGCCTCCGTAAAGCGTGACGACATCGAACCCAACAACCTGTTAGCATTTTACCGGCAGGCGCTTCAAGAATCATGACCATCGAAGGCGAATCATCTTACCTGGCGAGTGAAAAGGTCACCAGCAAGGCGGCTGGCTTTTTGCGCGCCATGGGAGCGGTAGTTTGGAAAGACCTGTCCGCAGAACTGCGCAGCCGGGAGCTGATCTCGGCCATGCTGGTGTTTGCTTTGCTGGTGATCCTGATATTTAATTTTGCCCTCGACCTTGATCCGGCCACGCGGCGAGATCCCACGATTACCGCCGGTGTATTGTGGGTGATCTTCGTCTTTGCCGGAACCTTGGGTCTCAATCGATCGATGGCGGTCGAGAAGGATCGCGGCTGCATGGATGGCTTGCTGCTGGCCCCGGTTGACCGCAGCTCGATTTACTTCGGCAAGGTGCTGGGCAATTTGATCTTCATGTTGATGGTGGAAATCATCGTCCTGCCGATTTACAGCGTGCTGTACAATGTGAACCTGTTCAATCCAGGATTACTGATCGTGATTCTGTTGGGATCGATCGGTTATGTCGCGGTGGGAACTATGTTGGCAGCAATGGCTGTTCAAGCCCGTACCCGGGATATCCTCCTGCCGATCTTGCTCTTCCCTGTCGTGCTGCCGGTCATCCTGGCGGCGGTCAAAGCCAGCACCGGTTTCCTGGATGGAAGTGAAATGGAACTGATCCGCCCCTGGCTGAACTTGTTGATCGTCTACGATATAATATTTTCTGCCGTCGCATTTATGGTATTTGATTATGTGGTTGAAGAATAGACCCTGGAATTAATTCATTATTGGAGTTGAAGAATGGAAGAATCAAAGCCTCGCTTACTGACTGTTCTGGATGTTTTCACCGTCGCCTTGTTTCTCATCGCGACTTATATGGTTTTCTTCTACGCGCCTCAGGAAGCGGTCATGGGTGATGTCCAGCGCGTCTTTTATTTCCACGTGGCCACCGGATGGGTTGGCATGCTCAGTTTCATTGGGGCGGCCATCGCCGGCATCATCTACCTGATCAAGAAGGACCGCAAATGGGATATCGTTGGCCTGGCAGCCGTTGAAATCGGCATTGTGTTCATCTTCATCAACATCGTAACCGGTGCCATCTGGGCGCGCCCGATCTGGAACACCTGGTGGACCTGGGACCCGCGGCTGACCACCGCAGCGGTCATGCTGTTGATCTATCTGGCTTACCTGATGCTGCGCCAGGGGATTGAAGACCCGGATCGTCGGGCGCGTTTTGGGGCGGTCTATGCAATTGTCGGTTCGCTGAGCGTTCCCTTGACCTACTTCTCCGCCCGGATTTTCCGCACCATCCACCCGATCGTGATCGGCAGCGGTGATCCCAGTGCAACGGGCTCATTCGACATGACCCCCCTGATGACGCAGACGTTCATGTTCAGCCTGTTCACCTTCACCTTCATTTTTATCGACCTTATCTGGCACCGCATTCGCCTGGGCAGGAAAGCAGACCGGGTCGAACAGCTGCGCTTGCAAACCATGGAATAAAAGGACAAAATGTGATGTTATTATCAATGCTATTACAAGAGGGTCCTGCAGACACGACCAATTTTATGATCGCCGGTTATGTGGTGATCTTTGGCGTGATGTTGATTTACCTACTCAGCCTGCTGGTCAGACAGCGGAATTTGCAGAAAGACCTTGAAGTGTTGGAAGAAATCCAGGTGGAAGAATGATGAGCACAGGGAACTCGATCCCGCTGCCCATAATTGGAAGTGAAATAAAAACAGCCTGCGGTGATGCCGATAATTTTGCCGTCAATACGCCGCGGGCTTTGCATAAAGATAAATGGATCTTCTTCTGTACGCCCCTCTGCCAGCAAGAATTTATCCAAGACCCGAGTTCATCCTGCTACGCCAGTCAAATTGAGAGCGAGGTTGAATAAAGTTTCAGAAAGCCGATTAGGTGATAATTAGATTTACGGCACGCCTGCGATTGCAAGCAGGCGTGTTTTGTTTTATGGTCGACGTAATTACAAATTCATGCGCGGGGAAATTTATTTCCTGGAGAGAACTTTGCTGCAAATTACTTCACTGCAAGAAGGAAAATCTTCATAATTTCTACATAACTTGCTAACCACTTGTTTATATTGATTTCTTATACTGGCTATCGAACAACGCTGATTCCGATCGCGCCAATATCGGATTTATTTTGCGGATCTGTAAACCAGGAGCAAGCTCATGAAAAGTGTCAGTATAAATCGGGTGACCTGGCAAGGGAAAGATTTTTTACGAGGCAAGTATCTCTGGATAACATTGGGAGTGATTTTGCTGGTCATGGTGGGAGGTTATTTCGCCTACGATTATCTTTCAGTGGAAAGCGCCGAAGCAAGCGAATCGCCCCAGATACAGACAGCTGTTGCCCGTAACGGGGATTTGACCGTCTTTGCTACCGGTGCAGGTCAAGTTGTTCCTGAAACTGAGGTGAATCTGGGTTTTGACGAGGCTGGCACCCTGGCTGAACTTTTAGTGACGGTTGGCGACCAGGTTCAAGCCGGGCAGGTGATCGCCCGCCTGGAAACGGACCAATCCGAGGACGAGATAGCTTTGGCGCTGGCAGAAGCAGAACTGAACGTGCTTACTGCTCAGCAAGCGTTGGATGATATCTACGATTCGATCCAGATTGATGCTGCCCAGGCCCTCCTGGATGTGGAAGTGGCACAGCAGGCGCTTGAGGATTTACTGAGCGGTGATTTACTCCTGGCCCAAGCCCTGCAGGCAGTCGCGGAAGCCGAGGAAGACGTCAGTCAGGCTGAGAGAACCTATAACGCCACACGCTCGACTTCAAGCCAGAGCACGATCGATGCCGCTTATGCCGAACTTGTCCTGGCAGAGAAGAAGCTCAAGGACCAGGAAGCGAAATTCGACGATTATGCCAACAAACCCGATGATGATTTAGGTAAGGCCAACGCGCAGTTGAAGCTCTCTGCTGCCCAGGCTGCGTATGATGATGCTTTGCGCTATTACAACGCAGTAACCGGGACGGGGAGCGAATTAGAACTGGAGCTCAGTTCAGCCGACCTGGCAACAGCTCAAGCAAAGCTGGCTGAAGCACAGCGGGAATTTGAACGTATCAAAGACGGTCCCACACCGGGGGAGATCGCCCTGGTAGAAGCGAACCTGGCGCTCGCCGAGGTCAAATACGAAACCCTCAAGGAAGGGGTTGATCCTGCCGAAGTCGCCTTGGCAGAGGCGAATCTGGCCAACGCACAGGCCAAGCTGGCCCTGGCCCAGGAAGACCAGGCAGTGATAGACCTGCTGGTTCCCATGGATGGCACGATCATGTCGATCAACGCCAGCGTCGGCGAAGCGGTGGGGACGAATGCCATCATCGTCATGGCCGATCTCCAGCAGCCTGTCCTGGAAGTTTACCTGGATGAAGCGGACCTGGACAAGGTGGCCGTGGGATTCGAAGTCGAAGTAGTTTTTGATTCGCAGCCTGATGATATGTTCACTGGCCAGGTAACTGAGGTCAGTCCGAGTTTACAAACTGTATCTAACGTGGATGCCGTCCTGGCCTGGGTGAAACTGGACGCTGAATACTTCTCCAAACCGATGTCGCTTCCAGTTGGTTCAAATGCATCCGTGGATGTAATTGGCGGACAGACGGAGAATGCAGTCCTGGTGCCTGTAGAGGCGGTACGCGAAATTGGTGATGGTGAGTATGCCATATTCGTCATGGAGGATGGTGAACCAAACCTGCGCATTGTGACTGTAGGGTTGATGGATTACACCTCGGCGGAGATACTCACCGGGTTGACTGCGGGTGAAGTGGTCACCACGGGTGTTGTTGAAACAAATTGAACTTTATGAGGAGCTGAAAAGTCGTGAAGCGCAGCTGGTTGGTCTGGATTGCATTGGGATTGATCGTCATCATTGTGGGAGTGTTGATTACCCAAACACTCGTCGTATATTTCAACGATTCCAACGCAAATCAGCTGGCAGATGAGATAGAAATTCAGGAGGCTATCGCTCGCATGGGTACGCTGACGATATCCGTCAATGGTTCGGGTGAATTTGTCTCGAGCGATGAAATTGAACTCGGATTCCAAGAAAACGGTCAGCTGGTTGGGTTGAATGTAGGTGTTGGCGATCAGGTGCAGGTGGGTGATGTCCTGGCCCAGTTGAAAATTGATCAGACATCAGCTGAACTGGGTGCAAGCCTTGCCGCGGCGCAACTGCAGGTGCTTCAAAAGAAGCAAAACCTTGAACAACTCTATCAGAACGCCGAACTGGAAGCTGCGCAGGCCCTACATGCTCTGGAAGAGGCCCAACTTGCGCTTGACTCATTGGAAAATTATGAGCTCGAGCTGGCGTTGGCTGAGCAGGAATTACGCCTGGCGGAAAGCGCAGTCGAGGAAGCTGAATTGAATTTGGCTATTGTTAACGCATCACCATCTCAGGGTGCCCTGGATACGGCGTATGCCAGCCTGTTGTTCAAAGAAAAAGAGCTCAATGAGATTGAAAATCAGCTCACTCAAGCTGAATTTCAGTTTAAGAGTGCACCCAACAAATCCGTTCGAGACAGGTTGAACCAACAAATATTAAATTTACGCGTACAGCTGGCGAACAAGCAGCTCGAATACGAAAACGCACTTTATAAGTACAACACGCTGGACGATCCGCCAGATGCCATCGAGCTTTCTGTCGCTGAAGCGCAGTTAAGAACGGCTCAGGCGCAATTGGCAGATGCACAAGAGAAATGGGAAACAGCACAAGCTGGCCCGGGGGATGGAGACCTGGCAATAGCCCAAGCGGAGCTGGCCGAAGCTCAAGCTGAGTGGGAACATTTGAAAGATGGTCCCGATTCAAATGAGATTCAATTGGCTGAAGCAGCGTTGGCCAAAGCCGAGGCTGAATTGAAATTGATTGAGGCAGGTGAACTGATTCTGGATCTGGCCTCTCCGATCGACGGCACAGTTTTAACGGTCGATGCCCAGGTTGGTGATCGGATCAATGATCAAACCATTCTCAC
>JBFFEL010000051.1:0-24670 GCA_041558875.1 Anaerolineales bacterium
GATGATTTCGGAGGCTATACCTTCTTTGGCATGATGGATGAAGCTGAAAAGGTTAAAAAACTCGGCGGGCTTCCGGTTGGTCTGGCCCCGGGTGCGGTCGTCATGCGCCCGGTATCTGCCGGAGAGCACCTCACCTGGGACAATGTGAAGCTTGATGAGGGCAGCCGGGTCGTCCAGCTGCGCCGGCAGCAAGATGCCCTGGAATGATCGCTAAAAAGGATCGACAATTTTTCTATTTATCAATTAAAGGAGGTTCCCATGCGCATCGGTGTTTTTACAGTCCTTTTCCAGGATCTTCCCTTCGAAGAGGCGCTTGACAAATCAGTCTCGGCAGGTGTCAGGGCGGTTGAAATAGGCTCCGGTGGTTATCCTGGCAGCCATCACTGCCCAGTTGACGAACTGCTTGAGAGTGCTGACAAACGCCAACAATATCTCGAGGCGATCCACTCACGCGGCCTGATCCTCAGTGCGCTGAGCTGTCACTACGAACCATTACACCCCGATCAAACTATCGCCAAAGAATCGGATGATGTCTTTCGCAAATCTGTCCGTCTGGCACAATTATTGGAAGTGCCAGTGGTGAACGTGCTCTCTGGATTGCCGGCTGGATCACCCACGGATACCCAGCCCAATTGGGTCATCTGCCCCTGGCCGAACCACTTCACCGAGATCCTGGATTACCAATGGAACCAGATCGGGATCCCCTACTGGCAGGGTGCCGAGCAGTTCGCTGCCGAGCATGGCGTCAAGATCGCTGTAGAAATGCATCCAGGAATGCTGGTTTACAACGTCGAGTCCATGCTCCGCTTGCGGGAAGCAACTGGACCCGCCCTGGGATGCAATTTCGATCCCAGCCATCTGCTCTGGAATGGAGTCGACCCGGTGGCTGCCATCCGCAAACTTGGGGAGGCGATCTTCCACGTGCACGGCAAGGATGTATACATTGATCCCTATAACGTCTATGTCAACGGGGTGAACGATGGCAAGCCTTATGGGCAGATTCCCAATCGCTCCTGGACTTTCCGCAGCATCGGCTATGGGCATGATGCCAAGGCCTGGAAGGATTGGATCAGCGCCCTGCGCATGGTCGGGTACGATTATGTGATCTCCATCGAACATGAGGACGCCATGATGTCCAACGAGGAAGGCCTGTCCAAGGGCATTGCCCTCCTGAAAGAAGCCGGGATTTCAGAGCCAGCGGGCGAATTATTCTGGGCCTGATCTTCTCCTGGTCCAAGCTCCCTTCCCTGAGAATATTCTCATGGGAGGGGATTTGTTTTGTGCAGCACCGCGATATATAATGAAGGCACAAATTCGGTAATCGTATGTATCATTTCAGGTAAATGGAAACGTTAGATGACTGATTTGTTCGCCGGGATCGAAGCCGGGGGCACCAAATGGGTGTGTATGATCGCTGCACATCCGGGAGATATTCGCGCTACCACTCGCTTTCCCACCACCCAGCCCGAGGAGACCATCCAAAAAGCCATCCAATACCTCAAAGACCAGGTTTCTCCCACAGAACTCAAAGGTCTTGGTATTGGTTCCTTTGGGCCCTTAGATCTCAACCAAGATTCCCCCACCTACGGCCATTTGACCACCACCCCAAAACCCGGTTGGGCGAACACCGACCTCTTATCTCCCTTCCAAGAAGCGTTCAACCTGCCTACTGGGTTTGACACGGATGTCAACGCTGCTGCATTAGGTGAAGCTCGCTGGGGTGCTGCCCAGGGATTGACCGATTTCGTCTACCTGACCATCGGCACCGGGATTGGCGGCGCGGCGATAATAAACTTCAACCTGGTCCATGGGCTGATTCATCCTGAGATGGGACATATGCGCATCCCGCACGACCTCGCTCAAGACCCCTTCCCCGGCGTTTGTCCCTACCACGGCGACTGCCTGGAAGGTCTGGCTACCGGCCCGGCTATCGCAGCTCGCTGGGGGGAGAAGGGTGAGAGTCTTCCCCCTGATCACCCGGCCTGGCAGCTCGAAGCCAATTACCTCGCCCTGGGTCTGGCTAACTTGGTAACCATACTTTCTCCCCAGCGCATCCTCCTCGGAGGCGGAGTAATGGATCAAAAACAGCTTTTCCCGCTAATCAGATCGCGCCTCCAGGAAATTCTGGCGGATTACATTCACGCCCGGGAGATCCTGGAGGAGGTAGACCACTATGTCCTCCCGCCTGAGTTGGGCTCGCAGGCCGGAGTCTTGGGTGCGATCGCCCTGGCCCAACAAGCGGCAAAGGTGGTTTGAAAGAATCGGCAGTCCAGAAAGATCCAATCTGATTCACCATGAATAGCAGTCACTGTACGGTATACTCGAAACACGGGCTAACATCCATGAAATCCACCAAGTACCCAACATCGAGGAGGAGATAAGTGGCAGACGACCAAACCTTCGATTTTGTCATCATCGGATCGGGCTTCGGCGGCAGCGTCTCCGCCATGCGCCTGACTGAGAAGGGCTATCGTGTGCTGGTGCTGGAAAGGGGAAAGCGTTTCCGAGACGATGAACTCCCGAAGACTAACTGGGATCTCCGCAACTACTTATGGTTGCCTGCTCTGCGCTGCTTCGGCATCATGCAGTTTTCGCTGCTCAAAGACGTCCTGGTGCTCCACGGTGATGGGGTTGGGGGCGGGAGCCTGATGTACGCCAACGTGCTTATGGAACCCGCCGAAGAGTATTTCGATCAGCCAGGTTGGAGGGATGTGACTGATTGGAAGACGGTACTTAAGCCGCATTACGCTCAAGCCAAATTTATGCTGGGTGTAGATCAAAGCCAGAATCTTTGGAAGGCAGATGAAATCCTAAAACAATATGCTGACCAGGAACAGGTCGGTGATAGCTTCCGCACAACACAGGTGGGTGTCTTCTTCGGGGAGAAAGGTCAAGAGGGTCAGGAAGTCGAGGATCCATACTTTGGTGGTCAGGGGCCTAATCGAAAAGGCTGCACTTTTTGTGGGGGCTGTATGGTAGGTTGCCGGTACAACGCGAAAAACACATTGGTCAAGAATTATCTATATTTTGCAGAGAAGTGGGGAGCGGAGATATGGGCTGAATGCGAAGTCCACAATGTCCAGCCTCTTCCGGAAAACCAGGCTGATGGCGCCCGCTATGAGGTTATATACAAGCGGACGACCGCCTGGTTGCGTAAACCAGAACTCAAAGTGAGAGCCCGGAATGTTATATTTTCCGCCGGAACCTTGGGTTCTAACAGGTTGCTGTTTAAATGCCGCGAGATCACCGGATCTTTGCCAAAGATTTCCCAGCAGCTTGGTAACAAGGTGCGAACCAACAGCGAAACGCTTCTGGGGGTCTTCAGTCGGGAATTAACCACCGACTACTCGGAAGGCCTCGCCATCACCTCTGTCTTCGAACCCGATGCGGTCACGGCTGTTGAACCAGTGCGGTATCCCGAGGGGTCATCGTTTATTCGTTTGCTTGCCGGGCCGTTAATTTCGCCAGGTGGAAGTGTCCTGGAAAGAATCGTTCACACGCTAGCCACTATCGTTACTCATCCCCTTGATTTTCTCAAGAATTATTTTATTTCTAATTGGGCTCACCGAACGACGATCTTTCTGGTGATGCAGACGGAAGACAATCAGATCCACTTACGATTAGGCCGCAGCTTCCTAACCCTGTTTCGCAACAACCTGGTTTCAATATCGGATGACGAGAAGACGATTCCCCACACGATCGAAGTCGGTCACAAGGTCATAAGTCATTTCGCTGAACAGATAAATGGTGTTCCAGTCAGTTCAATTCACGAGTCATTATTTAACATTCCCACCACTGCGCATCTTCTCGGAGGCTGTGCAATTGGCCGAGACGAATCGGAAGGGGTCGTCGATTTAGATTGCCAGGTTTTCAACTACCCTGGATTGTACGTTATCGATGGATCGATCGTGCCTGCCAATCCTGGCATTAATCCGAGTTTAACCATCACTGCTTTGGCGGAATACGCCATGGAGCGCATGCCGCCCAAACCAGGTGCTAAGGTTCGCAAACCCTTAGGCATCCCCCGCTCGCTTCATGATCAGGACCCGCTCCCCGTTGCTCATCACCCGGTCCAATAATCCCAGCATACGCATAATGCGCTGGAAGTAGCGCGGCATCTCCTCCTTAGGGACCGATTGAAAATCGAACTTCTCATACAACGAACCCAGATTCTCCCGACACATCAAGTAAAGATCCCCATTGTAGAGCCCAAGAAAGTGCTCTATGATGGCGCGTGCCACCCCCCGTCCTCGCCAATCCGGATGCACGACGATCGAAGCCAGCTCATCCGAACCATCCCCATGAGGCTTTACCTGCCCGCAGCCGATCACCTGTCCCT
The DNA here is from genome assembly GCA_041558875.1 of Anaerolineales bacterium. Lineage (GTDB taxonomy): Bacteria > Chloroflexota > Anaerolineae > Anaerolineales > UBA4823 > PFL25. The sequence continues at coordinate 4,340 of JBFFEL010000051.1, forward strand.
GATCTGATTCCGCCACCACAAATCGCTTCCACTTCAATCCTGTCGGGTTGATCTCCCCGATGCGCACCAGCCAGCGGATTTCCTGAGCATCATCTTCAGTTGCCGGTCGTAATGTGAACATAGATCAGTAACTATTAATGCGGGTAATTGACTGAGATGTGAGGGTTAGAAAATTGATGAGTCCAGGGCAAACTTGATTTGAGTGTAGCTTAGTCCACTTCGATAGGCTCAGTGCAAGCTTTTGTGAGCATTAGTTCAGATCGAAACAGGTACAAGTCTTACGTCGTAGGTGGAGAGGCTCTGAACTTCGCTAGGCGATATCAATGTGGTCAAGTGTGTTTATTTGATAGGTGGTTCTTTGTTGGCATTCTCTGGTGAAGATTTTAAGCAGTTTTGATGCGTTATTCTTAAATGAAGAATGCCCATTTTTCACTTACAGGAGAAATTTTATCTGGGATTAATCAGAAAGAAGTTCTTCGAGGATGGTGCGGGTGAGCTGTGGGTCCGCTTTGCCGCGCGATTGCTTCATCACCTGCCCGACGAACCAGCCAATGATCGTGGTTTTGCCACTCCTGTAAGTCGCCACCTGGTCGGGATTATTCTCAATCACGCCAACGATGATCTCCCGGATCGCATCCTCGTCGGACACCTTTCCCAAGCCTTCCTTGTCGACGATTTCGGCCGGGGACTGGCCGCTACCTTCCACTTTTTCGATCAGGGATTTTCCCGTAGAGGTATTAATCGTATTCGCATCGACCAGCTTGATGATCTCCACCAGGTAAACCGGAGTCAGGCTTAAATCCTCCACCTGGATGCTGCGTTCGTTAACCAGCCTGAGGACATCATTCATCACCCAGTTGGATACCCGTTTCGGATCAGAGCCATACGCCTCGGCCGCAGCCTCAAAATAGTCCGAAAGGGCGCGTTCACCAGTCAAGATATCGGCATCATATTCGGGCAATTCATACTGCTTAATGAAGCGTGCCCGCCGCTCCAGGGGAAGTTCTGGCAGCTCGGCCAGGATTTCCCTACGCCGCTCCTTGTCGATCCGCACGGGAAGTAAATCCGGCTCCCGAAAATATCGGTAATCCGCCTCGGTTTCCTTGGAGCGCATCTTGCGCAGGACACCTGCGTTATCATCCCAATCCAGGGTCCAGGCTTCTATTTGACCACCCCCTTCCACCTGGTTGATCTGGCGTTCAACCTCTGCCTTGATCGCCTCTCTCAGGGAAACCACGGAGTTGACGTTCTTGATCTCGGTCTTGGGGTTGAAATAGTCGGCTCCCTGCGGCCGGATGGAGACATTGGCATCGGCGCGCAGATGTCCTTTTTCCATATCGGCTTCGGAAATCCCCAGCCAGCGCAGCAGCTGGCGCAGGCGGATCAGGTATTGCGCAGCCTCTTCAGCCGATCGCAGGTCAGGACCGGTGACCATCTCCACCAGCGGCACTCCGCAGCGGTTGAAATCGATCAGGCGCTGTCCATTCTCATTGACTGTTTTACCGGCGTCCTCTTCGATGTGCAGCTTGTGGATCGAAACCCGGCGGGTGTATCCCTCGGGCATGGGTAGATCCAGGAACCCCCCTCTCGCCAGCGGCTGGTCGTATTGCGAGATCTGGTAGCCTTTTGGCAAATCGGGATAGAAATAATTCTTGCGATCAAAATAAGAAATGGGCTGAATTTCCGCCTGCATGGCAGCCGCCAATAGCGCCCCTTTCTCAACCACCCGTTCGTTTAAGACCGGCAGGACGCCCGGCAGCCCAGTGCATACCGGACAGATATTAGTATTCGCTGGATCATCCCAGGAATCCGCCTTGCAGGTACAGAAGATCTTTGTGGTCGTGTTGAGCTGGATATGGGTTTCTAGGCCAATTATGGCTTCATATTCTGGCATAGCTATTAAACACTCTTTGCAATCGCAGTGTCTATTTTTCTGTTTTGAATTCTGGCCTCTGACGGCGCCAATCTTCTCCCTCAGTAGCCATCTCGTATGCCCGGCCGATCTGCAGCAGCCTGGCTTCTGAGAAATCCGGACCGAGCAGCTGTACACCGATTGGTAATCCATCACCATCAAATCCTGCCGGTAGTGACAGACCAGGAATCCCTGCATGGTTGGCAGGGACGGTAAACTGGTCTGCATACTGCATCAGCACCGAATCGCCATACACCTCCCCGATGGGGAATGCTGTGGTGGGCGTTGTGGGAGTCAGCAACGCATCCAGGCGATGCTCACCTTCAGGATTGAAGATTTGCTCGAAATCTTTGCGGATCAAAGTCCGCACGCGCAGGGCGCGGTTGTAATACTGCTCGCTGTATTGGGCCGCGCTGACATACATTCCCATCAAGATGCGCAGCTTGGGTTGAACGCCAAATCCCTCTGCCCGCGATTTGCGATACAGCTCAGGCAGGTAATCGACATGGTCGGGAGTGCGATAGCCATACTTGACGCCGTCGTAGCGGTGAAGATTCGAGGCAGCTTCCACGCGTGAGACGACAAAATAAACTGGCACGCCGTATTTCGTATGAGGCATGGGAACACCATCGACGATATCAGCGCCCATCTGCGCAAGGTAGCCAGCTGCGCTTAAGACCGCAGATTCAATCTCCTCCGGGATAGACTCCTGACCAAACTCACCTGAGACCGGATCGAAGTACGTTATGCGGAAATAATCTGGGGAAAGGCCAATTCGTAATCCACGGATGCTCTTCTTCAGATCCTTGGTGTAGTCCGGCACTGCCATGCTGGCCGCAGTGCCATCCCGCTTATCTGCTCCAGCAATAGTGTTCATCATCAACGCCGCGTCGGTCACGTTCCCGGCCACCGGACCAGGACAATCCAGTGAAGAACCAAAGGCGATCAACCCATAGCGGGATACCCGCCCATAGGTAGGTTTCATCCCCACCACACCGCAAAATGCAGCGGGTTGGCGGACCGATCCAGCCGTGTCGGTGCCCAACGAAAGCATCCCCTCCCCAGCCGCCACGGCAGCCGTACTGCCGCCTGATGATCCACCCGGAACCCTGCTCAGGTCCCAAGGGTTGCGCGGGCTGGGTTGAAAAGCGGAGGATTCATTCGATGAGCCGTAGGTGAACTCATCTAAATTGACCTTGCCAAGCATCACCCCGCCAGCTGCTTCCATTCGACTCACGGGAGTAGCGGTATAGGGGGCTATGAAATTCGCCAGGATACGCGAGCCTGCTGTAGAGGGCGTGCCTTTGACGCAGAAGATATCTTTGACCGTAAAAGGCACACCAGCCAACGGGCCGGGGTCCTTTCCATCGGCTAATCGGCGATCGATCTCCTGGGCCTGGGCTCGTGCTCTTTCGGGAGTCAGGTTGATAAAAGCATGCACCTTATCGCCGTCATCGGGTTTCTCACCATCTGAATTTAACGAGCCAGGGCGGCCATCAACCGCGGCAATACGCTCCAGGACAGAATCGAGCGCCTCAACCGCGGAGATTTCCTTGGTGCGGATCAGACGGGCCAGCATGTCTGCAGATAATTCATAAATTTGCATATGCTTTTATTCTAGTTCAGTGTGTGGGATATCAGGGACGATCACGTAGCCATCCTTCGCATCCGGAGCCTGAGCGATAATCTCCTCCGGATTGGGACAGGCAATCCATTCATCCGCGCGAGCTTCTGGTGTGATCTGGGGTGAATACGGCACGCCATGTGAGGTGATTGGTGTCTCCTCACTCAGCGGTATGGCTTCCAGCTCTTCGATAGCCTTCATTTGATTATTTAGCTCCCGGCGCAGGTATTCGGCTTCTTCCTCCGAGAGTTCCAAGGCAGCCAGCGCTACCAGATGTTTGAAAAGATCGGGTGTGATCGGTTGGTCAGTTTTTTGATCGCTCATGGTCTTCTCCAAATCTTCCGCCAGTATATCCCACTTTGCTTAAGTGTCAAGCAAGCCCGCAGGGCGCGGTCCCGTAGATTCCATCTACGGGACAAGGTTCGTAGTCTAGCTCATCGGGGCGAGGCCATTGGGCACATTCCAAAGCCCAAAGCCCACACTTTCCCGGGTCCAGCCATGCTATAATTTCGCCAATCCCTGAATTAATCCGGAGGAAATTGATGAGCGGAAACGAATTGTTCCCCTTCACTGAAGAGCACCAGATGATCCGCCAGGCAGCCCGCGACTTTGCCCAGAAGGAGATCGCCCCCATCGCGGCTCAATTTGACGAGAGCGGCGATTTTCCATTTGAAACCATCATGAAGATGGGCGAAATGGGTTTCATGGGCATCGAGGTGCCTGAGGAATATGGGGGAGCGGGGATGGATACCCTGGCATACGTCCTCGCCCTGGAGGAGATCTGCAAGGCAGATGCAGCCCACGGCATCATCATGTCGGTGAACAACTCGCTCTATTGCTACGGCATCCAGAAATTTGGCACTGAAGAACAAAAACAGGAATTTCTCACGCCGGTAGCCTCCGGAAAATCGGTCGGCGCCTACTCATTAACTGAGCCGATGGCGGGTTCCGATGCCGGCTCGTTGCGCTGCCAGGCGGTCAGAGACGGAGATCATTACATTCTCAATGGCCGCAAATCCTGGGTCACCAGCGGACCAGTGGCTGAATATATCGTCGTCTTCACCATGACCGCTCCAGAAAAGAAACATAAGGGCATAACGGCCTTCCTGATCAATAAAGATCTGCCTGGTTTTTCAGTTGGCAAGATGGAACCCAAGCTGGGCATCCGGGCTTCTGCCACCAGCGAAATCCTGTTCGAAGACTGCCGTGTTACAGCCGCAAATCGCCTCGGTGAAGAAGGCGAGGGTTTCAAGATCGCCATGTCGGTCTTAGATGTCGGTCGCATCGGCGTCGCCACCCAGGCGTTGGGAATTTCCGGGGCAGCTTATGAAGCCAGCCTCAATTACGCTAAGGAGCGCGAAGCCTTTGACAAAAAAATTGGTGAGTTCCAGGGCATTTCATTCAAATTAGCCGATATGAAGACTCGCCTGGAAGCTTCCCGTCTGCTCGTTTACAACGCCGCCATGGCCAAGGAACGATCAAAAACCACTGGTGAACGCTTTTCCCTGGAGGCTTCGATTGCCAAGCTGTTCTCCTCCGAAACTTCTATGTTCATATCCCACGCCGCAGTGCAGATCCACGGCGGGATCGGCTTCTCAAAGGAGCTGCCGGTCGAGCGTTACTTCAGGGATGCCAAGATCACCGAAATCTATGAAGGCACCAGCGAGATTCAGCGCCTGGTGATCTCCCGCATGGAGACTGGCCTAAGGTAAATAATTTCTGGGGTTGCCTCAAGGTTGAACCAGAAAGAATCAGTGAGGTTTCGCTACCGATCGATACCCAATCAAGAATAGTGCTGGGTGATTCAGATCAACCCGACAACTTGCCCCCAATGGGTTCTTCTTCAACGCGATTTACGACCTGGATCAAAAAAAGCATCAGTTCGCTCGAGGTCATCTTGTTCGGATTGGCCTTGCTGGTCTATCTTATAACCCACCTGGTGGGCTTGACACGCTTCCCGATCTACTTTTTTAGTGACGAAGCCATCCAAACTGTCGCCGCCGAGACCTTGATTCGCGACAATTTTACCGATGAGGAAGGGACTCTCCTGCCGACCTATATTAAAAATGGCCCCTATTTCAATCTCAGTGTGAGCGTTTATGCTCAGGTGCTGCCATATCTGTTATTCGGAAAATCAGTGTTTCTCACCCGGGCTACGACGGTCTTCCTGAGCTTGTTGGCCGCAGTTTCAGTGAGCCTGATGCTGCGGAATATTTTCAAAATCCCGCTTTGGTGGGCAGGTGTTTCCCTGCTTTCCATCGCTCCGGCCTGGTTTCTCCATTCAAGGACTGCCTTCGAGACTGTGCTTTTCGTCTCATTTTATGCAGCCTTCCTTTACTCCTACTTGCTCTACCGGTACCGCTCTGCTCAATTCCTTTATTTAGCCTTCATGTTTAGTGCGCTGGCATTTTATTCATACAGCCCAGGCCAGATCGTGATCGGGCTCACCGGAGCCTTGCTGCTTTTATCCGATGCCCGCTACCATTGGCAACACAGGCGGACAGCACTAGGAGCCTTGGGGCTGGGCGTTTTGTTGGCTTTACCATATCTGCGTTTTAGATTGGCCCATCCAGGAGCTCCCTTCGACCAATTACGCATCCTCGGTTCATATTGGGTCCAATCCATTTTATTAAAAGACAAGCTGACCCAGTTCGGTTCGGAATACCTATATGGGTTGAACCCTGCTTATTGGTTCATCCCGAACGAGCGCGACCTGCCCCGTCATTTAATGAAAGGCTATGGGCACATGCTCGTGATTTTTTTGCCATTTGCCCTCCTGGGACTGATCCTCGCCATCCGCCACATCAAGTCTTCTGCATATCGCGCCTTGCTGATCGCCCTCTTTGTCGCTCCGATCGGTGCGTCTTTAGTGCAGATCGGGATCACCCGCGTCCTGGTCATGCTCATCCCCGCCACAGTATTGATTGTCCTAGGGATGAACAGGGTCATGACCTGGTTGTTGAGCTGGCACCTGCCCTACAAAGCCACCAGTATTGCTCTCTTTACCATATTTTCGTTGATCAATTTCTATATGCTTGGTGACGTCCTCCGCAACGCTCCCACCTGGTACCAGGACTATGGTCTCGGTGGTTTGCAGTATGGCGCCCAACAGCTGTTCCCCAAGGTGGCGGGGTACCTGGAACAGGACTCCGATCAAGAAATCATCCTTTCTCCATCCTGGGCGAATGGCACCGACATTGTTGCCCGTTTTTTCCTGGGCGATCCCCTGCCGATCGAGATGGGCAGTGTTGACGGTCACCTGGTTCAGCGCCGGCAGCTCGATCAAGACACCCTGTTTGTGATGACACCCGAGGAATACCAGAAAGCAGTTGAAAGCGGAAAATTTAAGCAAATAGACATTGAGGATACATTAACCTACCCCAACGGAAAGCCTGGCTTCTACTTCACCCGGCTGACATATGTGGATGACATTGATCAGATCCTTGAGGCTGAACGCCAGCAGCGCAGCGTGCTCCGTACCGCCCAGATCTTATTGGATGGAATACCAGTTCAGGTGAAACATTCAATGCTGGACATTGGCGAGCCACAGGGCATGTTCGATGGCGACCAGCACAGCCTGGGAAGGACTTTTGAGGCCAACCCGGCTATCATTGAGCTCATATTTCCCATAAATCGGTCGATAAGCGGGGTCTCGGTTATAATCGGCAGCACCGAAGTGGAGATCAGGGCACTGTTACACCCTCCTTCGAACTCCAAACCGATCGAATATCAACAGACTTTCCATGGGACAATAGAGCAACCAGAAGCTGTGTTCGATTTTGGGGAGATTATCCAGGTTGAGTCTCTCCGTCTGGAAGTACGCGATTTGCGGCAGGGAGAACCAGGTAATGTACACATATGGGAGATTAAGTTTTTAGAATAGGTCTGCGAGGCAGGTAATTGAAGGCAATTTTATTTCACACACATGGTGATGTGAGTGTTCTCGAGTACACTGATTTTCCGACTCCGGAACCCGGTCCGAGGGAGGTTTTGGTTCGCTTGAAAACCGCCGCCCTCAACCATCTCGATCTATGGGTGCGAGCCGGATGGCCGGAGCTGAAACTACAATATCCCCATATCCCAGGAGCTGATGGCGCTGGTGAAATTGCTGCGCTGGGTGAAGGGGTTCGTGACTGGTCCGTTGGGGATCGAGTTGTGATCAATCCAAATGTGAGCTGTGGAAAATGCGAGTTTTGCCTGGCAGGTTTTGATAATCGCTGCCTGGATTGGGGCTTATTCGGAGAAACTCAGCGCGGTACTTATGCTGAGTATATTGTAGTCCCCGAACGCAATCTCCTTGCCCTCCCTGAAGGTTTCGACGAGCACCGCGCCGCAGCTGCAGCCTTGGTTATGCTCACTGCCTGGCACTCATTGATCAGGCGCGGTAACATGAGCGCAGGTGAAACAGTGCTCATCATTGGCGCTTCTGGTGGAGTCAACCTGGCCTGCATCCAAGTTGCCAAGCTGGGTGGCGCCACAGTTTACGTGGTCGGTTCCCGGGTAGACAAACTTGCTCTGGCTGAATCGCTGGGCGCTGATCACCTTATTAACCGAGCGGAAGTGCCTGACTGGTCGCGAGAAGTACACCTGCTGACCCAGAAACGTGGGGTGGATATCGTCGTGGATAACGTCGGCACAACCTTCCCCCTATCCTTCCGGGCAGCCCGGCGGGGTGGCCGCATCCTGACGGTTGGCAACACCGGTAATCCCAAAATCGAAATCGACAATCGCTACATCTTTGCCAAACACCTATCCCTGATCGGCTCCTCCATGGGAACTCACACCGATTTTAAAAAGGTGATGAAACTGGTTTTCAATGGTCGCCTCGACCCGGTCCTTGACCAGACTTTCCCACTGTCCGAGGCAGGTGCGGCTCAAGAGAGATTAGCCCGGGGAGATCAAATGGGCAAGATCACCCTGGCGATCGATTAACCCAATGCTAGAAGAGGTCCAGAATTTGAGCGAATCAGAGGTTTCTCGGAAGCGACCATTTTCCGTAACGCTGCTTGCGGTGTTGGTGTTAAGCATTACAATAGTCCACTTGGTGCGATTTATCAATACGCTCACCTTGTGGAATTTTTTGACCGAACTGCCGGGAAAACCACCCTTCTATCTGGCCTTGACTGGTTTATTCGGCACTATCGCTGGGGCATTGGTGTTTTGGGGTTTATGGACTGGAAATCCCCGAGCCCCTTTGGCGACTGGCATCCTGACCGTGATTTACCTCAGCCTGCAGTGGTTTGAGCAGATTTTATCGGTCAGGGCTGGCAATGAATTTGAAAACTGGCCATTTTGGATTGGTATGACATTGATGGGATTGGTATTCGTAGTTTGGACTCTATCGCACGCCGGTTCAAAAGCTTATTTTGGAGAAATGCATGAGTCATCAGAAAAAGATAGAAGACCTCCGTTACAGGAAAGCTAAAAGCAGGCAGGGTGGCGGCGAGGAACGCATTGCCGCTCAGCACAAACGTGGTCGCCTGACGGCTCGCGAACGGATTGATTTACTGTTAGACAAGGGTTCATTTCGCGAGGTCGATGCCTTCGTTGAACATCGCACCAATGATTTTGGTCTGGACAAACAAAAATATCTGGGTGACAGCGTTGTTACCGGTTGGGGTACGATCAACGAACGTCTCGTTTACGTTTTCTCTCAAGACTTTACCGTATTTGGGGGCAGCCTGGGAGAAGTTCACGCCGAGAAAGTTTGTAAGCTGTTGGATATGGCTCTGAAGAACGGCGCCCCGGTGATCGGTTTGAATGATTCTGGGGGCGCTCGCATCCAGGAGGGCGTCGTGTCCCTCGGTGGTTATGCAGATATTTTCCTGCGCAACACCCTGGCCTCTGGCGTCATCCCCCAGCTGAGCGCCATCATGGGTCCCTGCGCAGGCGGGGCTGTCTACTCCCCGGCGTTGACGGATTTTATCTTTATGGTGCGCAACTCCTCTTACATGTTTGTCACCGGACCTGAAGTGGTAAAAGCGGTCACCCACGAAGAGGTGTCTTTCGAGGATTTAGGCGGTGCAGGTGTCCACTCAGAAACTTCTGGAGTGTGTCATGTCGCCACGGATACCGAAGCAGATACGCTCTACCTGCTGCGTAAACTGCTGACCTACCTCCCCCAGAACAACATGGAAGACCCGCCATATGTAACCCCCACCGATGATCCCTTGCGGATGGCAGAGGAGCTGGACAGCCTGATACCGGAAGATCCCAGCAAACCCTACAATATCAAAGATGCCATTCACCTGATCGTGGATGAGGGTCAATTCTTCGAGATTCATGAAAATTACGCTCAAAATATCGTTGTCGGCTTCGCCCGTCTGGGTGGCCACAGCGTTGGGATTGTCGCCAACCAGCCCTCAGTATTAGCCGGAGTCCTGGATATCAACTGTTCAGACAAAGCTGCTCGTTTTGTCAGGTTTTGCGACGCCTTCAATATTCCCATCATCACATTCGTGGATGTACCTGGCTTTCTGCCAGGAACAGGCCAGGAACACGGCGGCATCATCAGGCACGGGGCGAAACTCCTGTTTGCCTATTGCGAAGCCACCGTTCCAAAATTAACCGTGGTGACTCGAAAAGCCTATGGCGGTGCATACGACGTGATGAGCAGCAAGCACATTCGCGGGGATGTCAACCTGGCCTGGCCTTCTGCTGAGATCGCCGTCATGGGTCCGGAAGGAGCGGTTAACATCATCTTCCGCAAGGAACTCGCCCAATCTGAAGATATCGATCGCCGCAGAGAGGAATTGGTCTCAGATTACCGGGAAAAGTTCGCCAATCCATACATCGCCGCCTCGCGCGGTTTTATCGATGATGTTATCGAACCACGCGAGACCCGTCCCCGCCTGGTCAATGCCCTCGAAATGGTTGCCAACAAGCGGGATGCAAATCCTGCCAAAAAGCACGGCTGTATACCTTTGTAAAGAATGAAACATTTCAAGGAAATCAACGGGAACTCACTTTGCATAGAGACCATCGGACCAGACGATGCTCCCGTGGTTATCTTCCTGCATCATGGCCTGGGGGCGATCCATTCCTGGAAGGGACAAATTTCAGCCTTCAGCCAGGCTGGCTACCAAGTGATCACTTATGATCGTTGGGGGCACGGGAAATCTGCTCCCCGCGAGAACTATGCAATGCCTTATTTCGAGCCAGACCTGGCCGATCTGGAAGCGATCCTGAGTGAATATAATCACCGGCAGGTTGCTTTCATCGGACACAGCGATGGGGCTAACATCGCCATGCTCTACACCCTCGCTCATCCCGAACAGGTAACCTGCCTCGTCGTCGTTGCTGCCCATATTTATGTAGAACCGAAAATGATCTCCGGCATTCAAAGCGTGAGGAAGTCATTTGAAAATGATCAACGCTTCAGAAGCGGGATGCAGCGGGTGCATGGTGAAAATACTGAGCCTGTGTTCTGGGGCTGGTTCAACGGATGGACGAATCCGGCGATAGAAGATTGGGATATGCGTGCAGAGATTAAGCGGATATCATCCCCCACTTTGGTAGTGCAGGGAATAGAGGATGAACATGCCTCGCCCCAGCATGCTCGCGATTTGGCTGAATCCATCCCAGGAGCAGAGCTATGGCTGGTGCCAGGCGCAGGTCACATGCTGCCACAGCAAATGCCCGATAAATTCAACTCACGCGGATTGCAGCATCTGGATCAGGTTATAACTGTATCGACCACTTAAGAGAATTGATCGATCGAAAGAAAGTAAGAATTTTTTGTACAGAAAGTAGATCAGTTGAGAAGATTATTTCAGAGGCGTTAAATGTTCAATAAAGTTTTGATCGCCAACCGGGGCGAGATCGCCGTGCGCATCATCAGGGCTTGCCGGGAATTGGGCATCGGCACCGTGGCAGTCTACTCAGAAGCAGATCGAGAGGCGATGCATGTGCGACTGGCTGACCAGGCTTATTATCTAGGCCCGGCTCCTTCCAGAGATTCCTATCTGCGGGCGGATAAAATCCTCGCTATCGCCAAGAAAAGCGAAGCGGGTGCCATCCATCCGGGGTATGGTTTTCTGGCCGAACGGGCTGATTTCGCCCAGGCCTGCCTAGATGAGAACCTGGCATTCATCGGTCCGAAACCCTCATCGATCGCAGCCATGGGGGACAAGGGTGTCGCCAGGGCGAAGGTCGCCGCGAGCGGAGTCCCGGTCGTACCTGGCACCGAGGGCGAAGGAGCCCTCAGCGACGAAGAGCTTCTCGCTTTGGCGGAACAGTTCGGCTTACCCTTGCTGATCAAAGCCACTGCCGGTGGTGGCGGCAAAGGCATGCGCGAGGTGCAGACCATGGAAGATATGCCCGGTTTGCTCCAGGCTGCCCGCCGGGAGGCAGAAGCCTCATTCGGAGATGGTAATGTTTACCTGGAAAAACTGGTTGAAGGCGCGCGGCACATAGAGATTCAAATCCTGGCTGATTCACACGGCAACGTGATTCATTTAGGCGAAAGGGAATGTTCCCTCCAGCGGCGTCACCAGAAGCTGCTCGAAGAATCACCCTCTCCGTTTATCGGGGATGATGAGGATTTGCGTCAGCGAATGGGCTCTGTCGCTGTACGAGCAGCTCAAGCCGTTGATTACATCAACGCCGGAACGATCGAATTCCTGGTAGACAAGGATAAAAATTTCTATTTCCTGGAGATGAATACCCGCCTGCAGGTGGAACATCCCATTACCGAGATGGTTACCGGTATAGATATCGTCAAAGAGCAGATCCGCATTGCCCGCGGCCGGCAGATGCGCCACTCGCAGGATGCCATCTCTCTGAGTGGTTGGGCGATCGAATGCCGCATCAACGCCGAAGACCCTTACAACAACTACCTGCCTTCCACCGGTACGATCACGCACATGATCCTACCCACAGGACCTGGGGTGCGTCTGGATACCGGCGTTTACTCCGGGTTCAGGATTTCGCCCTATTACGATTCATTAATTGCCAAGCTGGTGGTCAGTGGGGAGTCGCGCGGCGAAGCATTACTGCGAATGCGCCGCGCACTGGAGGAATTCAAGATCATCGGCATCCGCACCAATATCCCCTTCCACCAGCTCATGATGGACTCAACTCGCTTCATGGCCGGCCAATACGACACCCGTTTTGTGGAGGAACGGTTCTCCATGGAGGCCGCCGAGGAAGGCAAAGAAGATCTTTCAGAAATCGCTGCCATCCTGGCCACGCTAGTCGCCCATCAGCAGACCCAACGCGCGGCGCATATCATTCAGCGCAACGAGCGCGACACCAGCAACTGGAAATGGGTTGGACGCTGGGAAAGAATGCAGCGATGAAGTACGTGGCTACGACTGGCGACCGTGAGATAACGGTTGAAATTGTGGATGAACACCACGTCATCGTGGATGGTGTCAGCTATGAAATTGATTTCAAATCGGTAAGCGAGCAAACCGTATACTCCTTGCTGGCAAACAACCAGTCCCACGAAGCGCTGATTTACGAGAGCGAGGACGGCTGGCAGGTGCTGCTGCATGGATCGCAGTACGTACTGGTTGTAGAAGACGAAAGGGAGCGCCGGCTGAGAGCATCGTTAGGTGGTGGTATTCCTCAAAATGTGGATTTCCACCTCCGTGCCCCCATGCCGGGTTTGATCGTCACCGTGGCCGTTGAGGATGGGCAGGAGATCGAAAAAGGCGATGTGCTGGTAGTTCTCGAATCGATGAAGATGCAGAACGAGCTCAAATCCCCACGCCCGGGCAAAGTTAGCCGGGTGCGCGTCAAGCCCGGCGACAGCGTGGAGCAGAGGGACACACTGCTCAGCGTGGTCTAAGAAATAGCAAAGGTGCAGTGTAATGGGTAGCAACCTGCAAGAACTCGAAATTAAGCTTTATTTATCTGATCTAAGCACTTTTCAACACAGGGTCGAAGAACTGGGGGCTAAGTTAGTCGAGCCGCGCCTGCATGAGATCAACCTGCGTTTTGATACACCGCAGGGTGATTTGACCCGCTCAGCCCAGGTGCTGCGCCTGCGCCAGGATACCGCCGCCCGCCTGACATATAAAGGCCCCGGGGAGACCGTCGGCGGGGTGCACGCCCGGAGGGAGATTGAATTCACGGTCAGTGATTATCAGTCCGCCCAACTGTTGTTAGAAACACTGGGCTACCAGGTCAGCCTGATGTACGAGAAGTTCCGCACCACTTATCTGATGGAAGATCTCCAGATCACGCTCGATGAAATGCCCTATGGAAACTTCACCGAGATCGAAGGCTCCGACCCGGCGGCTATTCGGGCCACCGTGCGCAGGCTGGGTGTCAACTGGGATGCTCGCATCCTGGAAAGCTATACTTCCATGTTCGACCTGCTGCGGAAGAAGCTCAACCTAACCTTTCGCGACCTTTCATTTGAAAATTTCTCCGAACTAAATATATCCCCTGTAGATTTGGGTGTAACCCCTGCTGACTGAGGAGCAGATTATGTCCATACAAGGTCCCTCCCTGGAAAAAATGCGCCATGCCGAGTATGCTCGTGATGAGGGATGGATTGTCGACTTCCTGCACCAGGCCCAGGTCGGTCATGTGGCCACCTGGTCTGGTGAACAGCCATACATCACGCCCACCCTGTTCTGGTATGACGCAGCGAGGCACGAGATCTACTTTCACTCCAACATCACCGGGCGCATCCGCTCCAACGCCGAATCTCATCCCCAGGTATGCTTTGAGGCCAGCCGGGCAGGCAAACCGCTGCCCTCCAACATTGCCCTGGAATTCAGCTTCCAATATGAGAGCGTGATTGCCTTCGGCGAGGTCCGCCTGGTGGAGGACAAAGATGAAAAAGAACGTCTCTTGTACGGCCTGATCGAGAAATACTTCCCAACCATGACTCCCGGTGAAGAATATCGCCCGATCACTGAAAAAGAGCTCCAGCGTACCTCCGTATACGCAATCGCTGTCAACAGCTGGAGCGGCAAACGCAATTGGGATGAACGCGCCGAGCAGGGAGACGAATGGCCACCACTGGCTGAAGAATGGTTTGAATAAATAATCCTCTATTTGATTCGAAAATCTACGATCCAGGGGTGAAATCTAACCTATCAAACTAATCTGTTTGAAATGGATGTCATCTCACAGCCACCGATTTAAATTGGTGGCTGACATGATCGGTGGCCGATAGATTTTGCCTGTTAAGATTATTGTGGTGTTGTGATTATTATAGCCAATATGATCAACGCGGCGTCTTTTTCCCTTCTAATTCCCACTCTCTTCCTTTAAAACACCTTCCTGCCATACCAGCTGACCTGCTTCCGCTGAATCTCCGGTCATCTGTCGCATTAATAACCCAAACTTCGCCGGATCACCTGTGGTCAGATATCGCTTCTGACCTGCCTGCGAATCGGAAGGAACCAAGCCATTCGCATCCAACAAGCGCTGCACCTGGCGGGCGACTGCCGGCGAGGGATCGATCACCCGCACCTCAGGGCCGACGATCTCTTCAATGGTTGGGATCACGAACGGGAAATGGGTGCAGCCCAGCACCACCGTATCGATCCCCCGCACCAGCATGGGAGCTAGAGCCCGTTCGAGGATGGCGCGCACCCTGGATGTAGCCAGGTTGCCAGCATCAATCTCCATTACCAAGCCAGGGCAGGTGTCCTGGAGCACCTCCACCCCGGTTGCAAAGCGTTCGATCACCGAGGCATACAGCTCACCCTGGAAAGTCGCTGGCGTGGCCAGCACACCGACCACGCCGCTGCGGGTCTGTTCAGCAGCTGGTTTGATCGCCGGTTCCATGCCCACAAAGGGCACCTGTGGGAATACCTCTCGCAAGTGGTGGAGAGCAGCTGCAGAAGCCGTGTTGCAAGCCACAACGATCAGCTTCGCCCCTTGATCCAACAGGTAGCGGGTTATTCCGACCGAGAGGCTGCGCACCTCCGCCATAGAGCGCGATCCGTAAGGGACATTTTCCTGATCCGCCAGGTATACCAGGTCTTCACCGGGCAACTGCTCTTTTACCGCCTTGAGCACGGATAATCCACCTATCCCAGAATCGAAGATGCCTATTGGACCGGATATATTATCGTTCCCCACTGTTCTTCTTCAATCCTCTACTGCTGCTGCAAAGGCTGCGAAAATGGCGCGCATCTCACTATGACCCGTGAGCCATTCCGGATGCCACTGCACAGCCAGTCCAAATGGGTGGTCCGGCAGCTCAAGTGCCTCCACAATGCCATCTGGTGCGATAGCGGTCACAACCAGGTCTGGAGCCAACTTATCAACCGCCTGGTGGTGGAGGCTGTTCACCTCTACCTGGCCTGCCCCGATGATGCCTGCCAGTTTTGTCCCTGGATCCACCTCCACCGGATGGGCCAGGTAATCGCGTTCCCAATTCGGATAAAAATCATGTTTCTCTGCTCCAGGAACCTGGTCGGCGATGTCTGCGAACAATGTGCCTCCCAAACCCACGTTGATCAACTGCAAGCCGCGGCAAATCCCCAGGAACGGCACCCCATCGTTGACCACTTTTTCCAGGAGCATCAGCTCCACTTGATCCCGATCCGGCTCCACCGCCTTTACTTTCGGGTGATCCGCTTCCTGGTAGTAGCTGGTTTTAATATCCCCCCCGCCAGTGAAGACCACCCCATCCAGGCGCGTCAGGAGTTTTTTCACAGCTTCTTCGGGCAGCTGGTTGGGGATTAAGACCGGGCACATATGTGCCTGAACAAACGCCTCCACATAGGCCTCCGCCAGAGAGGAGAGCTGCATACCAGTCTCATTTTTGCGGCGCATGGTGGTCACGCCAATCACAGGATAAGCCATAGAAACCCCTGAGTTTGGGATAGAAAGACTCCAATATTCTACTCGCGAAAACAAAAAAGGCGCAGACCACGTAGGGCTGCGCGCTAATTGATCTAGAATTGTTGGAAATTAATTGAATTTTTGCTTGAGCCGGGCTTGCTTGCCGGTGCGCTCGCGCAGGAAGGTCAGGTTGGCTCGTCGTACATGGGATCGGCGGTGCACAACCACTTTCTCAATGCGGGGCGAGTTGAGCAAAAAAGTACGCTCAACACCGATGCCGTTGCTGGCAATGCGGCGCACGGTAAAATTGGCGTTGTTGCCGCCCTTGCGGGAGTTCAGCACGGTGCCGCGAAATTCCTGGGTGCGCTCGGTGTTCCCTTCTTTAATGCGCAGGAAGACGCTTACCATGTCTCCCGGATTTATTTGAGGCAGATCCGGGTTTACAGGTGCCTCAACTGATCTCAAAATATCGTCGCTCATCTTGCTATCCTTTAAAATAATGACATCGTACAATATAAAACCGCCCTTGGCGGCGGGGTTGGATTATACCACGCCTGCCAGAAATTTGGAAAGCTATTTAGCGGAAAAATGGGATTTTTGCCTCATACTTGACCCGCTTTGATGGGGATGGTAAAATCCCGGAGCTGCCCCCATCGTCTAGGGGACTAGGACGTAGCCCTTTCAAGGCTAAGACCGGAGTTCGAATCTCCGTGGGGGCACAAGCTCCTGAGACATCAGGGGCTTTTCTTTTAACAACTCAAAATCGTAGAGATAATATAAAACCCGGAGTTGATCCCCATACATAGGTGCCATTTCCGGCTGCTAAAGGAGAGTGAAAACGACCGAACAATTTCCACCTTTGTATACTCATCTGCAACATGTTTCCAATGCTCTTATAATGGGTTAACAGCAGAAAGGATTTATTTAATGAAATTGCAGCTCATCCGCAATGCCACGCTACGGCTTGAATATGCTGGTGCCACCATCCTCATCGATCCCATGCTGGGTTCAAAGCACGCCTTTCGCGCTTTTGCCGGAATAGAAGATAACCCTACCGTTGACCTGCCAGTACCCGCCTCAGAAGTTCTGGTTGGTGTGGATTTAACCCTCATATCACACTTGCACCAAGACCATTTCGATAAAAAGGCTCAAGAGATTATTGACAAGAACATGCCAATCCTGTGCCAACCAGGAGACGGAGAAACTATAGAGACATACGGTTTTAGAAACGTGATCGAATTAGAAACTGAAACCCAATGGCAGGATATAAACATCTCTCGTACTGGTGGACAACATGGGATAGGACGGTGGGCTGATCGTCTCAATCCGGTTTCGGGATTTGTGTTTCAATCGCCGGATGAACCAACCCTATATTGGACTGGTGATAGCGTCTGGTGTGAAGAAGTTGAGGGTGCCCTGGATAAACACCAACCAGATGTGATCGTGTCCCATTCCGGGGGAGCGGAGCTGAAAGACAGTGGACCAATCGTCATGGACGCCGCCCAGACGATCACTGTTTGTAAACGGGCCCCCTCAGCCATGGTGATTGCCACCCATATGGAAGCGCTTGACCACTGCAAGACCTCACGCAAGGCCCTCCAGATTGCAGCAGAAGAATCAGGGATTGATTTTGACCGTCTGCTGATTCCCGAAGATGGTGAATGGCTCGAGATTAATTAATCATCTGAAATACAAACCTTATCAATAATGGTGGAGACATGTTAGAAATCGTCTGGCAATATGATCCCTCGATGGAAAAGCAAGCATCCCCAACCTCGACTGCCACCGAGGCTCGTGGCTTGTTGGAAAATGGTAACCGTGATTTCGCTGAATTTCTATCAAATACTAATGAAGAGCGGACCGCAAGAAGGGTATTGAAAATTATCCCCGGAGTACAGGAGTCATCAGACATACCTGGATCGCTGCTGAAGCAGACCCCGTTCGCTGCAATCTTGAGCTGCTCGGATGCACGCGTTCCAACCGAGCTGGTCTTTGCCCAGGCGGCCAACGATATTTTTGTTGTCCGCGTAGCTGGAAATGTGCTGGCTCCAGCTTGTTTAGGAAGCCTTGATTTCGCCCTTGAAAATCTTGATAGCGTTCGACTTCTTGTCGTTCTGGGACACACAAGCTGCGGGGCTGTAACCTCGGCCGTCGATTCCTTGCAGAAACACACCAACTATATCAAGGTCGCTGTCAACCAACCCCTGCGGGTGATCGTGGATAGTTTGATGGCCGTTGTGATCAGCGCAGAAAATACCCTGCACAAGGTTCATGGCCCAGAATCATCTCATGCACCTGGTTTTCGCCGGGCCCTTATCGAGATGTCGGTGAGTATGAACGCTGCATTGATTGCCAGCATCATTCAGAAAACTTATGCATCCCTGATCTCAGATACATTAGAAGTCGTTTACGGCATCTACAACATCCAAAATCGCCTGGTCGGCCGGCCTGCTGGAGAAGCGTCACCTGACCACTGGGAACCAGGACTATTTATTCCTCCAAAGGATGAGAATGGCATTGTTCTGCTGGGTGATAAATTGGCAGAAAGCAAATTCATTACTGATCTTTTGTTTGGAGATAGCACTTGATCATTTTCCCAAAATTGGAGATATATAGGAATTCTCTGCAGGTGGGTGAAAAAGAAGGTCGGATCCGCCGCAATCTTTGTGATTCAGATTACTTGATTTCATCCAGAGAACACAAATTTTCCTATAAAATTATTGGGAAATACTGTTAATGCAAATAGCAGTCAAAGCGTTAAATCTTCGTAAGAACTTTCATTCTCCCATTTACTTCAATTTAGTTTATTGCTAAACTATATACCCGAAGGCATCAGATAATCCATAGTCTATGAAGTGTCATTTACTTGCTCAAGAGCAATGAGGCCTATTCTTCATCTCGGTAAGCAAAACATTTAAATATTGTTACTTTCGGAGGTTAGAAACATGTCGGATTGGAATAAAAAAATAATTGAAGAATTTCGGGCAAATTATGGCAAAGTTGGTGGCAACTTTGCCAATAACACCCTCCTGCTTCTCCACACAACCGGTGCCAAGAGTGGGAAGGAACGCGTAAATCCATTGGTAACCTTTGAAGATGGTGACAGGCTGGTGATCGTCGCTTCTAAAGGCGGTGGACCTTCAAATCCAGATTGGTACTACAATATCCTCGCCAATCCAGATGTGACCGTTGAATACGGTACAGAGAAATTTCAGGCTCGCGCGACCGTCACCTCGGAACCCGAACGCACAAAACTGTATGAGAAGATGGAAACCCAGATGGCTTCTTTCTCGGAGTACAAACTTAAGGCAGGGCGCGTCATCCCCGTGGTGACTTTATCCCGCTTATCTTAAAGCATTTGATCGAATGTAGCAGATGCTAATTAAAGAAACTCTACCAACCTCATAACCGAATGATTCTTGTTTAATGACCGCTCTAAATCAATAGAGCGGTTTTTGTTATTCCTCAACACTTCAATCCGGAAATTCGCAGTTTACCCGAATTGAAGTAGGACCTTTCCCAGGAGATCCTCTATTAAAGAGCAAAAGATCCAGATTAAAAATACACAATAGTATAATCCCTCCAAGATTGCGTTCTGATATAAATACACGCCAACTTAACTGATCAAATTATCCCTGGAGACCGAACGTGAGAGCAGCCATTTACGAAGAATTCAAAACTCCGTTGAAGATCCAAAGTGTGCCCGATCCGACTCCTGATGACCATGGCGTGGTGATCAAAGTCAAGGCGACCGGATTATGCTTGAGCGATTGGCACGGTTGGATGGGTCACGATCCTGATGTTTCCGTGCCCCATGTCCCTGGGCACGAACTGGCCGGCGAGATCGCCGCTGTGGGTAGCCAGGTGATAAAGTGGCAGGTTGGCGACCGGGTGACCTTACCTTTCGTCTGCGGTTGTGGCGTCTGCCCCCAATGTGCCTCCGGAAACCACCAGGTATGCGACCACCAGTTCCAACCGGGATTCACCCATTGGGGCTCTTTTGCCGAATATGTCACTGTCCAGCGCGCCAATATCAACC
>JBFFEL010000052.1:0-24560 GCA_041558875.1 Anaerolineales bacterium
GATGCGGAAGTAACCCTTGCAGCCCAAAGTGTTTCCACCACTGAGCAGCAGCAAGGGAATGCACGCGCTGTTGCTGTAAATGATAACCTTGCTTTTTTGGTGTTTGCCGATCAAGGCTTGCGGGTAATTGATGTCTCCAATCCAAGCACACCTTCTGACGTCGCTAACTATGACAGCCCTGGAGCATCAATAGATGTCACCCTCTCTGGAGATTTTATTTACCTGGCCGATGGCGCGGCGGGTATGCAAGTCCTGTTTTTAGAATCATCTGGATCTCAGAACCCACAAATATCAGTCATCGCAGGGATTGATACCCCTGGTGAGGCAAACCATGCTGCAGTTGTGGGTCAAACAATCTATCTGGCGGATGGTTCCGGTGGACTAAGTGTGATCAGTACGGTCAATCCTGCACAACCGCTGATCCTGGGAACTGAAGATACACCAGGTATTGCTAAAGGTGTCGCAGTTCTGGGCGATTTCGCCTATGTCGCCGATGGGGAAGCTGGTTTGCGGGTGATCAATATTTTAGATGGCAGTAAACCTGCAGAAGTTGCAGCGATCGATACGCCGGGAGATGCCCAGGCAGTCGTTGTAAGGCAATTGCCAGATCCGAACAACAGGATTTATGCCTATATTGCTGATGGTGGTGGCGGGTTGCGAGTCATAGATGTAACAAATCCTGTGGTGCCGGTAGAAGTTGGTTCCTTTACGGCTTATGAGACAGTCCAGGATGTGATCATTGATGGAGAGAATGCCCATCTGGCAGCAGGAAGCCTCGGTTTACGAATCGTCCGAATTGCCGATCCCACCGTTATGGCGGAGGTAGGTTTTTATAATTCCCCAGGTGAAGCCAGAGGTCTTGCGTTCGAAGACGAGATAACATATGTGGCAGATAACACCCGGGGTATGCGGATTGTGGATGTTTCCAATCCTTCTGTACCAGTGGAGATTGGGTTTTACGATGTGCCGCGTGTTGTCAGAGGGGTGACCGTTGCGGCGAATTTCGCTTATTTGTCAGACGTAGAAAATGGTTTCCGCATTGCCGAGATCAGCGATCCGCGCCGGTTACGACAGGTGGGTCATTATGATCAGGGAGGTATCGTCGAGGAATTAAAGGTCCAGGGAAATGTGGCATACCTGGCTGATTCAATTGGACTGCAAACAGTAAATATCGCCGATCCTAGGAATCCCACCTGGATGGGCGAGTTGAGCACAACTGGCCGGGCAAACTCAGTTTTTGTGGTGGATAATCTGGCGTATGTCACGGACAGTGTATTTGGTTTGCGTATAGCCGACGTAAGCGATCCGGCTGCAATCCTTTCATTGAGTAATCATCCCACTCGTGGTTCTGGTGAAGATGTATTTGTGGCCAACGATTATGCATACATTGCTGATGGCGAAGCTGGATTGATGATCATAAATATTGCCGATCCTCGTGATCCCAAGACTGCCAGCGTGATTGACCAGTTTCAGAACGCAAACAGCGTCATCGTAATAGGAGATTATGCATATTTAGCGGATGAGACCAATGGTGTCTGGGTCATCGATGTCAGCAAACCAGTTGCCCCGGAAACGATTGCCTTTGTGGATACTCCAGGAACTGCTTTAGATCTCGATTCCTCGGGAGTTTATTTATTTGTTGCTGATGGTGAAGCAGGCGTCCAAGTTATATACATCCTCAATCCAACCGATCCTTCACTTGTTGGCGGTGTTGAATTGGATGGTTTCAGCCTCGACCTGGACGTGGAATGGAGACCTGGAGATGGTGGCAGCCCTGGTAGCTTCTTCGTTTATGTGGCCAAAGGGGATCGCGGATTGGAAATACTGACTGTGGGCAAGGGAGTTCAAGCTGGAACAACCGGGCTTTATGAAACACCAGGTATGGCTCCACTGCGGCAGGTTGTTGAAGATAATTTTCCGATCATTAGTAGGCCCGGTGTGGAGAAAAGCTCCAGAACAGTCCGTCAAACAGCATTCGATGTATTCATCGTTGGGATTTTGGGCCTATCGATTTGGTTGGCATTCTTTGCCCAATATTTGCTTCCTTTAAATAGCTTGCGCGAGAGAAGGGCAGCAATCGGTCGGCTGGTCCGCTATTTTTTATGGATGCATGGACCTGCAATCAGGATCGAAAATGGCAAGGTGATTCAAAGCCATCATGAAAAGAAATTGAAGAGCCCTGGCGTTATCCTGCTGGATACTGCCAGCGCGGCTATGCTGCGCACAAAAACAACTTTTGTGAGGGCAGTTGGTCCTGGGGTGATATTCACAGAAGGGGGAGAATTCCTCCACCAGGAAGCGGTCGATCTGCATACCCAGATCCGCCCACTCCCACCACTAGGCCCTCTTGGAACAGAAGATCCTTTTGCTCCCTGGAGCAAGAAGAGAGAAGAAGAGAAGGAATACCAGGCCCGGCAGAATCGGCGCAAGGAAACCAGCGGTTTGACCCGGGATGGCGTGGAAATTGTGCCGAATATCCTGACGGTGGCAAAAACGAAGAGCTTACCAGGACAAGGCGGAACGCGGTTTGGGTTTAATGCCAAATCAGTCAGTTTGGCGATCACCCGAGAGGGGATTGTCCCAGATGGGCTTCGTAATGTACCCTGGTATGAGATACCCGCATATCTGACCGTTGAATTATGGCGGGAATACCTGAGTAAATTTACCCTGACTGAACTCTTCATCTCTCCCAATGAAGAGAGTGGCATCCAATCATATTCGAGTGATGGAAATGGTCAGCCAAGCCCGACATCTGGAGATCAGACCCGGTTCGAACTAATTTTACGCATGATCAGGATGAGGTTGACTCAACCTGAAGTACCTCTGCTTGATGACTATGGCAGAGAAAGCAATGGAAGTCAATCCAGCCGGGAATATCAAATTCTTGAGGAGATGGGCATCCAGGTAATCGATATCTCTATCAGCAATCCTAGATTCCCACGAACGGTCGAATCTCAGTTGGTCCAACAATGGTTATCAACCTGGTTAGAACGAGCGCTTGCTGAGAGAGATGCCATCGAAAATCGCCGTACATTGGCTGGTGAGAAAGGGAAAGATGCTGCATTGTTGGAATTCGCGGAGGGTGTAGCTCAAAATCTAGGAGAAACTCTAGTTGATGACGAAGGAAATGTGCTTCCTTTCGATAGTCAGCTGCGCCCAGACTTAAAAGCAAGTTTGGAAATGTTAGTTTCAAGTACTGAGCAGTTGCTTATCCGGAACACAAAACATCAACAGTGGGTGTTGAACGAGGAAGCAGAATTAAACAGGTTGCTTGAATGGATCAGGAGAGAGTGAAGTGTACTCCCGGTTGTTAGCCCGATCTCTTTGGGAGAGTGTGTTTTCCCATCTGATTGGTTCTCTAGTGGTGACGACACCACGTGGGGCAACTTTCCGCCGCTCTACTTTGATCGCAGTTGGAGGGATCGCTTGGGCTGTCATGGCATACATGCGTCACCCATTTGTTCCTAATAGCGACCTGATGCGTAGTTTCCTGGAATACCCATTCCGGGCACTATTTGCCCCTGATGTATTTAAGCATGTTTTGGTGGGTGGATTGGTTTTCTGGTTGGCCTATCGCGCCGCGGCGATTTACCTGGATGATATCTTCGAATTAAAAAATGTGCGCATTGCTGAAAGATTCATTCGCCAATCAGCTTTTGCCAGCCAGTATGATGTTATCGAGATAAAGAACGGGGAAGTCGCATTAAAGGATCAAGAATCTCCAATCTTCCTGATCGGTGGACCAGGCAAGATCAGGGTCTACCTTGAGAATGCGGCTGTTTTCGAACGTATAGGTGGCATGCCCCACGTGATCGAACCGACAACCAAGAAGAAAGGTGGAAATAAGAGTAAAGAAGAAGAGAAAGGCAGTACTCTGCTCGCCCGATCAAGAGGATTATTGGGCGCCGTGAAGCGGGTTGAAGAAGGGGAACAGATCTCAGTAAAAGATGGCGCAAGGATCTTGGAGAGCTTCGAACGTTTGCGAAGTGTGATCGACCTGCGTGATCAGGTGCAAGAAATTTCAGTCGAAGGTCGGACGCGAGACGGTATCCCCATCCAGGCCAGGAATTTGCGGGTGATCTACAGTGTCCATCGCGATGGAAAAGAGTCCACCCTCAGTAGACCATACCCATTCAATCCAAGCGCCCTTGAAACCCTTATCTACGGTCTCGGTAGGGCTCCCTGGACGAATACGATGTTATCTCAAATTCGTCGGGAATTGGGTGCTTTCATAGCCCGGCATACATTAAGCGAGTTCCTGGCTGCCATCGGTCGACCGGAACTTGAGCAGGCGATTGAATTCCGGGCCGAGATGCAGAAAGAAGCAGACCGGATGGCGGGATTAAATGGATCTTACGAGATTGATGTACCTGATCCACCTCCTTTCGTGCCTCGCCCTGGCATAAGTGACCTGTTTTACGATTATAGCGATTTTGTTGCCCGAACAAGAAAGAAAGGGGTGGAATTACGTTGGATCGGTTTAGGGACCTGGACGTTCCCATCTGAAATTATCCCCGAACGACACCTGCAAGCCTGGAGGATCTCTTATGAAAACCTGGCCAGGGGGAGCGAAGCAGCCTTGAGAGCGATAACTGCTATGAGCCAGTCTGAGCAATTGGTTGTTATCGTGCGGGATACCCCAATCAGCATCCACACTGGGTTTAATCCTCCTGAAAAAATCAGGCAAAAACATATGGTTGATCTGGTCAATGCATATCGAGGAAAACTCCATTCTGCACTGGAAATCTATGATCGTGGGGATGAATCTAATTCTCCTGCCGCACGCAACATACGAAATGTCTGGATCCATTTAGCGCATATTGTCACTCGATACGCGGGAGATATTTAACATGGTTTTACCGGATTCAGCTTCTTCCAGTGGTTCAATAATTGTGGTCGGTGGAGCGGGTGTTGATTTGATCGGCCGCCTGGAAGGAGAATTGAGGGTCGGCACATCAAATCCAGCGAGAATCAGGACTTCGTTCGGTGGTACAGCGCGCAACGTCGCTGAAAATTTAGCCAGGCTGGGTCGAAATGTAACCCTATTAACTGCAATTGGAGATGATCAAAATGGGGAGCAGTTGCTCAAACAGGCGCAGGAAGCTGGAGTCGACATCAGCTATGTCTTAACCACAAGTGATCATCCAACGGGTGCTTATCTGGGAGTAGTCGATCCAAACGGAGTATTACAGTTCGCCCTCGATGATATCAATGCAACCAGCACCATAACCCCGGATTATATTCGTTCGCTTTCAGATCAATTTAGTCAAGCTTCACTGGTCGTGATTGACGCCAACTTGCCAAAAAAAACCATGCAAGCTGTCTTCTCCCAGGCGCGAAAAGCGAAAATTCCAGTCTGTGCAGATCCGACCTCCATCCATTTGGCTGAACGCTTACGTCCGTTCCTTGAAAGATTATATTTCGTCACCCCAAATCAGGGAGAAGCAAGTGTCTTGTGTGGACGAGAATTTGAGAACAGCCATCCAGAGGAGGCCATAGAGGTGGCAAAGTGCTTGGTGAGTTTAGGGGTGGAGATCGCCTTGATTACCCTAGCCGAATTCGGAGTAGTTTACGCAACGTCTGAAACCAGCGGTCATGTTCCGGCGGTGCGAACGACGATTGTCGATCCGACTGGGGCTGGGGATGCTTTGAATGCCACGGTGTTCCATTCTCTCTTGAATAACTTCTCCCTGGATGATGCCATACGTTTAGGGGTCACGGCAGCCTCCTTGACCCTTCGTTATCCAGGAACAGTGATCGAAGACTTATCATTAGAGATGTTGTATGACCAATTGGTCATCTAACATCTAATTCTAGTCAATCAACTATCTATGAATTCAAATTTGAAAGGATTTATTCGTTTTTCGTCAGAAATTACCCGGGCCCAATCCATTGGTTCCCCGGTCGTGGCCTTGGAATCTACAGTAATCACTCATGGGCTGCCATATCCGGAGAACATTCAGCTGGCCCAGGATATGGAGAACGAAATTCGCCAAGGGGGAGCTGTCCCCGCTACAATCGCTATAGTAGATGGCATTATCCAGGTGGGGTTAAGTATTGATCAGCTTGAATATCTGGCCAGCGCAAGGGGCATGCGCAAAGCCAGCCCGCGTGATTTCGCTCGTATGATAGTGAATGAAGAAAGCGGGGGAACTACAGTAGCGGGCACATTGGTTGTGGCGTATGCTACCGGTATCCGAGTATTTGCTACGGGTGGGATCGGTGGAGTTCACCGCCAACCGCGAGGCGATGTTTCCGCCGACCTGCCCCAATTGGCCAAAACTCCGGTCATCGTTGTATGTGCTGGTGCGAAAGCGATCCTGGATTTGCCGGCTACCGTGGAATATTTAGAAACGCACGGTGTTCCTGTGCTTGGATACCAGACCAATGAATTCCCGGCATTCTACTCTGCCCGAAGCAGGCTACCAACCAGTATCCGTGCAGATAGTCCCGAGGAAGTTGTTGAAATCGCTCGCACCCACTGGCAACTGGGCATGCCGAGTGCCGTTCTTGTAACAGCGCCGCCTCCGATGGAAGTCGCCTTACCTGATGATGAAATGAGGGAGGCGGTAAAGCAGGCCCTCAGAGATGCGAAAGAAGAACGTATTCGTGGCCAACAAGTAACCCCTTTCTTGTTAAATCGGGTCAGCGAGCTCACGGGGAATGCAAGTATGATTGCCAATTTAGGTTTGCTGCGTAATAATGCTGGGATCGCGGCCCAGATCGCGCGCGGTTTCCAGCGAGATGACCAAATTAGCGCGGTCTGACGCGGATCTCAATTCTCCTATTCGAATTCAAATTTCTCTCGGGAAGGGGTCTTGATATCCCTGTACAATAAATAAATAGAAAGTTGAATGGGGTTTTTAGGCGACGTATATGTGCTGGTAATCTAATTGGGCTTTAGGTGAAATCAATTTTACATTATCAGCCAAATCGGTAAGGTGATTATCGACAGCTTTTCCAGGTATCCCTGGAGGGACATAGACAACATACATTACGTTCTCTGTATTATTGGTGATCATTGTCCTCTGGTCCTGTCCCCGGATTATGCTGCAAATAACACCCTGTGAATCGGTCATTGCTATGTCCCCAGATTTGCAGATCAATTTCTCACCCCGCATAGAGTTATAAACTTCGCTTCCATCCGCTATTTCCAACTTGATTGGAGATATCACTTGGTCAAGATCATGACCAGCAGTGAGCAGGAAACTATTCATTTCTGCCATGAACACGGCTTGAACCAGGGGATTTGTTTGCGGGATGGCTTTGTTCTTCTTAGCAACGGACTCGAGCTGCAGAAGCAGGTGGTAAGTTTTTTTGAAACGCTTATAGTATGCAGCATAAGCTGCCATCTCCGTCGATTCCAGGATTTGCTGCCTATCCAGGGATTGATAACGATCGCGAATCTTCTCTTCCAGGCTCACCCGTTTGGCATCCAGAGCAGGGGACTTTTCCACGGAGCGGGCTTTGCGCATAGACAATATTCCCAGCGCAGCTCCTGGATAAGTTGTTTTCCACTTGGGTGAGATATTAATCATGACTACATTTCCCATCTAATCTCTTGATATTTACGGATTGTATTAGTTGGCCTAACAAACATCTCTAAGGAGATGGGGTTGCCGATGGTTGGCGGGTAATGGTTGGTGTACGCGTGTCTGGGATGGTTGTCGGCCAGCGAGTCTTGGTTGGGGTAGGTGTTACTGGAGTGGCAGTTGGCCAGCGTGTTTTTGTCGGTGAGGGAGTTGGTGCCGGCTCCTGGGTGTTTGTGGCTGTCGGCGGGAGTGGCGTTGGGGAAGGACCAAAGGTTGGTGTCAGGGTGAGGGTAGGCGTGCTTGTGCGCGTTGGTGTCGGTGTGGGGGTTGGGGTGGGTGTCCGGGTGCTTGTCGGAACGGGGGTGGAAGTTGGAGTCCGACTTGCTGTTGGGCTTGGTGGAGGCGTTGGGGCTTCGCCCTCAACCAGGAAGCGTCCGGAGATGTTCCAGGCTGTGCCGACGAAAATCTGCACCTCATATTCCCCAGGCAGCCATTGCCAGGGTTCTGGATTCCAGTCTGTGAAGCCAAAACCGCCTGTCCCACCATCCCAGGGTTCGCTTTCAAAGAAAACGAGCTCGGTTCCCCGGTACCAGAGCGCGCTCCATTGAGAGCCATTCAGCATACCGTCATAGCTGAATAAGGCATACATATGTCCTATTGGATTTTGGAAAACTTCTCCTGGGTTGAGGGGTTGGTAGGAGTCCTGATCGATCCCCTGGCTGAAGATTAGCTGGCTGAAAATCGCATCTGGATTGGGGGTGACAATGCTCTCAATTTGGCTCTCGATTTCAGAAGGTAAATTCGGCGTGGGAGTTACCGTGGGAGTATCTGTTACCGAAGGTGTTAGTGTGATGGTTGGAGTGAGAGTGATAGATGGCGTGATTGTTATCGATGGAGTGATGGTAATTGTGGGTGTTTGAGAAGCGGTTGGCGTGGGTGGAAAAAAACTGTATGCGACCGGCTCTGCATAGCGGCTGATTACGAAGGCTAAAATTCCCAAGAAGATAGCAAAGAAGAGTAAACGCCAACCACGCACCATGCTATCCCTGCGCATCCGGAAGAAGCGCAAAGTTCTGGCCTTGCGGATTGAACGGATTCCCAACCAGACACTGAATAGCAATCCTGCGATTGCAAGGATAATCGCTACCTGTACGGCGGCGTGAATATCTAAGGAAAGGGAATCCAAATCAAAAGGTAATTCCACGATTAATGATCGGGCTCATTTGCTACGGGATTTCTGAGGGATCCGATGCCTTCTATCGCCACCTCAACAATATCGCCATCTACAATGGTCTCTACACCCGCCGGTGTACCGGTCAGGATCAAATCCCCTGGATAAAGGGTCATTACTGACGTGGTGTAGGCGATCAGCTGGCGGACATTAAATACCATATCCCGGGTCGAAGCCATCTGGCGCAGTTCATCGTTAACGTGGCAGGTTATCACTGCATCCGCGGGATCGAAATCTGTTTCGATCCAGGGTCCCACAGGGCAAAATGTATCGAAACCCTTGCCCCGGGTCCACTGGCCATCCTGGAATTGGAGATCGCGTGCGGAAATATCATTGGCGATGGTGTAGCCAAGAATGTGATCCCGGGCTTCTTCGGGAGGGATCCAACGTCCTTTTTTGCCGATCACTACTGCAAGCTCAGCTTCATGTTCGACCTGGTTGGATTGTGGAGGCAGGCGAATTGTCCCTTCATGGGGAATGATCGTCGATGGGGGTTTCAAAAAGATCAGGGGAACCTCAGGCACTTCAGCGTCATGTTCTTTAGCGTGGGCGGCATAATTACGACCCACGCAGACGATCTTACTCGGTCGCACGGGGGGCAGAAGCTCAACATCTTCCAGTTTGAGGTCAGCTTCTGCGCGGCTGAATTGGGTGAAGGGTGATCCTTCTAAAGCGCCGATCCTTTCTCCTAAAACCCACCCATAGGTTGCTGGTTGAGACGCGGTTTGATAGCGGACGATGCGCATGGGTATCTCCTGGCAGGGTGATTAATTATATATCAATCGTTAGCGTGTTGAATATTTGCTGATAATCCTGCAATGGCCTGTTCGGCACCGGCAAAACGCTCAGCGAAGCGCCAGCGCAGGGCCTGGCAAACAGCGAAGATGATCGATTCTATAGTTATGATGCCAACACCCAGAGAAGGATTCGAGCGTGCGGCTAAAACCACATCCGCTGCCCGGGCGGAATTTAGCGATGCTGCGCCTAATACTGCTGCTGTGGGCAGGCCTTTCTTGTTTGCGGCTTCTAAAGCGCCGGCAATGTAAGGGGATTGGCCAGAGACCTCTAAAGCGATCAGCAAATCCTGGGAGGTCGCCGTATGGACAGTGCGCGCAAGGTCTTCTACACCGGAACGGGCAATGTAAATTGGGAATCCACCTTGTTCGAGGAAGTGTACCAGGTTGTAAGCTGCTGCCTGGGCTGGGTTTTCTGCCAGAACGACGATTCTCCTGGCGGCGCCAATCTGGTCAACCAAATTTGCCAGGGCATCCGTATCAAGGGAAATTCGCGTTTGTTCCAGAGCCAGCGATAATTCCTCCATCGCGTTGCCCACCACGCCGGGGACTGATTCAGCTTCCTTAGCCTGTTCAGGGCGGACCAGCAGGTCGTTCAAAACGCGCTGGCGAATCTCACGCTGCATATCGGGGAATCCCTTGTAATCCAGCGTTTGAGCAAAGCGTACGACCGTGGCCGCGTCCAGATCGAGCCGGTGGGCGAGTTCACTGGCGGTCATGAAAGCAGCTTCAATGTAAGAATCCAGCAGGAAGTCTGCCAGCTTGGCGAAGCTTTTCGACATGCCAGGTCGTTCTTGACGGATGCGATCCTCATATGTCATGACTTACTCCTTGCAATCCATCCTGGTATGTATGACAAATAATAATGATTTTGGGGTGGGGCAGGATGCTATCCATTTTGCAGGATCGGTTTTTTTTTCGGCATAGATTGCCATATGAGTCTAACATATTTAAGGCGATTTTGCAAATTAAATTGCGGTATGAGGAATCAATCCCACATCCGTATTGCGGAATAGTTGACCAGAATGTCAATTGGATAAATTTAGGATCGGGTATAATTGGGCGGACGGGCGGATAGCTCAGTTGGTTAGAGCGCTTCTCTTACACAGAAGAGGTCGCAGGTTCGAGTCCTGTTCCGCCCATCACTCCAACCGCTCGATGATATCGGGCGGTTTTTGGCTTTATTAAAGTGGAATGCTGGTTTATTTCGTTGTAAATTCAAATCGACGCATGATTAAATGGATAAAAGAACCTCTCCGAAGCATCATTCTGTTTTGACTATTCGAGTTCATACCAAATGAAGCGGTCCAATTAATAAAAAAGACCCTTCCGATTTTTCATTTCGGAAGGGTCGATATTATTCTTACCTTATACCCGCAAACCGCAATTACAACGGTTTTTAGGCAACACTAAGTTAATTCATTATCCACATCAGTTTGAAAATTTTCTGTTCGAGGTTTAAAATTATCTTACAGGAACCGCGATTTTGTCTCCACTGGTCTGCTTAATATCCAAAATTACATCATTCAAAATATTTTCCAGTTGACAGTCTGATTCCCATTCCACAGTCTCGTAGATCCTGGATATATCAGGCACTCGCCGGTGCATATCCTCGAAACCTTCAGCATAGGCTTGATCGTAGGGTATAAATTGGATCCTTTCATCTGGATCTTGATACTTATCTTCCTCTGGAGAGGTCATCTGGATAACCTTTCTTGCCAGGTTCAAAATTGATATTTCTTGGGTGTCGCCAATGTTGAATACTCGTCCATCTGCTTCGGATGATTCGGAGAGGGCGATGATCGCTCGCACTGCATCACGAACGTGCAGGAAGCACCGTGTCTGGTTTCCATCTCCATAGACAGTAATTTTCTCTCCATCCAGGGCTTGCTGAACGAAGCGAGGGATCACCATTCCATATCGTCCTGTCTGGCGAGGTCCAACGGTGTTGAAGAGGCGGAAAACCACCACGGGCAATCCCTTTTCTCGATAATAGGCCAGGCCAAGAAATTCATCCACCATCTTAGAAACCGCATAGCTCCAGCGGCTGCGTGATGTTGGACCCAGGACAACATCATCATCTTCGCTAAATGGAATCTGGTTACCTTTTCCATATACTTCAGAAGTGGAAGCGACTAATACCTTTGTTTTATACCGCAGCGCGGTTTTATAGACTACTTCAGTTCCGGCGATGTTGGTTTGGATCGTGTGAACAGGCTGTTCAACGATGAGCATTACACCAACCGCGGCTGCTAAGTGAAAGATCATATCGCACTCACTGACCAGGCGGTCCATGACAACCTCGTTAGTGATAGTGTCAATGGCAAAGCGGAAATTGGGGTGGTCAGTCAGCGGGGCAATATTTTCAAATCGTCCTGTCGAAAGGTCATCGATGACCGTTACATGGTAATTTTTTGCCAAAAGAGCCTCGGCTAAATGAGAACCAATAAATCCGGCGCCTCCTGTAATTAATACTGATCGGGAATTAAAACTTGGCATATATTTTTTCCTTGTCCTTTCGGATTCTTCAATGAGTTTATGAATAATCCTGGTTTGATTTTAGAGCTTTACAACTCGGGATGAGTTCTTCTTTACAGATTTTGTTGCGTTCCTGGTGTCCATCACTAGTTGACTATTCTCAACTATCCAATCCCAGTCATATGAATTGTGGTCTGTAGCGATGACAACACAATCTGCCGCTTGCAATGTCTCTTGATCCAATACGACGCTTTTCATGGTAAGACCATTCGTAACCAGATTTGGTACATAGGGATCATGGTAGGTGATATCAGCACCCGTTTCACTCAAAAGGTGGATCAAGTCAAGTGCAGGAGATTCGCGCATATCACTGATATTGGCTTTGTAAGTCACACCTAAGACCAATACTTTCGAATCTTTGAGGGATTTTCCAGTCTCTTCAAGCTTATCAGCGACCTTACGTAATACAAAGTTTGGCATACCAAAATTAATTTCTGATGCCAATTCGATGAACTGAGTATCGAAATCCAGCTGCTTCATTTTCCATGCCAGATATTGTGGGTCGATCGGGATACAGTGGCCCCCGACTCCTGGGCCTGGATAGAAAGGTGTGAAACCATAAGGTTTCGTCTTTGCAGCTTCGATAACTTCCCAAACATCGATCTCAAGCCTGTCACATATCATCGCCATCTCGTTCATCAAGGCAATATTTACCGCCCGGTAAGTGTTTTCCAGCAATTTCACCATTTCAGCAACTTTTGGTGAAGAGACAGGAACGATTTGTTCGATAATGGTTTCATAGAGGGCATGAGCGATCTCTGTACAGCGTGGTGTGACACCTCCGATTACTTTCGGGGTCGTACGGACTGTAAAATCTGTCCGACCTGGGTCAATTCGTTCTGGAGAAAAGGCGAGATAGAAATCCTTACCCACTTCCTGGCGTTGCATTTCATCTGGGGAGAGATTGACCGGTCGCAATTCACCATTCCCGTTTCCATCTGATTCCGTAACTTTAATACCCGTCTCAAGGTATGGGAGCATAAGCTCAACTGTGGTACCAGGATAGGTTGTGCTTTCCAATATAATGATCATATCCCGGTGCAGGCAGCTGCTTAATTCATCAGTCACCGCAAGAATATAGGTTAAATCTGGGTCTTTGGTTTTTCCTAAGGGTGTCGGGACACAAATGATCACCGCATCTACCTCGGTGAGAATGCTGTAATCAGTGGTCGCAAATAACCGGCTGGTTTGAACATCCACCGTATTAATTGTTGCTAATGCAGGGGTATCCGCACCAGCTTGTGAGGATTTAATTGGGATTTGGTTTGTGCTGGTGGTTAATGGAGCTAATTGAGCTGAAGGGACATCAGAGATGTAGGATTCTCCCCGGTTAATTGTATCTGTTCGTTCCTGGTTTATATCAATCCCGATAACCCGGAAACCTTCTTCGGCAAAAGCTACCGCTAAAGGCAAACCCACATATCCCAGCCCGATCACTCCAATTACTGCTTCGCGGTTTTCAATTTTTTCTAATATGCTCATATTTTCACCATGTTTTGAATGCCCAACGAGAGTCTTAATGTTTCAAAACTCGTTATTCCGCAAGAAATGATTTTCTTATCCTGATGATAAATGACATTATCACCAGATAGCTTACGTTCCAGTAAAGTTACGAATTTGTAAAATATGGGAAGTACCAAATACAATTCCCACCCATATATAGGCGAAGTTTAGCGACCACGCATAGTAAGCATGTGGATGACTGATTTGAAGATAATCAAGATATCAAGTGATAAGGACAGATGCTTGATGTAATAAAGATCATACTGCAGTTTGACGAGGGTGTCCTCGACACCTTCGGCGTATCCTTGATTAACGAGTGCCCATCCAGTCGCACCAGGCTTAACCGCGTAACGTGTCCGATAATAGGGTATGCTCTCTTCCAACTCGGGAACCTGACGCTCAGGACGCGGACCGACTAAGCTCATATCCCCGGCAACGACGTTTATCAATTGTGGCAGCTCATCAATATGAGCTGTCCGCAGAATACGACCGATTCGTGTGATCCGCTTGTCATTCATCGCGGTGAATGTTGGGTTCCCGATTTGGTCGGCATTAGATACCATCGTGCGGAACTTCCACAAGCGGAATGATTTCCCGCCCCTTCCTAACCGCTCAGGACGATAAAAAATAGGTCCTGGTGAATCAAGTTTGATTATCAACGCCATGAGGGGGAAAAAGAGAGCCAGGCCAAATAACCCGCTTCCCGCCAGGATAATATCCATAGCGCGTTTAACCAGCAAGTACAGCCTTCTGGAATCCCAGTCTATTGGCAACGAGAGCAACCAGCGTTCATTGATGTAGTCGACGGGTATCCGACCGGTGATTTCTTCGAACACTTCAGGCATTGGCACAACTCGAACTCCCTGTTCGAAACATTTTAGCACCGCTTGAAGCTGGTCTGGGTGCATTTCACGGCTTACTGCCAGGATAAGATCAGATACCTCATGTTCATGCACGAATGCAGTCAGGTTGGACCATTCACCAATAACCGTATTACCTTTAATTTCTAGCTCGTGATCAGAGTTGTCCTCGGTAACAAAACCAACGATTTCATACCCGACATCGTGATCTTCAATGACTTGGTAAATAGTTTTGCTGGCTTTTCCTGACCCAACAATCAGCGCCCTGCGCTGGAAATTCGGCTGTACAAGAATGAGAGCATAAGCTATTCGCCAGAGAATTATCGAAGAGGAAAATAGCATCCCAACAATCAGAAAAGTTGTCCATCCTGCCCTCAATTGTGGTGTCAAAAGCTGAATGAAAGCATATAAAAGACCTGTTGTGATCAGAGTTTTCAAAATTCCAAGCACGCTGCTCGAAACCTTGGTAGCCTGCTTTACTTGATAATTATCATTAGCTGAAGCAATGATCATCCAAATCAGCGAAAGTGTGACAAACCATAATGGTTGCATGGCCACAGTCATTATAGAAAATGGCAACTCCTCACTGATATACAGACCTAGCAGCAACGAGAGATTGAGCAAGAAGAGATCAACGGAAATTAAGAGAATTTTTCGTTGAGAGATTTGAAGCGGAAAACGGCTTCTGCGTTGAACCGCGCTACTTCTACTGCTGCTGCTGAGTTGTGTTTGAACTTTTGTAGAATAAATCATAGAAAACCTCACTCTCACACATAGAGGGGTAGCTTGTGATCTTTAAGTGTTTTGTTTCGTATATGCATCCTGATAGTCCACAAGCTTACGAATATGTGTTTTTCGAGCATTCCGGGAGTGAGCGCCCCACCTGGCGAGCATCAACCCCTATAAATTAAACGAATTAACCAGGGCGCTGTTACTTAAATTTTGCCGAAATTTCGACTATTTTTTGAGCAGATATATGAATTGACCTTAATTTCAACTAATTGGGATAAAAGTGGATGATTGCAAAAGGGAATATCCGCTATTTCAATCTAAATGTATTTCTTCAAGCATCAACAAATTGGTGGGAATTCTTTAGTTGATCTTTATAAAGTTGTTCGATCTCGCTCACCATTCTATCGACAGAGTAATATTCCGATCGCTGCTTGGCGATACTCGCCATGTCATGACAGAGTGAATCATTATTGAGCAAAGTAAGTATTTTCTCTGCCATTTCAGAAGGTTCACCTGGCGTCACCAAATAACCTGTTTCACCATCGATAACGATCTCCTTCGCTCCGTCGACATTATTGGCAACAATTGGTTTTCCAGCACTTAAGGCTTCTAGAAAAACAATTGGTAATCCTTCCCAAAGTGAGCTTAGGGCAGTAATCTTTAATACGGGTATGATTCTGGTAACATCATCCCTATAACCCAACAGGAAGAACTTATCGTCGAGGTTAAGCACTTTGATTAACCTTTTACTCTCATTTCTGAGAGGACCGTCTCCGATAAAAACAAATTGAACATTTTGGTAATTGTCAGCCACGATTGCTGCAGCTCTTATGAAATCTAATGGATTCTTTTGTTCATCTAAGCGGCCGATCATCCCCACTAAATCGCTATCCGGCTTTAACCCCAATTCCTCGCGGATTTGCGATTCGTTGACAGTCTGTTCGAATCTTTCCTGATCAATTCCATTGTAAATCAGGGCAAACTTATTCTCATCCGCAATCCGATAATCCAATCCCTTCTTTATGTCTGTCTTTGAAACGACTATCAGTTGATTTGTAAACCTTGCGCATAGCCGTTCTAAATTCAAGTACAAGAACTTAGAAAATGTGGACATCTTTTCATGCAAACCCCATCCGTGTACATGATGAATGATGACAGGAATCCGGGCAATATAAGCGGCTAATCTTCCAACCACTCCAGCCACAGAAGAGTGTGTGTGTACGATATCAAAATCTCCCTCAACCATGATTTTTCTAAGATCTGTAACAGCCTTAATATTTACCAAAGGATTGATGTGGTTAATTAGATTTGGTGTCATCT
Organism: Anaerolineales bacterium; assembly: GCA_041558875.1. GTDB lineage: Bacteria > Chloroflexota > Anaerolineae > Anaerolineales > UBA4823 > PFL25. The sequence continues at coordinate 16,511 of JBFFEL010000052.1, forward strand.
GGGTGGGGATCTTCATCTCGTGTGCAAGCGGGGTCAAGTCATTCCTGCTGGGTGGAATTGGACCGGTTAATAAAAGCACATCGAAGTCTGGACTCTGGTTTAAGTGGTTCGCCAGGTCTAAGACGACATTTGTGGCTCCGCCCGTACCTAGAACTGTGATCACTACCAACACCCGGATCTTGCGCTCGGAACTAGGTGATGTTCCAAGCTTGTATTCGGATTGATCAGTAATGATGGATCTTTGATGGGATAGTTTATCAATACTCGACATAAACTAAATTCTCGGATGTGAGTTTACACTCACTTGTTTTTGAATTTAGATTCAGGATGTGAATAGGGGAGATTATGAGTCAGAACCTATAAGACGTTCCAAATCGCCTTCTTTGCTTCCAGGAGCGTTTCTTCAAGGGGTTGGTCGGTATTTATCTTGACAACTGAGGTCTTCTCAAAATCGAGGCTTGAGGCTTGGGCATGTCGCAGGCGAAGTAGCTCCTCAGGTTCCTCTTTACCCCGGTTTTTATTGCGGACGATTGCAATTTCCAAGGGAACAGATAATGAAATCACTAAGTCAGGAGGTGCTATCTCTTTGTACATCTGGTCCTCAAATCGTGCCAGACGTCGCCGGATTGGGTATTTGTCATCTGGGAGTGAGACGCGGGCTAACTGAGGGCTGTCTGTCGCACCTGGAGAGGCGGAGGGATAGCGATCACTTAAGATAATGTGTCCGTTTGCGGCCCGGGCAAATGCCCTGGTTAGTAAAGTTCTTCGGTCATAGCCAAGTAGGGCAGAACGGAGTGCAAAAAATAACGGGTAAACAGATTGAGTTTTTTCCTCGTCTTCTCGGTATGTGTATTTGGCCTCAATGCGCGTCGAACGATATTTTGGCAGCAAGAAGCGTAGGGCGGGAACGAGTAAATTGGGGATGAAGCTCAGCAGGGTTGAGGGTGGTTTTCCAGCGTGGATTTGTTCTACGGCAAAATGCTCCCCTAACCATTTTCGCATCTCTTTTATCAAAGTTGATTTCCCGGTTGCTTCAGGGCCAACAAAGGCGATGATTACTCCCCCGGAGGCTGGGATCATCCCTCGGGGAGACTCTGACAATCGGGCGAAGAACATGGTTGAGAATTTCCTAATTCCAGCCCACATGTTCCTCAAAAATGAGTGCCTGGCGTATGGTCGCAGCTGAGATCTCATACGAAGGCCTAAAGTGATCCGGCGATAAAGCGATGAAGAGGACGATATTGCCTGGATACATTGGGAAAAAAGATCAAGGTCAATTGAAGGCATCCATTCCTCAACCAAACCCATGGTTTCATCAATCGGATCATCATCCATCAACCATTTGATCTCCTGCTTTACCTCATTCCAATACCGGGAAAGCATCAGCAGCTCAACAATTGAAGTATGTTTCAGCATCATCCGGATCACAAAAATGACCAGCTCGGCACTTTTCGTTGGCAATCGAATATTACCTTCACTTCTCGTATTTTCTAAGAGCATGTCTTCAACTGGAAGGTGGTAATTCTTGGTCAAGCTTTCGCCTGTGATCACTTGGAAATATGCGTGAACATGGACAAGGATGCCACTCTCATCATCCAAGGCGTAATAATGCTCAACGGAAGGGAAATTGGCAACATTCTTCCCTCTCGCTGGAGAAAAACTAAGCCGGTTTAAAATCGTTCTGAAGAAATCAGCATCTTTGCGATGGATGAGCAAATCTATGTCCGTTTGCCCAGAGACGGATTTACCAAGTGCAATATTGCTCTTCCAATGGCAGTAGCGCAGGTTGTTGGAATTCAATTCATCAAAAAGAGTTTGAATCCTGGATAAGGTATTTGGATGATAAGATAATTCTTCAGTTATCTGGATAGGATGGACGATTTTCAATTCAGACCTTTTTTGCAAAAATTAAGATGAAATCAGAGATTTTCTCTACTGTTTGGTCAATCACATTCAGATCAGGGCTGGAATTATCCACGATTAGCATCCGTGATTGAATGTTGCTGGAGTCGACCATCTGGTCAAATAGAGACTCTGCGCGTTTGATATATTCTTCATTCTCGGATTGATTTCTAGCTTTCATCTCTCTTGGTGGCCTCGATCGGTTCAATGAACGTTCAAGCAATACCTCCGTTGTCGCTTTGATATAAATGATCAAATCCGGTAAGGGCAGAAGTCTACGATATTCCTTTATCTCTTCTTTTGTGATTGGAGTGTCATTGAAAGCAAACATGTGTGCGGTGAGGAATGGGCCTTCGTCAACAAGAATAACTTTATTTTGATCCTGGCGTTGAGCTATTTCTAGACCACCAAGCTTTCGTTCAATGCTTCGCAAGTTATTAATCGTTGTTACAGATAATGAGGTATTGCGAGAAAATAATCTTATAGTTTGGGAGATCAATTGGGAGTGGTTGGGAAAAGAACCAAGAAAATAAGGAAAGCTGATAGTTTCTTGGAGCAAATTTTTAGCGGTCACATTTTTTATGCCTTGTAAACCGACCAAACCAGTTACTAGATCGCTAGAGGTGGTTACTTCCCATGAACTGCTCAGTTTGTGACGAACTTGATTTATCAGGGTTGTCTTCCCTGAACCTGTGACCCCAATAAACTCAACAATCAACTACTTCCCTCTTATAAGTGTTATCAATAGTTAATTCGCTGCAGTCAGGAGAGTAGAGATTTGACCGCCGGTAATTTGAGAATATATCTTTGCGTATGCATTATGCATAGTAGTAATGGTAAATTTTTCCTCAATTATTTTCCGGCATTTTTGACCGATGTCATTCCTTTCCTGACTCGACATTTCATGAAATCTCTTGATCTCCCGGGCAAACCCATCTACATCATCGGGTTTGATTAAAGGTATGAAATCCATGTCTTCCGCAATTTCTCGATGGGGAGGGATATCAGAGAGCAATACCGGAGATCGACATGCCATCGCTTCCAGAACTGCGACAGGTAAACCCTCTCCCCATGAGGTGGAGACGAATAGATCAGCCTGGGCGTAATGTTCGAATACCTGATCGCGTGAAATCATTCCCGTCAAGGTTACCTGATTCTTCAAGCCATTTCTTTTAGCTTCGCTCTCCACTGAAGGTCTTAGCTTACCTTCTCCCAGGTAGATTAATTTTCCCGATCGATTAAGGCTATTCTGATAGGCGGCCATCATCGTGAGTGGATTCTTCATTGGGATGAGTCCCACGGTCACAATTTCGAATTGATCTGATGAGTGATCTTGATCAACTCTATTAATTACATTATCTATGCGGTCGATATCGACTGTGTTTTGAACTACGTGCATTCTGCCGCGAGCTAACCACTTGAAAATCGTCGGAAAGCTTTCTTCCGCAGACTTACTGCAAAATACCAGATATTGGAAAAATGCGAAACTTGGGAGAAACATGAGCTGATGACTCACCCTGAAGTTTCCATATGAGTTTTGCACAGTATGAACAGTTGCGTGTTTAAGCTTGCCATATAGACCAGAGAAGAAAAGATAAACCAGCAATAATAATCCTGCGTGGGGAGTATGGACATGGATAACGTCATATTCCCTTTCCTTGAGAGCAGATCCTAATGCTCGGAAGAAACCTCTCAACGTGCTGTCACCATCATACAGCGTGATTTCCTCTGGGGGTGTGATCTCAGATTTAAAGTAGGTGCAAATAGTGATATCGCGGGTTTTTCGCAGTGGTAAGCAATGCTCGTTGTATTGACCGTTGGTCGGGGTTAATCCCAAGATGATATGCAGAATGCGGAACCGCTTATCTACCTGATTTAGAGTCATAATTATTCCAATGATGTCGCGATTAAAGTTGATATTTGTATGGAGTTTCCGTATTAGAAATTAGCTTTCGAGAAGCAAATTTGTGTATTGATCAACTATTGTTCCCAGTTCGTACGGTTGCCAGCTTTCAGCAGGGGGATTTGGAGAGTTGTTACGCAATGAGCTGATTATCGCAGATGCAAAGGCTTCTGAGTCACCAACGGGAGTGAGTGGACCATATTTACCGTCCTTTAGTATTTCTTTGGGACCACTCGGGCAATCTGTTGAAACAACTTTCGTGCCACAACATAAAGCTTCGATCAAAACTGTCGGCAGACCTTCCCATCGGGATGATAATACGAATATGGAAGCTCTCGACAAATACGCATACGGATTCGAGACAAAACCTGGTAAGCTGACATCTTGGTTGAGCCCATACTCTGAGATCAAATTCTCGAGGGAAGGTCTATCCCTGCCTTCGCCCAAGATCAATAATCTGGCTGGTTGGGCTTCCCGTACCTTCGAAAATGCCTTGATCATCATGGGATAATCTTTTTGCTGTTCCAGGCGACCTACTGCAACGAGTACTGGTGGTTGATCGGGTTTAAACCACGGATGCTCCAAAGGTTCTTTCGCTTTTTCTAAGACCTCAGTAGCCATCACAGATGGATTGTAAATGACGGTGATGCCTTCACGAGGGATACCTGTCACTTGAGCCATGTCATCCCTCACCCCATTCGAGACTACAATAATCCCGTCCGCCATCGGGTAGAAGCGTTTCATCAATCCTGGGGTCATTCTCTGGCGAAAATTTGAAGCATTGCCAGCTTCCTGGGAAACTGTGTTTTGTTCGTTTACAAATAGTTTTGTGTTAACCGAAGCCAAGCGCCAAGCCCAAATGGAGACAATATTGACATATCCAAAGACTGATAGCAAGGCATCCGGTTCTTCATGTCTAAGATAACTTACCAAGGGGGGCAAACTTGTCAACGCTCTTGAGGCTTTGAGATCGACCAGATTTACTGTATTACGGACATCTGAGAGAAACTCACCCTCCTTTACCGCTAAAACCAGATCAACCTTGTATCCCTTGTCTGCAATGCCATGCGCTAAATTCAGCATCGAACGTTGGCCACCTGCACCAAACAAGGAAGGCATATATATGGCTATTTTCTTATTTTCAGTATCCATTTATCTTGAAATTATTAGGAGAAATTGAAAGTGAATAATATACTCAATAATCAGCTGTTATGTGCTGCCCTTGGAATCAAGAAGAAGTGAAGACTCAGGATCCCCGGCCAATTCAATGGTTGCATCTTCTTTTCGGAACTGATATGCAGCCGCGCTGGTAACAAGTAAGCTTGTAAACAGCCAGGTGGTTTTCCTGTGTTCCCAGGTTAATGTAGACGCGCCAATTGTCCAAACTAATAGCATGGTGATCCAAAAACGCCTATCCCATTTTGATTGCACCCAAGCATAAAGGGCAGCAATCGTTAATATTCCAACGAATAGGATAAATCCGATTAAACCAAGCTGGACCATGACAGAGATGAAGGAGTTATGGGCTACTCTACCTCTGATGTTCACAGAGCGATACATATTGCTGCCAACGCCGAGAAGAGGATGTTCTTCAAAAGAAGCAAGACCTTCGAGCCAATTGGTTGTGCGATTATTTAGATCTCCCTGAGAAATTTCTGCACCTATTGTCCCGAATCGCTGAAATGATGGCAAGGTTTGCACGAAAGGTATTGCAAATAAAATGGCCCCACCTAACAATATTGTGGCAATTATCCGAGTCGAAAGTCGAATCTGGAAGAGAGTGAGAAGCCCATAAATCATACCAGGTACAGCAGCGATAAGAGCTGTACGAGTTCCTGATAATGCGATACCAAGAAATGCAACCGGAATATATCCATAGTTAATCCATTTCAACCAATTTCCTCGTTGAAGCTCAGAAATTGAACTTGCGAGATACCAGGCAACCGGTATGCCTAACGCTAAAATAAATCCATACCCGTCAGGATTCGTTTCATCAGGGCTGAAACGTTGATAATGGGTGTAAAAAGCTCTACCCGCCATAAAGTTAATTGCGGCAATGCCAACTGCCACATAAGCGCCAAGGATGTAGGCCTGCAATCCAGCTAAGATTGCATTGCGGGTAGTGAACAAATCCCAAATAAGAATTGTGAGTCCAAGTAATTGAACCCAGGTAATCAATTGCGTTACTGTTCTTGAGGGGATAGCACTCCAGAACACACTAAGGGCATTCCACAAGACAAACAAGAAGACTGCAATGTGGAAAATTCCAGGTTTACGAAATCGTCCAGTTATTATTACCGTAGCAATCCAGAAAACAAAAACACCTAAACCAACCAGTCTTACTACAGTCGTGCCACTTTGTCCTGCACCGGCAAGTCTGAGGACACCCTCCCACGGAATCATGAAAATTACGATAAGGGTCAGTCCAAGTGCAATCCTACGCATATTTTGAATCCCCTAAGAATATGAATGGAGAGCGCGAAGAAAAACAATCGATATCAAATTTTATTTTTGTGCAACGCAAACCGCAATTTTCAATTTTCATTTTAGAAAATACTTCTCCAATGGCGAGAATATGATCCTGATCCGATTGTCTGGAATCACCTCGAATAAAAGTTCAACCACCTGTCTAGAGAGCTGTCTCGCCATTAGTCCTATGGTGACAGTATAGGTGATCACTCCAGCTGAGATATATATAGCAATCTCAAAATATTGGTTTAGATTCTGATCCTTCAGCAGGTATTTTAATCCCATGATGACCGCTACCATAACCAACGTAGCTGAAAGAGGGGCTATGAACTGAAGGACATAAGTTTTAAAATTGACATTGATAAGTTTGCGGAGGGCGAAATAGGATATCGGTGCAACCAAATATCCGGCGATGACAAAAGATACGGCCACAGCAACGATGCCCCAGCGTACAGCAATTAAGAAACCGAGGACGCTCACCACTGTCGTCAAGAACATAATACCGAGGTTCCAATCTGGTTTACCGGAGGCTTGAATTACGGTGCCGTTGAAGAATATTAAAGCATTAAGAATTCCAATTAACGCAAGCACTTGCATTACAGGCACACTTGGTGCCCATTGCTCACCAAAAAAAGTATTTATCAGCTCTGGGGCTAAGATTGCCATACCAATGAAAGCAGGGATCGCGAGAAGGTTTGTATACTGGGTTGCTTTGTAATAAGCATTCCGCATCCTTTTTGGATTATGTTGTATCCGAGAAAATGTTGGAAAAGCAACAGCATTGATAATTCTTGTTACGAGCCTTATGATGATCAATAGGATGTGGTAACCAATGGTGTAATAGCCTAACAAGGTTGGTCCCAGGAAGTAACCGATTAAGAAATCATCTGATCGCCGGTTGAAGAAGACCAGAATTTTATTTCCAACGATTGATATACCGAAACTGAACAGCTCCTTGAAATGCTTTGTCGAAAAATTTAACTTGGGTCTCCAATCACTTGACCGCCAGAGGACAACTGCAGCTGCTAATCCATCAGCCAGATTCTGACCAACCAAGCTCCAAACGCCGAATCCCGAGAAAGCCATCGCTACCCCAACAATGCCCCCGACGAACATAGCAATTAATGATCGAGTTGCAAGGTCTTTAAAAGCAAGCTTGCGCCGGAGGATGGCAACTTGTGTGCTACTCAGTGCAATAACGACAAAACTGAATGATAACCAGATGATTATTGGTGCTAATTGTGGTTCGTCGAATAAAGAGGCCACAAGTCCAGAAAGGGCAATGCCGGCAATCGTCATGATGACGCCAGTAATTATACTGGCCCAGAATGCCGTATCGAGATGGTCCTCGGTAATATCTTGCCGCTGTACAATCGCAGCGCTTAAACCTTGGTCGAGGAATATTTCGATGAAGGCTGTGAAGATGGTGGCCATGGCGACCAAGCCGAATGCTTCTGGGGGCAGCTGCCGGGCCAGGATGATGAAAATAATTGTCGAGAAGGCTGTTCTTCCCCATCTCTGGATTACTGACCAGACGACGCCCTTGGCAGCTTTATTCTTTAAGCTCATCTTGTATTCTATAACAATCAATCCCGGTGGAGTTTGCCAAATTGATTATCCGGAGAAGCTAAAATTGTAAATAAAAATCGCCTGAATAATGGTCGTTAATAGTGGCAATCCGAATAACCTAAAAGCTCGATGTCTTGCTGATATCTTTGAGCAACTTGATCCCAGGTATCTTTATTGTAATAATCTTTATAATGTCGCCGCTTCAAA
>JBFFEL010000053.1:0-24521 GCA_041558875.1 Anaerolineales bacterium
ATAAGATACAATTATCTCACCGGGTTCGTCAGGATATTGAAAGGTTATATCACCTACGATGTTGAGTTAAGGAAGGTGAATGGATATGCAGATCAAACCACCCATGTTGGGGGATATTTACCAGGCAGAATACCTGATCCGCGACACGATTTACCACACACCTTTGATCAAATCACCTTCGCTATCTAAATTATCGGGTCGCGAAATCTACCTTAAATTGGAGGGCTTGCAGATCACCGGATCGTTCAAAATTCGGGGAGCGACGAACAAGATGCTCAGCCTGACCAAGGAGGAAAAAGAACGAGGTGTGATCGCGGTTTCCTCCGGCAATCATGGTCGTGCGGTGGCATTTGTCGCCAGTAAATTTAACATCCCGGCGGTGGTCTGCATGTCGGAAACTGTACCTGCCAACAAAGTCGACGCGATCCGCGATCTCGGCGCGAAAGTGGTGATTGAGGGCAAGACCTATGACCAGGCTACCGATGTTGCTTTGCAGCTCCAGGCAGAGAGAGGTTTGACCATGATCCATCCCTTTGACGATCCATTCGTGATCGCCGGACAGGGAACAATCGGGTTGGAGATTTTCAAAGAGTGTCCAAACATCGATTCTGTGATCGTACCTCTCTCCGGTGGTGGTTTGTTGGGCGGGATTGCGCTTGCCTTGAAATCAATCAATCCCACTATCCGAACTATTGGGGTGTCAATGGCTAAAGGGGCCGCGATGGCGGAGAGTCTGGCGGCCGGGAAGGTTGTCAAGATCGTGGAAGAACCATCGCTGGCCGATGCACTCGTCGGCGGCCTGGGACCAAAAAATCACTATACCTTCAACCTCAATCAGCGCTATGTTGATAGAACCGTATTAGTAACGGAGGATGAGATCGCAGCCGGGATGACGTACGCCCTTGAGAAAGAGCACCTGGTAGTTGAAGGTGGGGGAGCAGTGGGTATTGCTGCCCTCCTGGCAAAGAAAGTGGTGGGTATGGGCGAAAGAGTCGTCCTGGTGATCAGCGGGAGCAATGTTGGCCTGCAAAGTTTGATGGAGGTTGCCAGGGGAGATTATCCGTACCAAGGAGATATTTGAACGGTATTCGATATTGGTTATTGGCTCCCGGGCGGAACGACCGGGACAGGTATTAGTTATTGGATGTAAACTGATCATGGAAGGATCTGCAAAGATGGGCATAACAATCTTGAACGAAGATGAAATTCGGGACTGTGTGGGGATGGATAAAACCGCCCTTGAGGTGATTGCGGAAGGATTCACCAAAATCGCGCAGGCGGAGGTAACAATCCCGCCAATTATGCGCATAGATATCGAAGAGCATCTTGGCGAGGTGGATGTCAAGTCAGCTTATATTCACGGTTTGGACAGCTTCGCCATCAAAATCGCCTCTGGTTTTCCTGAAAACCGCAAGAGTGGACTACCCAGCGGCAGTGGGATGATGGTCCTGATCAGCGCCCAAACCGGATTGCCGTTGGCAGTCTTACTGGATAACGGTTACCTTACCGATGTGCGCACTGGCATCGCAGGGGCGATCGCTGCACAATACCTGGCGCCTGAATTAATTACAAATGCTGGTGTCATCGGTTCAGGTGTGCAGGCTCGCTACCAGATGCAGGCTTTGAAACTTGTCAGGGATTATCAAAAATTATTCGTGTATGGCATTGACCCAGACCAGGTCGCGGAGTATTCCCGGGAGATGGGCGAGATGCTCAAAGTTGAAGTTGTTCAAGCAGATAATCCCGAGATGGTGGTGAGAGAATGCCAGGTCGTGGTCACTGCGACCCCTTCCCGGGAGCCATACCTCCAGGCGGATTGGCTGCATCCTGGTTTGCATATTACCTGCATGGGGTCTGATGCGGAGCATAAACAGGAGATCTACCCGGAAGCCTTTAAGCAAGCGGATTTAATCGTCTGTGATAAGAGATCACAGGTATTTCGCTTAGGAGAACTGCATCATGCCAGGGAAGCTGGCATCATCACTGATCAAAGTGAAGCGATTGAATTGGGTGAACTGACTTCAGCCCAAATACCGGGCAGGCAGCATAATGACCAGATCACGATCTGCGATCTGACCGGCGTGGGCGTGCAGGATACACAGATTGCGCGCCTGGCTTACCAGAAGGCAGTGAAAATGGGTATGGGCATTAGAATCTAATTGATTAAGAAGCTCGGTTATCTAAAGATTATATGGTCAGATTTATTTTGAGTTGTTTGATACAGAGTGGAGATTCTTCATCACTTCGATCGTCAGAATGACAAATGAAAATGTGAGGTCTTATACAGGAGGCGATAATTAATGAAGGAAAACTTTTATCCATTTCTGCTCGAGCGGGAGATGTCGATATGGGAAAACCAGGTCAAATACAACCTCTCCGAGAGCGGTGTCCACCCGATGACGATGCGGGAGCTGTTCTATGATAATGAAGAGTTGATTGAGGAGACCCTTTCTACTGAGCTGAACTATCCCCAAACGAACGGCACAATCGAGCTGCGCGAGAATATCGCCAGATTGTATCCCGGCGCCTCACCTGAACAGGTGGTTGTCACCACCGGTGCTGCCCAGGCGAACTTCACCACATTGCTCACCCTAATGGATTCTGGCGACGAAATCGCAGTCATGCTTCCTAATTACATGCAAATATGGGGTGTAGCGAAAAATCTCAAATTTGCGCTGAATACATTCTCATTGAAGGAAGACCTGGGTTGGGGATTAGATCTCGAAGAGTTTACCCGAGCTGTATCTTCAAAAACCCGCTTGATCGCCATCTGCAACCCCAACAATCCGACTGGATATATCTTGACTCCCGAAGAAAGAAGGGCTATTGTTAAGGCTGCGGATAAGGTGGGCGCTTGGATCCTGGCAGACGAGGTCTATGCCGGTGCAGAACATAATACTGATGAATTTACCCCCTCCTTTTGGGGAGATTACGAGCGCGTCTTTGCCGTAGGCAGCCTTTCAAAGGCTTATGCCTTGCCCGGTTTGCGAATCGGCTGGGTAGTTGCACCAGGCAATATGTCGGATGAAATCTGGGCTCGCCAGGATTATGTCACCATCAGCGCCACGATGTTGGGCAACAAGCTGGCCTCTTATGCGCTTTCCCCGCAAGTTCACCCGCGAATTTTAGCCCGCACCCGCGAATATTTGCGGCGAGGTTATGGGAATTTTGAGCGATGGTGTGAAGAGAAAAGTGATCTAATCAGCCTGGTGCCTCCCCAGGCAGCCGCCATTGCCTTCGTTCACTACAACCGGCCGATCAATTCTAGCGAGCTTGTCCGGCGGTTGATCGCTGAGCAGAGCACATTGGTTGTTCCTGGAGATCATTTCGGACTGGATCACCACCTGCGTATCAGCTATGGTTTGCCAAAAGATTACGTCAATGAAGGATTGGAGAGAATTTACCAAACCCTGATATCTTCGTGATGCTAGAGGTGAGATAATGAACATCGTATTCTACATCCTGGCTGCCGTTATCTTTCTCATTCTTGGGGGCTTTGCATTATTCTCATACCGGGAAAAAGAGGTGCGTGCTTTCCGCATAAGTTCCCTCATTGCCATTGGGGGAGGTGCAGGGTTGATGCTGGTCACATTGCTGAGTTCCCAAGCGAAATTGGTCTTGCTCTTGGCGATGGGTGCCGGTCTGCTTATTTTATTGATCCTCTCACTGTTGCCAATTGGAAGAATCGAACTCGGTATTGATATTCCCAGCAAACGCTTTGACGAGCGAGACATCATGTTTGCCAGGGCTCGCCTGGAACCCGGCAGTCCAAATTACCAGGCCTACTACGAGATGCGGCCTGAGAAGAAAAAGGGGGATGATCACACCCGTTCAAAACCTGGATTGCTTTCACCACGCGCGAAATTGGCCAATGAAGTTTTGTTCACCTCCCCAGAGGCCGGCTTCACTTTCACAGAGATCATGGGTCAGATAGTGGCAGGAGAACCCGCCGAGAATCAAAAGATTTTGCCCATCGATAAAATGACCGCATTTGTCAAGGGGTTGGCGGTTTATTATGGTGCCCTCGAGGTGGGAATCTCGAAGCTGCGCCCGTACCACGTTTACTCCCATATCGGAAGAGGACCAGGTATTTATGGGGCCGAGATTCCCATCGAACATGATTACGCCATAGCCTTTACAGTAGAAATGGATCACGAAATGGTTGGGGCCAATCCAACACCACCAGGAGTGATGGAATCTGCCCGGCAGTATGTCGAAGCAGGCCGGGTTGCAGTCCAGCTGGCGGAGGCGATTCGCAGGTTGGGCTACGCTGCGCGTGCCCACATTGATGGGAATTACCGGGTGATTGCGCCCCTGGTGGCCAGGGATGCAGGATTAGGGGAGATCGGCCGGATGGGCTTGCTGATGACTCCCCGGCAGGGACCGCGGGTCAGATTGGGCGTGGTGACCACGACGCTGGAGCTGCTCGCAGACGAGAGAATTCCCGATCGCGCGGTGATCGATTTTTGCACCATCTGCAAGAAATGTGCAGAAAACTGCCCCAGCAGATCGATCCCCTTCGAACCGCGTCAGGATATCGATGGTGTTCTCCGCTGGCAAATCAATCCAGAGAGCTGTTTTCTATATTGGAATGTGATCGGTACGGACTGCGGCATCTGCATGGCCGTCTGCCCATACTCACATCCAGATTCGTTGCCTCACAATATCTTGCGTTGGGGGATTGCTCACTCCGGGTTCGTCAGGCGAGGCGCGCTGTGGATGGATGATCTGTTTTATGGAAAGAATCCCGAACCTCGAGAGCCGCCAGAGTGGATGCGGGTTCCCTGAGAATAAAAAATTTTACAAATTTGAAATAAGCATAATGCGCTTACTTCACTGCAATAGGAATATAAGAGATAATATTTCCCAAAGTTCTGCTCCAGGTGCTGGGCAGATGATGGTCCCAAACGTGGGTCTGGGTTTCTTTAGTTTTGTTGGTCGTGGTCACCATCTGGATGTTCTAGATCGGGCAAGGCACCTACCATCCGCTGCGCAAAGCCTTGGGGTTGCCATACCAGGCCCGGGGGAGGGAGATGCCTGCTGAGAAACCCGAGCCAGAAGAAGAGAGTTTCGCTCTGATCGCCAAAAGGCGCCCGTGGTTGATGCTGATAATCGGTTATGGGGGCTTTGTGGCCATCATGTGGCTGATGATGTTCAAACCATTTTAACCGCCAATTCGCTCATAATGGACACTTCTTCCTCACTATATTTAACGTTCAATAACCAATATCTAATATCCAATAACTAATACTTGTCCCGGGAGGAACGACCGGGATCCAATTTCTAATATCCGTATCCACGTTCATCTGTACTCGTCGCGTGGGATTAACATATTCATTTAGAAACCATTATCGCAATTTACCGTTGACGATTTAGGCATTTGCCTTTAAGATAGGATTCAGCACATATATTCTAATTAAAAAACCGGCGGTGGTTGGTCCTCCGCTGAATATACCCAATCGCAGGAGTAGATCATGGAAATCGGTTTGGTCCACAAAATCGATATCGATAACGAGATGCAGCAAGCTTACTTGGATTACGCCATGAGCGTGATCGTGGCGCGCGCCCTGCCGGATGCCCGGGATGGGTTGAAACCCGTCCATCGGCGGATCCTATATGCCATGCACGATATGAACATCACTCCGAATTCTTCTCATAAGAAATCAGCTCGTATCGTTGGGGAGGTCTTGGGTAAGTACCACCCGCATGGTGACATGGCGGTCTATGATGCCATGGCTCGCATGGCCCAGGATTTTTCGATGCGGGCTATGTTGGTGGATGGTCAGGGGAACTTCGGCAGCATGGATGGCGATTCTCCGGCCGCCATGCGTTACACAGAAGCCAGGCTTTCTCTGCTTGCTTCACATATGCTCTCTGATATCGAGAAAGATACGGTCAGTTTTGTGGAAAATTTCGATGGCACTTTGACCGAACCGGACGTGCTGCCAGCTGCCTTTCCAAATATGTTGGTCAATGGGGCTACTGGTATCGCCGTCGGTATGGCGACCTCTATCCCCCCGCATAATCTCGGTGAAGTGATCGATGCGCTCAATTTCCTGCTGAATAAATGGGAAAAGCAGGATGATATCTCCGTAGAAGACTTGATGAGTTTCATTCAAGGTCCCGATTTTCCCACCGGCGGCATGATCATCCAGGACACGGATGGTGACTCTCTGGTCAGCGCATATGGCACTGGTCGCGGGAAAGTAACCGTCCAGGCGCGCGCTCACCTGGAAGAGATGAGCCGGGGACGCAACCGCATCATCATCACTGAATTGCCCTATATGACCAACAAATCTACCCTGATCGAGCGTATCGCCACCCTGGTGCGAGAAGAAAAATTAGAAGGTATCGCTGATCTACGCGACGAATCCGATCGGCAGGGTATGCGCATCGTGATCGAATTGACCAAAACTGTTGATCCAGAGGAGATCCTCAAGGCGCTCTACAAGAGCACCCAGATGCGCAACACATTCAGTTTCATCATGCTGGCGCTGGTAGATGGTGAGCCGCGCATGCTGACCTTGAAACAGTCTCTGCGGGTTTACCTGGAACATCGCCTGGAAATTGTCCGCAAGCGCTCCGAATTTGATTTAGAAAAGGCCCGTCGACGGGCACACATACTGGAGGGTTTGAGAGTTGCCCTGCAAAATTTAGATGAGGTCATTGCTCTTATCCGCCGTGCGGCAGATGTTGAAACAGCCAGAAAGCGCTTGATGCGCAAGTTCAAATTATCTGAAATTCAGGCTACCGCCATCCTTGATATGCCGTTGAGACGCCTGGCGGCATTGGAGCGCAAGAAAATCGACCAGGAGTACCGTGAGGTCAGTAAGCAAATCAAGCAATTGGAGGCCTTACTGAAGTCACCCGCTAAAATGCGCCAGGTCGTCAGTGAAGAATTGAATGAGATCAAAGAGACCTTCGGAGATCAGCGGCGCACACAAGTTGTTCAGTTAGAGCAAGGTAAAACCAAAGCAGCCATGCTCACTGCGCGCGATCTCGTACCGGATGAATCTGTATGGGTGATGGTTTCTCCACGTGGATTGGTGTCCCATACGAAGGAGGACAAGCTGCCCCGTTTGAGTGGACGTGACTTTGCCAAGATCCTGGTCAAGGCGCAGACCCGCGACACGCTTTACCTGGTGGCAGGCAATGGCGAAGCGGCGGCCATCCCCATGCATGTCCTTCAAGGAGCGGATAAACCCAGTGAAGGGGTGCCATTTTCCAAAATCAGCCCCCTGACAGACAAACACGAGCTGGTGGCGGCCTTTACCTTACCACCGAAAGATGAAAGGCAGAATGACTATTTCCTGCTTACTGCTAGCTACCAGGGCATGGTCAAAAAATCTCCCTTGAGTGAAATTCCTGGGCCATCCGCACAAACCTTCACCATAGTGCGGGTGAACGATGGTGATGAGTTGGGCTGGTATCACTTGACTACGGGCAAGGATGAGCTGCTCATGGTTACCGCCAGCGGAATGGCGATCCGCTTCTCTGAGGACACGGTTAGGGGGATGGGCCTTGTGGCAGCCGGAGTGATGGGGATTAAACTGCAGGGTGATGACTACCTGGTTGGCACTGCATTGATCCCGGCTCGGGGAGAAATTCTCTTAATGGCCACTGATGGAACTGCCAAAAGACTGAATCCGAAACAGTTCCCCAAACAAGGCCGATACGGGCAGGGGGTGATCGCCTGGAAATTACCGGAAGACGTTCAGGTCGCTGGGGTCGCCACTGGGAAGGGTACCTGGCGCATAACTGTTGATTTCGCTAAAATGGCAACCAAGATGATCCGTCTGGACGAGGCTCCGCAGCAAGGAAGGACGGCGCGTGGCCGCAAGATCATCGATTTGAAAGCAGGCGATCGGGTAACGGGATTAATCGCCCCCCGCGATTTTCCTCGCCCGGTGGTGAAGAAATCAAATTCAAAACCAAACGCGAAAAGGGTCACCCGGAAACCGACGACTCGTAAGTCAAGTACCCGGTCAAGATCTAAGAAAACTAGTAATTAATAACCAATATCCAATAACTAATACTTGTCCCGGGAGGAACGACCGGGAGCCAATATCCAATAACTCATTCATCTTGAGTTAAGGTGAAAAAAGAATAATGATAGGTGATCTTACCTTTGTAAAGGCCAAAGGTATCATTGCCGTTGTGTACAGTGCCCATATCCGAAGTTGCTGTCCAGGTTAAGTGTCTTGAATTTCCTGTGCCGGAAAATCCTGTATGGGAAAAATTTGCATTTGGTATTAGACTGAACAGCAGGGCCTGAAACCAGACACGCATATCTTGAAATCCCTGGACTGACCTGGCAGCGGTGATGTGAACGGCGTTGGAGTTGTATAATTTTAATATCTGGTCAGGATCGTGGGTATTGAGAGCTTCAATATACTGCTCTGTGATATCTCCCGGTGAGGGGGGAGAAAACCATGCGAATTCTGCACTTGTTCTCCACAGCTCAGGTAGGTTCGCCCGGGATGAATCCCAGCTGTAGATGTTCGCAGCCGATAAGTTTAATTTTTGAGCAGTCTCAAAGAACTCAACGATTTCCTCAGGTTTTGGTGACCAGCCGTGTTCCTTAAACGCAGCACCAGTCGGGATGATCGGTCGGTAGGGTGTGATCGATTGGAATTCGCGCACACACCGGGCCAGCTGCTCACCGGGGTTATCTGCAAACTTCCAATAAACCTGGGGCATGTTGATATCACAGCCCTCCAGGAATTCGCGCCAGGGCAGCTGAGGATGGTAGGAAGGGAAGCGATATGAGCTGAGTGCTACCGGCACGTCTGGTAATCCATCACGCAGGCGAGACATGAATTTTCGCGCCGCAGCTGCTTTTCCGCGATCTTTGTATGGCCCTTCTGCATCAATCACATATCCATCCAGCTGCAGGGTCAATACCCGATCGATGGCTTTTTTGGCTTCACCCAGGGGATTTTGTCCCCGCACATAGTGCCACCCCCACACCTGGATGCCGCGCTCGCGAAGTTTTCGTGCAACCGGTGGAACAAGATCGACTCCCTCATATATATTATATGAATTCACCCCATCGGCGATTTTGATCAGCACGTGAGTCAGTCGAGCTTCTTGAGCAACCGATGCGATCGCCTGGGGATCACCGTTTTCACAGCTCGGTATTTTCCAGATAAAGGAACCTTTTCCCTGGAGGGTGTTCATCACAAAAATATTTCTTCACATATCCAGCTGGATTACGGGCTGTTCAATGCTTTACGCATGATAGCCTCAACGGCAGCTTGATTGGGCAGCAGCACCGCGGCGCCGCCCGGGGTCCTCCAACTGCTTACTTCTCCCCGACCGATATAGTAATGCTGAATGTTATCCGTACTTTTTATCCTGGCAGCAACAGGTATTAGGGGGATGATATCTGATAATTTGATGTTCGTCGTGACGTTTTCGGAGTAAATCCTATAAAGTTCAGGTATTTTTGCCACGGTGTACAGGTTCATCATCTTGGCCAAAATCGCAGTGACGACTTCTTGCTGGCGGCGATTACGATCGAAATCGCTGGTTGAATACCGTGACCGGGAGTAATAGAGTGCAGTTTCACCATCCATGTAATTTATACCTTCGGGGATGGTAAACCAGCCAGCAGCGGTATACTCGCTCAATGGCTTAGCGGCATACACATCAATTCCCCCCAGGCTGTTGACAACGTCGACAAACGACCAGAAATTTATCAGGGCATAGAAATCAGGACGCACTCCGAAGTTAACTTCGAAGGTATCTGCCATTGTTTTAAAGCCGCCGCGAGCATGCGCAGTATTAATGCGGCTAGTTGTATAACCTGGAATCTGCACGTATAGATCCCTAGGGAAGGAGGTTATGTTGACTGAATTTTTTGAAGGATTAATGGTGACCAGCATTATCGTATCGGTCCGGAATCCACCTGAACCTAAACGCTGGTCAGATCCCAATAACAGGATATTGATCTGCCCCTTAGGTTGCGGCAGCAAACCGGCGCGTGGTAAGCTGGGATTACTTAAATATTGGCCGGTCGGTTGTGGAGTAGGTGTTGGCGGAACAGGTGTGGCAGTTGGATAAAAGATCGCGGTGGGATCTATTGGTTGGAATGGCGTTGCTGTTGCGGTTGGGTTGCTCGGATTGTACAAAAAATCCGGATTCATGCTCACCGCCGCTGGAGCCATTGGAAAATTGCAGGCAGTAAACATGATCAGCAAGACCAACAATATGATAGAGAGTCTGTTACGCATTGATCTTTAAACCACAGGTGATTAAATTTACCATATCTAAAAAGTGATGTTTATGTTTTTATCCGTTGGCTATCACGGTGATGGATAAGGATAAGGAGGTGGGCGCTTTGAGATAAAACCATCCGTGGGTGTGGGAAGCGGCACCTGGGTACTGGTCGGAGGTATTGGGGTCTGAGTCGGTATAATCATCGTTGGGCTGGGTTTAGGTGCCGGTAGATAAGGCACGAACAATTTTTGACCTGTGCGAATGTTGTTCGAACTCAGGCAGTTTGCGCTCTTTAGCTGGCTGACAGTTGAATTGACCTGCTGCGCAATACCGAAAAGGGTATCCCCCCGCTGAACATAATAAACCACCCAATTCCGTGGAGGACCGCATGCTACCGGTGGAGAGGTTGGGGATGCAGGTGGCAGGTAAATGATCGAATCAGGAGTTAGCTGGGATTTTAGAAGACAGTTTGCATCTGCCAGCTGCTGGGGGGAAAGGCCGGTAGAGGCGGAGAGTTTGTTTAGGGTATCAGAACTTTTGATTGTATAAGGCATCCATCCAACTGGATAATCACAAACTTCAGGTTCCTCAAAAACCTCAGCGATAATTGGTTGGGTGGAGGTAGGGGTTGGTAATTTCTTTGTTGGTGTGATCGTCGGGAATCTTGTCGCCAGTAATGCTTCCGGTGGAGTTGGATTGAATATGTTGACGCTTTCGAGGGTCGGGAAAGAATCAAGAGGTGTTGATCGCCCTCCTTCAGTGAATGCAAGTAGCAAGCTGCCAAGTACGATTGCAATTGATAAACCGGCGGCCAGACCACCCAGGATTACGCTGTTGAGGCCAAAAATCCCGTTTTTCACTCTAGCAATCCCTTTTCTTCAGTTTGGGAGGTCTTCTTAATTTCAAGCTCATCCATCAATTTGCGCAGCTCGATCTGTAATTTTTCAATTTTCTGCTCAGAAGAATTATATCTTGAGGTCAATTCTATTACCTCATCATTGAGCCGGTCGTTTTCATCTTGGATATTCTGCAGTGTTTTACCCGTTTGAGCCAGCTGGTCGGCAATCCCCTGGGACTCGGTTTTAAAATCGAGGATACTGCCCAACGAATCAGCAATATCAGCCAAATAAGTTTGGTCCGCACCCGTCCAGGATCTATCAGATTCCGGTGTTAGCAGCAGCAAAATCTTATCAGATTCCCCACTAGAATTGAAGATTGGTGCAGTCAGTAGGGAACCTTTTATCGGTGTAGCTAATATTTTCTCAAGTCCTTCTAGATCAGGGATGCTTCCTTCAGCAGGTAGGTGCAGCGGGCGTCTCTGGCGGAGAGACTCTGATACCACCGGGATGAGTTCGCTTTCAAAAGTGGTTGAACCGATCATTCTCCGGTTGACCAGGTCGTAACCACAGAACAGTGTGATGTTTTTGTTTGCGTCAGGAGGAGAGATCAATACACAAAGATCCGCATTCATCGCTTGTGAAACAATTTCAGTAATTGACTGGTAAACTTCCGCTGTCTCGGTGCCGGTCGCAATTGTTTGAAAATTGTGGAAGGTCATTCGGTCCAGACGATGAGAGTCAGTATCCTCGATTTCATCGCCAAGGTTGAAGCGAGCTGGGAGCGTCAGCAGCAGCGGGTAGGCTGCTATTTGGATAATACGGACCACTCCCGGGTAATCACCCACAGGCAGGGGATTGATCAAGTAGATTAATTGGCCTAAAAACAATAAGCTAAACATCCCCAGGCCTAGCCCATATCCTTGTGGGCGGCGAATAAGCAGAAGTAGACCACCCGCAAATCCTAGTATCAAGGATAATCCAGCCCACAACAGATCTGCCGGGGAGCCATTGAAATACGCCAGATCGGATTGGTTCAACCACCACAAACCGGTGATAACAGTCAGCAGAAGGACCAACAGACTGATCAGTAGGGTTGCGAAATCGGCTCTTTTGGAGCGCTGTGGGAACACCCATAACCAGATCAGGATCACCAGGCTGACCGCGTTGACCGCCCGGTCGAGGATGGGTAGCCAAGCGGAAAACGCGGGGAAAAATTGGGCTAAACCAGCATCGATGATCAGCAAAAATTGCGCCAGCAGCAGCATTCCCAATCCGATCACCATCCGGCGCCCTGCTTCTAAGCCGTCACGCTGCCAGAGATTCATTGCCCCTGGTAAGGCACCTGCGATCGAAAATGCTAGCACGAGGTGGTATACCAGGTTGCCTGGAGGTATGGTGAGAATTGAGATGACTTCTTGGTACATTATCTTAAAGATTTAATCGCGATTATAGCATGCAGGTATACCCTGAGCAAAGATTGACAAAACCATGTTTCGGGGTAAAATAGCTCGGGCAAGCCGAAGTGGCGGAACAGGCAGACGCGCTACGTTCAGGGCGTAGTGAGCTTTACGCTCATGTGGGTTCGACTCCCACCTTCGGCATTTGTAATACCCTTTTTGTTGAGACGAATCCGGTGGTAAATACACGGGATTTTCTTCTTTAATTCGCCCAGGCATAGTACTTGCATCATTCAATAGGCTGAGGTAAGATGAAACCATGAAGCGGACCTGGCTAGGTTGGAAATATGCACTGGTGGTCATCGGTTTGGTCATCCTAACCCTGTTGGTGATGGATTTCAACAACCGCATGGCTGAGTTGCGCCGGTTGAGTGATAAAAGAGAAGATGTCGCCCTTGAAGCCACCGGCCTGATGCAGACCCAATTGCACCTGGAGACCCAAATCGCTTACGCAACTTCCGAAGCTGCGGTGGTTGAATGGGCGTACGAAGAGGGTCATATGGTTCGTGAAGGTGAAAATCTGGTGATCCCGTTGGAGTATCCTGGATTTACACCGCAAATTACCGTGATTCCGACCGCGACTGCTGAACCTGAGAGCAATCTGCAGATCTGGTTTTCATTATTCTTAGAGTCACGTTAATCCTTATCAACATTTCCTTGACCAATGTTGGTCGGGATGCTATAATCCCATCGCTTCAAGGCAGGCATAAACGATGCGGGGTGGAGCAGAGGCAGCTCGTCGGGCTCATAACCCGAAGGTCGGTGGTTCGAATCCACCCCCCGCTACTAGAGGAAACCCTCACCCTTTCAGGGAGAGGGTTTTTTTGTTAAGTTGCAAGGGATGTGCCAGAGGTGATAAGTGGGTGAAGGAGATTTGGGGTGTGGCAGCAATGAACGGTGGGACCCCTCTCCGCTACCCTCGTCACCGCTCGGGACTCGAAAGTATGCAAGGGATGCGGGACGGTCCCCAGGGCAAGTCATTGGAAAGGGGTCAATAAGGAGGTTGCAAGTGGTGTGCCGGATCACATCGTTTGCAGAAAAAATCTTCCCGAATTTCCTGCCATCTAATAAAACCACCTGGTTTGTTATTTAATCTAGGAGGGTTATAAATATCGTGTATTTAGCTTGTGAATGATATCAAATGGCCTGGGAGGAATTCTATATGTAGGAATATAATGTTCGGTTGATTTGAGTGGCTAAATAGATTTTACAATCAATAACACACCAGTAACAAACAAAAACACAGCGAAATATATTGAATAATTCTTATTATCAATCTCCATAAATACAAATTTTTCTGTAAGCAAAAAAATCGTTACACCGAAAACCATATAGATGCCTATTCCCATCAATTGAATATCAACGTTAATTCCCGAAATCAACAAAGTCAGAATTTGGAAAGCCGCAAATGTCGCATAAGAGATGGCCACTGTCACCCGGGTTATATGCTTTGTGTAGTCCTTACTATGCACTATAGCCGTGAGTAATGAGCCTCCCAAGTTAGTTAGACCATGAATGATACCCATAATACTAAAATATGTCTTTTCATACCTCATTGTAAAGTTAATAAATCTATTTACGGTGAGAGAGTAATCTTTAACTGCTACAGCCAGCAAAAACATGCCTACAATTAAACCAATATTGATCTGCTCCTGAGTGACAAGAAACAGAAAAATAATCACAAACGGTATCGTATATATAAGTATTTTCTTGTAAAAGTTGAAATCTACACTTCTATAATCTTTAGCAATCTGAATGAGATTGATCGAAATGGATATCGGAAGCAAAATAATAATCGCATCAATAAAATCATAACCTAGTAGCAATAACAACGGAGTGCCAAACAGCAAAACGCCAACCCCAAATATGGATTGAATGAATGAAGTAACGATGACAACAATTATTACATCGAAAGACATATATTTTTTCGTGAACCCTTTAGCAGCGTTAGAAATTGAAAGAATAGTTGAAAATGAGTTAATGATCTATATGCACAACATTATACGGCTTCTCCCTGCATAAGGCTTAATAGATACCTTTTCGTAAATCTGGTTGGTATATCTTCATTGGATTAAACTGTTAATCTTTCTTGGATACATTATTTCCTTGAAATATCTAACATTGAATCAAGGATAATCTTTTCCAATTATCTTTGAGTGTTTGTCCATGTCCCAAAAAGCTGGACTCTTCTTAAGGCATTCTTAGGAGGAAACCTCCATTAATTGTGACAGCTGGCATGTATACTAAAATTCAACTGGCGTTAGGTATCCCAAAGATGAGTGAATGCGCATTACTTTGCAAACTTCATCGATAAAAACCCCGAACTGTTGATGCGCGGCCTAAAAGTTATTATATTCCGAATAACCGTGAACTAAATTCTGTCATACATGATGAATTGGAAATGATCATGACAAAACTCAACCACCGCCCCAGAATATGCCTGGATTTTATGTCACCTTTTGGTGCATTCTTAAACATTCAATTGCACTTACGAGTTGAATTCGGGTGATATTATAAATTATCCTGAAGGTTTTCGGATAGGCTCCAGTTTTTCATATTACAAACAGAACTTGTGCTAATAAAATTCTGCAAAGAGATATTTCCAAATCTGCTACTGTGATCTTCGTGGACATAATTCAAACCATAAAGGTTTATGTTAACAAGATTTTGATAAATTCTGGACAGAATTCGAGATGCATAACTTTTGGAAGTTACCAGATTTTCTTGCACAAAGGTAGTTTTATCTGATCTGGGAAGATATTTCTCAACGCGGATATTTTTTCAGGTTTTGCTGGAATCGGCCTATATGGATAATCCAGCCTCAGTAACATTTTCTTTTGACCTAGCGATGATATCGCAGTATCATTTTAAGTGCCTATGCGGACAAAGGTGAATAGTGGGAGATTATTTGGTCAAGAAACTCAAGGCAGAAAATTATGAGTATCCATTCGGAAATTTTTGAACAACCTGATCGACTCGAGCAATTGCTATCTTCTCAATCAAAGAATACACAGAAAATAGCGAAAATGATCCAGGAGAGCGAGATCAATTTCGCCTTTATTGCAGCTCGCGGCACCTCAGACAATGCTGCCCGCTATGCAAATTACCTGTGGGGAGCGCTGAATGGTA
The DNA here is from genome assembly GCA_041558875.1 of Anaerolineales bacterium. Lineage (GTDB taxonomy): Bacteria > Chloroflexota > Anaerolineae > Anaerolineales > UBA4823 > PFL25. The sequence goes on from JBFFEL010000053.1 coordinate 15,647, forward strand.
TTCCCGTGGCACTGGCTACGCCATCTTTATTCTCATATTATCAGCAGCCCCCCATCTTGAAAAATGCGTTGGTGGTCGGTGTTTCTCAATCGGGAAGATCACCAGATATTGTTAGCGTGATTGATGAAGGTAATCGTCAAGGGAATCTCACTTTAGCTATCACCAACCAGCCCGATTCTCCCCTTGCACAGAGATCCGATTTAGTTTTCGACATTGGAGCCGGGCCAGAATTAGCAGTGGCGGCAACAAAAACGTACACTGCAGAACTGATGGCCATTGCAATGCTGTCAGCTGCCTTAGCCGGGCAAGCCGATGGTTGGAATGAGTTGGCTTTGATCCCAGGTTGGGTGAGCGAGGCTTTGAAATTGGATCAAGCCATCAATCAGTTGGTGCCCCGTTATCGATATATGCAGCAATGTGCGGTGCTGGGTCGGGGCTTCAACTATGCGACTACTTTTGAATGGGCGCTTAAATTGAAAGAATTAACCTATATCAATGCTGAACCTTATTCCTCAGCCGACTTCATGCACGGGCCAATTGCGATGGTTGACCAGGGCTTCCCGGTGTTATCTGTAGTTCCCACTGGAAAGCTTTTTTCTTCTCTGTTGGAATTGAATCAGCATTTGAAAGATGATTTATTGGCCGAATTAGTGATCATTTCGAATTCGTTTGAGGCCCTTTCTCTGGCACAAACCCCATTGGATATTCCTGAAAATGTCCCTGAATGGCTGTCGCCATTGGTATGTATCATTCCTGCGCAGTTGTTTTCCTATCACCTTACCCTGGCCAAGGGGTTTGATGCTGAACAACCGCGTTCGATCAGCAAGGTGACAGAGACCCACTGAATTGATCAGAAAATAATTTCAATCTTCGGGAATCCTTAACTTTTAAAACGGCGACATCAATTCATTCCGGAAGGCTCGCTGCGAATTTTGCAACCTTTTCGACCCACTGGTCTGGAGCGTCGATGTGAATATCGTGACCTGATCCGTCGATCGCTACAAAGCGTGTATCCAAGAGACGCGAAGAAAGGTCCCGGGCGCTTTCAATGGATTGGGATTCGTCGCTGGTGCCGTGCATCTGAAGGACCGGAATCTTGATATCCTCATATGTGCCTCCCAATAGGCGGAGACCATCGATGGTGTACTGGCGCCGGTTGAAGGTGAGATATGCAGCTCGTGTGCCGCGGATCTGATAGGCTGCCTCGGCCTTCTCCCGATGACGGTCCGAAAAGGTGTCACCTATGACAGCAACCTGGGCTACCTGGAGTTCGCCGATTCCGGGAATCAATGGAACCAGTTGGGCAGGATCCATCGCGAATCCGTGTCCCGTGAAGATTACCCCGCGAAAGCGCTCAGGATGATCGGCGGCGAGAATGGCAGCCGTGATGGCTCCTGCCGAGTGCCCCAGAACGACTGCGCGCTCTATTTCCAGGGCATCGAGAACATCGATGGCTTGCCGCGACCAGAGAGCATTCCCATACTCGCCGGGGTGATTCCTCTCGCTCAAGCCGAAGCCGTAATTGTCAAAAGCCACCACGCGATTAGACTCAGCCAATTTCTCGGCGACACCATCCTGCCAGTCTGCGACGCTGCGGCCTGATCCATGGATGAGCAAGACCACCTCACCCTCACCAATATCGAGGAGGTGCACCTCTCCGGATCGCGTAGAAAGGAATGAAGTCTCAGGTCCCCATGACTCGAGCAGGCGAGGATCGGACTCTGGCTCGAGGCGATTCATGAGCAGCTTTCCAGTGATGAAGAGCGCGCCGAAGATGACGACGAGGGCGAGTCCAAGCAAACCTAAGATCTTTATCCATCGATACAGTCTGCGTGGGGAACCCCCATTCTCTTCTTCTCTCGCCTTCAGATCTACTTCCATTACCATTCCTCCGCTCCCCGCTAATCCTGAACGCTTACTAGTTGAACTAAATAATAGGGGATAATAACTCGATGGTCATTATCTGTCAATCGGATAATGTATACCTGATTGATTATTATTTTTAGGCAATAGGGAATAAGGGCGATATGCTCTCGATCCACGCGGGATGGACCAGAGTCAGCCACCGCTTTGGAGCATTTATGATAGATCCTGGGTGGGGAAGTGGAAGAGACGGGAGATACAATATCGGAGGAGTCGGGATGGGAGATATATAGGGAGAAGGAATGATGGTCTTTTTTTGTGGTAATTTGGCTTCGAAAAGGAGATTCATGTTAACATAATACGTCAGTGTTGAGCATGAGTTTTAATATTTGTGGAAACGAACACTTAAGAGGATTCAGTGAAGGAGGTTTAAAATGGCAGGCAAACCAATTCTAGAAACTTCCTCAGTTAGGAACGCCTTTAAAAAACTGTCCGATATTAAAGAACCTTCCTCTTGGGATATCGTCCAAAAAATTCTGGAAAACCATGGTGAATACGGAAACCATAAAGGCCAGCAGGTAATAACTGGACCTGGTCCATCCCAACCAGTGAGCAAACCAAGAGACCAGTGGTTGATTGAGGTTAAGCAGATGTTTGATACTGAAATGATTAGTCATCTGCACGGCAGACTGCTGATCCTCAGTTTGTGTCGGATTGATAATGAGTTGAAGAAATATCTTGAAAGCCAGGGGTTTTATCAACCACTCGCCGATGAACTTAGGGAAGATTTCGAGTCACTGCTGCTTCCGGAGTACGCCGGGGATCAACGGGCATATCGGCGTGTTTTCATGAAATTGTTGCAGAACAAGCCGGAGGACGGAGAAAAACCACGCAAAAAAGGATTCGTTGTCCTTGTGAATGGCGGGCCAGGTTTGCAGGATCTGGCAGAGCTATGTCACCGACAGTTCTGGAATAACTCCTTCACTGCGCGATACGTGATCTCTTCAGGCGGCACATCTGGATCTGCAATGCACGAATTGATAATTGATTTTGGTAACCTGTCGAGAGGTGAGCAAACGACTAGAGGTTACCTGTTACCTGACCCTGTAACTGATCTAATGAGCTGGCGTGATGAGATCGTAAAACCAGTTGAATCTTTCCTTGGATCAAGCATCGAACGATTGTTAGATGCACAATACGGTCCAGAGTCAGGCGCACCCCCCATCGAGTTTTCACCAGAAATTGCTAAAGTGTTGCAATCTGACCAGATTCTGCGTAAAGGTACTCGCCTGGTAATTCTGATCGAGTTTCGCCAAATACCCCCCAGCACAACCCTCGAGCAGCTCGGATTTTCGACACAGGTTGTGAGTCTTTTGAATAATCTTACGGAACGGGTTGGGATCGTGCTTTCTGGTTTGCCCGATCATATCGTTCAAACGTTACAAACCAATGTGTCAGGATCAATGATACTCGACCTTCCAGCTGACCGCGAACTTACCAGGGGCGAAGCGCTGGCAAATGACATGCCTGTCGGTCCTGACCGTCTCAATATCTTAGGAGAGGTTAATGCCATCGCAGAGGCCATTGCGTTGAAAGATATGCAGCCGCCCATTGTAGTTGGAGTGATGGGTGGGTGGGGAGCCGGGAAATCCTTCGTTCTTCATCTTATAGAGAATCGCATCCAGGAAATTCGCTGCGAGCGAGTCAATAAAACGGATGATGGCAGCGATTCGAATTTTCCATTTGTTGGTCATCCTTACTTGATCCGTTTCGATGCCTGGACCTATGCTAGAGGTAATTTGTGGGCTAGCTTAATGCAGCAAATATTCTTTGAGCTTGAACGTCAGGTTGGGCTAGAGCAGACACTCGCCAAGGAGCTCAAGATCGATCTGTCCGATGATACAGAGATCTGGCGAGTGATCAGCAAGTTAACGAGTGAGGAACAGGATCGTCTGTTGATGACGGACATCGGCAAAAAAGCATTGCAGATAGTAAAAGATTTCGACCGCGGCCGAATCGCAGAATCGCAGTTATGGAGTATTTTCGAAAAGTTGAAGCAAGAGGAAATCAACGAACTGCAAGCTGCGGAGATCAAGCTGGAACAAAAGCGGTTGGCACGGGACAAAGCGCGATTGGAATTAGAGCAGGCTATCAATGATCAAATTGAGCAAGACGCAAGGCGCAGTACCTGGGCAGCTGTAACAGATGAATTCTTAGCTGCTGCTTACAATGCCTGGCTGGCGCAAGCGACCAGTACATCTGTAGGGGATGGAGAAGGAGGGAACGGGTCGCAAGCTGATGCGCTGCCTGAGCAGCCCACCTTCGCCCAGGTGGAGGAGACGATCCGCTGGTACAAAAAGCTGGTCAAGGAGCGTCAATCTGTATTAATCGCCTTTATACTTTTTGCCCTGGCAGGTACGATCGTTGCTTTTGTATTCAGTATGGGGTTACTTAAAGGCATTACCTTCACTACTGCTGTGGGAGTGGTCGGATCAGTGTGGACTGGGCTCCGTCGCTTCCAGGCCTGGATGACTAAAACTGCCCAACGTTTCGAAGATGTCAAGGCAGCCAACCGACACCTAGACGAAAACATGCGTGGTGAGCTGATGGATAGCGCCCTTGGCTTCGCAAAAGGTGTAGTGGCCGTTGAAGAGGTGATGCAGATGACTGAGGATGTAACCGAAAAGGCGCGTCAGCTGGCTGATCTGGAAAGCAGCTTCGAGGAACAGCGGAGTGATGTCGAGATACGCCGGCAGCGCGTTGGTATTGCCGCTCGCCATGCTAATCTGATCGACTTCGTCAGGCAGCGCTTGGAAGGTCGGGTCTACGAAGACAAACTGGGGTTGTTACACCAAGTCAAATCTGACTTGGAAGATCTGACTGACGCCTTACTGAATGATGATTTGACAGATGGGCTCTTTCCACGTGGTAAACCGCGCATCATTCTGCTGATAGACGACCTGGATCGCTGCCCACCCGATAATGTCGTCGAGGTACTAGAGGCAGCCCAATTGCTGGTCAAGACTCCTTTGTTCGTGGTGGTGATTGCCATGGATGTTCGTTATGTAACACGCGCGTTGGAGAAAGTTTACCGGGATGTCTTGATCCGCAGGGGCGAACCCTCCGGTCTGGATTACATCGAGAAGATTTTACAAATTCCGTACCGAGTGCGACCGGTGGCTGCATCAGAGGTAGGCAGCTTTCTGTGGTCGCAGATGTCGCCTGAGGTGCCGGAGGATGAACTACCAGAAACAGATGTTCAAAGTCCAGCACCCGTCGGGGATGAGGGCGAGGGTGACCAACAAGAGGATTTCGAGAGTGGTGAAGCCAGTCGTGTACCAGTTGCACGTTCCAACCAGACGGAATTACGCATCCTGCCTACAAAGACATTGCGTTTTTCGATAGATGATCACAAGCTCATCAGTGAATGCTGCGCTTCATTTGAAGTAAGCCCCCGCACAATGAAACGATTGGTCAATGTGTTCAAGTTGCTCAAGATCATCTGGTATCGGGAGGGAATGGATGAAGGACCAGAATACGATATTAAGCAGGCAATGCTCGCGCTGCTCGTGATCGCCGCGCGGTTCCCGGAACCGATGCGCCAATTACTCCATGACATGGAACGCTTGTATATCAATCCTGTTTTCCCCCCTGAAAAGCAAGTGGTCCAATATTTACTAGAGACCTGTGATGAGTACAGAAAGAATGCCCTGGTTCCACAGGAATGGGATGGGGTACGAGCAGCACTCAGCAATCCAACCCTTATTTCGCAGGAAATTACCTTCGAATCGCTTCACGATCGCCACCTGCATCTGGTGAGTACCTTCTCATTCATCGGTGAAAGTGATCCAGAGCGTTCGGCAACTTTACAGCGTGATCTGGCTGCACCGTTGTTGGTAGCAGAAATGGCTGAACAACTGACCGACCGGCAGGATATTTCTGATGTTGAATCCCCTCAGCAAGCGGACGGAGAGTGATGATGTTGGAATGATATTATCCTGTTTTTCTGAATAGTTCTTTTTGGAAGGAAGTATTTTAGTGCTCTGAGATGATAAATTTCATCGATGGTTCTCAATGCTGTCTCGAATCGCGTTCCAGCTGAACCTGCAGATTTGAAAATCTAAGAGCAAACGAGCTTACCTGGAACCCAACTCGATCCCCGGCTCAGCAGCCACGATTGCAAACCAGAAGCTCACCTTCGAAGGTATTGCCTCCAGTTGTGTACCGGCCAGCGGTCCCTCAATCGCTTGCCCGGAGAGGTCCCAAATCGAACCCGTTGCCTCGTCCCAGAATTTTCCATCCTCCAGGATGAAAGTGCGCTCATCGCTGTCCAGATCAGCAAAAAAAGCTGAGCCTGAATGGCCACCGGGGGTTGAAAAAATCACTATTCGGCGACCGTCCACCTGGTCCTGGTATATTCTGGGAGTTTCTGGATCCAGCAAATAAGCCTGCGTCTCTTCACCAAGTTGGATCGAGATGACTTTATCCCCCGGATTGAGGCGATTATCAAGCGTCTTCCCGCTGACTGGAAAAACAAAACGACCCTGGTTGGCTAACTCACCAATATCTAAAAATGGATCTTGCTCATAATTGCGTGCGAATCCTGTATCTCGGGAGAGCACCAATGTGTTTGGATGGGTCTCTCGCCACTCGGCCCAGGTTGCCATCCTGCTTGGCAGCACTCGCAGTTTCTCCCCAGCCAGCTCCCCGACGATCGTCCGGCCAGCTACCTGCCACCAGTAGCTGCCGGTCTCATAATCCAACATGACCATATCCGATTCGTAGAGCGCGCTCGTATTGCCGAAAATTAATTCATCCCCATCCAAAACTCGGCTGAAGATGATCCCGCTGTAGCAAAGCGGGCAGTATGAAATCAAGATCGGTTCGCCAGCCAGGTAATCGTTCACGATCTCGTGGAAACTGAGGATCTTCACCGGATAAGCCCAGGCCTGTTCGCCAGAACTGTATCCCAGAACCATATCATCATCGCTGAGCCAGGAGGCCTGTTCTGCGCTTTCATAGACCGGGTGATGAATGGGAGGGATCGCATCCCGCAAGCGCAAGATCAGCTCATCGTCAGCTCTGGACAAAGGCACAGCCCGGTTTTGTGGTTGGAAGGTGTCAAAATAGATCTCCTCCAGGGGCACGATATGAATTGTGGTATCAACTGGTGGAATAATCTCTGGGATATTGATCGTTGGTTCGGGCACTTCTGATGGTTGTAAATCAGTCGTAATCGGAGATGATTTATCTCTAGGGAGAGCAGTAGCAGTTTCTGCAATTGCTTGAGAACACCCAGCATGAAAGAGGATCAATCCAACGAATATAAGTCGAGGTGTCTTTATTGTTTGGAGTATGCGCCTAAAATTGCCCATTCTTAATTGATGGATAAACCAAAAGGAATCTTACAATTTGGCTGAGTTTAATTGTTTGTCGCCCCCAAAATCCTGTAACTAAGGAGTATCGATATCAGTTAGTAAAGGGAGGAGAAACACGTCATTATTCAGTGTCTAGTCGAATTCATAATGCTCCCATAGCTTTGGGTATAGAATTCCCAGCTTTTCTTCCTTCCAGGCGGTTCCTTTTAAGTCGCAAGGGGATTGTTTGCCTGCAGGGAGATTCTTTCCTGTTTGGCTTTGGTATATACTTCCAGTTAAGTTTAGGAAGCCCTCTGCTCGTGTTCCCAAACCTGCTGGGATATCATCTAAGACATTATGAATATCTTCAACCGTGCTTTTGAATAAAGTTCTTCCTTGAAGAATTAACCAGGCACGGAAGTATTCAAATTCCTCATCAGAGCAGCCATCCTGCGCAATGTAGGCCAGTGCCCATACATCCCAGGTGTAGGCATCACAGAGCTTTTCATCGAGAAATTCTTGGAAGCGGATTATTTCATTGGGTTCGAGATTTTCTAAATCATCACCTAGAATCATTATCTGCTCAGGTGTCGATTCTGCAGCTTGGCGAGATATCTCAATCATCTCCCAAAATAAATCTGTATCCATCTTTCGAGATTCATTTGGTTTGATTTTCGTGAATCGCTTTCCTTCCCTTATCTGTGACATCCTCCGATCAAGTGTTTCGATTTCAATATGATCACCCAATTGGTCTAAGATTTCTCGGTAGCGGATCATGTGCGTTAATGCAGCTTCTTTTGCCTTCCTCAATACACGAGCATTATCGGGAGAAGATTTTGTTACGGAGTGAGTAGCCCAAAAATTCTGTTCCTGACTTGCTATAACCCCATTCCAAAGTCGTTTCAAGCTGGTGATATCTCCATCGGATAAAAGTGCAGCGTTCGCTTGTTCAAAATACTCATTTGTCCCCCACTCCCAATTCTGGGCAAGGAGATAGTCAACAACAAGGCTGAATAATTTTTTCTCAATATAGGTATTAAAAACTTCTCGGTGTGCCTGGTCATAACCGCGAAATACGGGTATACCCATCTGCGTTTCGTCCGTTTTTATACATCGGCGTTCGATATCTCGCTCGAGATTTCTATAGGTCAGCTTCTTACTTTGTTCTTTCATCATCCAGATGTCCAATTGACGAATTCATTTACTACCATCTTTGTGCAGGAATAATGCCTTTCTCGTTTATGAGTCATGAGAATTATATTTATTTCTAAGTGAGAACGACTTGATTGGAAAGATAATTTCGGAAAGTGATTTTCTATACGTTGTGTAAGTATCACCTCCAATGAAAAAAATCAGATATTCTTGCTACACATTAGATATAATTACATACAATATTAATCCGAATTCTAGGATGAGGTAGCGAAATCAACTATTGTGCATAAGTTTAGACAAAGCAAGGAGGTAACCTTATGAATGAAGATAGCAAGAACCTGGTATCGCACGGAGCTGACAATCCCACTGCCGGGCGCGGCACATCGAATCGGGATTGGTGGCCGAATCAGTTGAACCTCAAGATTCTTCATCAGAACTCTCACATGAGCAATCCGATGGGCGAGGAGTTCAACTACGCTGAGGAATTCAAGAAGCTCGATCTG
>JBFFEL010000054.1:0-24060 GCA_041558875.1 Anaerolineales bacterium
GGACAAAGACGCCGCGCGGCGGGAGCAAGGGACGGGGCATGGAATCACAATAACTTGAGCTGGATAGAATCGGGACCCCAGCGCTGGGAGGCAGTTTTCTTCATCGCCTCGACGGTCTGGCGCATATCGTTGATTTTCACCTCATATTCGCGGTTGAGGAATTCTTCCAGGTCATCGGCGGTGGTGATCAGGTAGTAGCCGCCATTCTCACCGGCCAGCGAGCCAATCAGGTGACCCGAGCGGCGCAGCTGCTTGATCTGCTCTCGCATGTGGCCATCGCTTATTTTGAAATCCTTGAGGGCAGCGTAGAGCTGCGCCTGGGAGATGGGGTTGCGCCGGCTGATATGGAAGGAGAGCACGCTCATGATCGCCAGGCCGAGATCGGGAGGCAGGGGGCCTTCGGATTTGGGTATTGCCAGGTAATCGGCTTTGGACTCTGTCATGGGAGTTATTAAGAACGAGATTGCTTCTCCCGCACTAAGTGCGGGATCGCAATGACATTAATTATTTGAGGAGAATTGGCCGCGGCGGTACGCAGGGGCAACAGGTCGAAGGCGACATAGGTGGACAGGCGATCGCCTTCAACCTGCAAGGTGGGATCGAGCTCCCAGGGTGGCTGGAGGGGTTTGGGGGAAATGAGGTCGCTGCCGGCAGGGGTCATGGTGAACTTGTCCCCATCTTCAACCGGGAGGATGAAGCCGAACTTGATCAGCGTGTCGAGCAGGTCTTCGCAGTGGAGCAGCTCGAGGGAGAGCAGTTCGGCGATCTCGAATGAGTCGAGGGATCGGTTGTGGCGTCGCATTGCGAGCAGGATGAAGGAGCAGTGGGCGGCGTGATTCTAGCCTCTTTAGCAAGCTTATCAGCTTTGGATTGTCGTTGCCGGATGGTTTCAACTCCCGGTGACATTGTGGGAAAATGTGCACTTTTCCTGCCCATATTTTCCGATTCAGCCAATGCCGATTTCGCTCACAAACTGTGCGATCTTCTCTTCCGCAACAGGCGTATTCAGTTGGCTCTCCGAGATGATCATACGCGCAATGGGCCGCTGACCGCTAACCTTAGCCATGTTTTGCAGTGCCCACTTCCCACCAATGCCGCCCTGCGTGCAGAAAAACGCTACGCGCTCGAGCGAGGCGCGCTGTTGGCTCAAATACGCACGCACCGGCGAGGATAGTCGGGCAGACCAGACGGGCGTACCCACCACAACCAAATCGTATTCGCTGGGATCATGCTTGGGCGGGGCGATACTACTGCGCAAGCCCAAAAGACCTTCAACCGCTGAGCGAGGGCGTCCCAGACCTGTATCCCGGTTGAAGGTATCTTCAATGACTTCAAGATCGGCGTCATGCGCGGCGGCGATGGCTTCGGCTATCTGCCGGGTGTGGCCGGTCAGTGAATAATAGACAACGAGTGTGTTTGACATGTGATAGACCTCGGGTGTAAGCAGATATTAAGAATATCGGTCGATTCAGGCTGGTGTCACAAACATCAAAGTTACATAATCCTAATAAAAATCCATTGTGTAAATCCCATCTGCTACTTTATATGAATCTGGGCTTATTATTGCCCAAATACTAATTAGTGCAATCAAGATGAATAAAATAATAATCTTTAGTCGTTCACTCGTTATTTTTCTCAATCCTGAAAAGAAACAAATCACTGGCTGCAATTCTATCATCTGCTTATCTGAGATGAACTGCAGCCAGAAATAAAATCTGGAAAATCCGCTCACTGTAGGATCCCATTCCATAATATAGATAATTTCAACGAAAGTAAACTCCCTACTTAATTCAGTATCGATAATGCAAGTTATTGGTTCTAAATATTCGGGGGAGAAGCCCAATAAATTTAGGGAATTTGGGAGGAGATTGCTTCGTCGCTGCGCTTCTCGCAATGACACTAGGGATATTGTTTGTGGGATAAGCTAGCTCTCACTAATGCAACTCTGTTGCTCTGCCCTCCATTGAGCAGCTTCGAATGACCTAGGTTTTTTTATTCTTATGAGTGACCTCCCCATTAAATAAATTCCAACTTCCTGACAGTTTGATTTCATTTGTAGGTATAGAAACGAATTTGTCTCACGGCGAGCTGAAAATTTTGTAGTAATTCCAAGCGGACAATCCCATCGAGATGACGAAAATCAGCATACCAAGTCCGGCGGATGCTATCCCAATTATGGATAAAGTGCGGTTTAATACATCATCTTGCTTAATGACGGCAAGTCCATTAATGCCCGCGGTGAGAGCGAATATTGCTGCCAACCCTCCCACGCATCCGAAGAGACTAAAGATTCCTGGAAACAAGCCTAATGGTGCAAGAATTAATGAGGCGACACCCAAGACTAAACTCGTCCGGGAAGATATGTTTATCATCAATACCTCCCTTTACAAATAAAAGTAAATGGGTTTAAACCGAAAAGAAATCCCCACAATGCTGCATCAATAATGTTGGAACCAGTATATACAGTCTACAACAAGAAATTTATGATTTCAAGCCAAGAAACAAAGATGAATATTTTTATCGGTTCTAAACATTATGGGGGAGAAACCCAAATAATGATGTGGAGGTATGGGCTGAGATTTCTTCTCCCGCACCATGTGTGGGATCGCCCCGTCCCGATATTCCAGGGTCGGAAGGATCTGTCCAACCAAGTTTTAATCCCGTATTTGTTGCGGGGGACAGGGGTTCCAATCCCCATGCACTCCGCATTTTCTGTGGAGAAAATGCAGAAATCCAGCAGTTTACCAAATATCTAATTACTAATAACTAATCTCCAATCACCACAGATTCATGCAAACCCGGAAACACCACCCTCTTCACCCCACCCTCAATCAACTTACCCATCAGCGGTTCTGCGCCGCGCTGCTCGCCGTGTACCAGAAAGACCTTCTTCAAGCTGCGCCGGGACGCCAGTCCATATTCCACCAGGTAAGGCTGCCCGGCGTGGGCAGAGAAGCCCCCGATGGTGACCACCTTAGCCTTGCGTTTATACTCCTCCCCAAAGATCTTCACCCGGCTGACCCTGTCGGCCAGCCGCCTACCGAGTGTGTGCGGCGCCTGCCAGGAGACGATCAAGATCGTGTTGCTCGGATTCTCGATATTATTACGCAGGTGGTGCAGGATGCGACCCGTCTCCGCCATGCCAGAAGCAGAGATGATCACCATCGAGCGCGGGTCATCATTGATCGCCTTCGATCGCTCCACCGAGCGCACGTACGTCACCAGGCCCTCACCTAAAATCGAGCGGTGCACATCATTGCGCATGAAGTCAAGCGCCTCCTCGTCATAACATTCCGGGTGGGCGCGGAAGATATCAGAGACATTGACCGCCAGGGGGCTGTCGATGAAGACCGGGATTTGCGGGATCTCCCCGGCGTCGATCATGCGGTGCAGGCAGTAGACCAGCTCCTGCGTTCGGCCGACAGCGAAGGAAGGGATGATCACCTTGCCCTCCCGCTCGATGGCCTTGAGCACCACCTGCTGGAGCTCCTCGTATGAAGCCTGCGGAGATTGGTGGGTCTTGTCGCCGTAGGTGCATTCCATGATCAGGTAGTCGGCCTCGCTGGGCAGCACCGGGTCGCGCAGGATGGGCAGATCACGCCGTCCGATATCCCCCGAGAACCACAGCCGGTAATGGCTTCCCCCCTCCTCGATATCGAGCACGATCGCCGTCGAACCGAGAATATGCCCTGCTTCGACCAGCTGCGCCCGTACTCCGGGGACTACTTGAAATGAATGGTCATAGGGTTCGCATTCGAAATACTGCGCAACCTGGCTTGCGTCTTCGATGGTGTACAGCGGTTCTATGGGTGGCCCACCATCGCGCGCCCGTTTCTTATTAACGAATTCCGCATCCGACTCGTGGATGTGGCCCGAATCGAGCAGCATGATATTCGAAAGATGCGCCGTGGCATCCGTGGCGTAGATCGGCCCCCAGAAGCCCTTCTTGACCAGGTGCGGCAGGTTACCGCTGTGGTCGATATGGGCGTGCGAGAGCAGCACGGCGTCCAGCTTTTGCGGATCAAAGGGGAAGCTGCGGTTGCGTTTGAAGGCCTCCTTACGCTTTCCCTGGTAGAGCCCGCACTCAAGCAGCAGCCGGTAGCCATTAACCTCCAGCAGGTGCTGCGATCCAGTCACCGTCTGGGCCGCGCCATGAAAAGTGATCCTCATCAAATCATTCCTCTGCAGGTGTAAGCTAAATGTAGTCTGGGTCTGTCCCACCACGCTCTTCGGCGGGGCCTGTCCCGCATCACCAATACCTAATATCTAATATCCAATAACTAATATCCCCCATGCTCCTACAAATCAGCCAGCACCGCCAAGATCTGCTGGCCAAACTCTTCAAACCGCCAGGGGATTTCCGCCATGATGTCAGCCAGATCATCCTCGTTCCCCGGATCACGGGCGGTGATAGTGTACATCACATCTCGCGGCAGGATCACATCCGAATTAACCTGGAGTTCCTGGCCGGTGTTCTTGCGCCAGCTGCGCAGCGCTTCCAACCGCGCCAGGTACTCATCATCTGGGCGCGGGCTGCGCGGCGGGTAGGCCGGCTCGGCTGCCAATCCCTCCTCGACCGCCTTCAGCAGGCCCTCCGCGTGCCGCTGGTACTGCTTGTGGCTCAAAGGCGACACCTTCTGCAGCTCAGCCTCCGTGCGCGGGCAGGCCTCAGCGACCGCCAGCAGCGTCTTATCGCCGATCACCTTGAACACCGGGCGGTTGATCGATTTCGCCACCTCGGTGCGGTAATAACATAGTTTCAACAAGACGGCCGCCTGCTGCGGGGTCAGGTCGTATGCCCCGCGCACGCGCCAGCAGAGTTCGGGCATGTCATCCGGATCGCGCCCGTTGACATACCGCAAGCGGGCAAAATCCTCCTCCGCCAGGGACCAGCGACCGATCGATTTCAGCTCCGATTTCATGCGGTAGCGCAGTGGGATCAGGTAGTGCGTGTCCAGGCGGGCATAATCCATCATCTCTGGCGGAATCGGGCGCCGTCCCCAATTGGCTCTTTGGTAGCGTTTGTTGAGCTTCACACCAAATTTCGTCTTCAAGATCGACCCCAGCCCGACCTCCTCCCAGCCCAGGATGCGCGCCGCCAGCATGGTGTCAAACAGGTTTTCGAAACCAAATTTGAAATCACGCTTCAGGGTGATCAGATCGTACTCTGCGGCGTGGAAGATCTTCTCGATCTGCTGGTCAGCAAACAACGGCTCCAGGGGTGATAAATCGTCCAACGCCAGCGGGTCGACCAGGAAATCATCCTGCGGGGTCGAAAACTGGATCAAACACACCTGTTCCTGGTAGGCATGCAGGCTGTTGGACTCGGTATCCACTGCCAGGATCGGTTCATTAGCCAGCCGGTTGGCCATCTTCATCAAAGCCTGGCGGCGGGTGATCATCACCGGTTTGGGGAGGGATTTGCTGCTCATGCGTTTGCCTATTATAGCCCAATCCCGTCAAAGCGACTTTTCCAACACCAGCGCGTCCTCGCCGTCCGAATAATAGCGCGACCAGATGCTGTACTGCTGGTAGCCAATGCTGGTATATAGGCTCAGACCAGGCTGGTTGGAGGCGCGCACACTCAGCCGGACTTTTGGCACGGTCAGCCTGGCTTCACACTCCTGCAGCAGCATCTTGGCAATACCCTTGCGGCGATAGGCCGGCAGCACCCCCAGGATTGAGATCCAGGCCAGGTTCTGCGCCCGGCGAATATCGGCGGCGATGAACCCAACCATATTCTCATCTGCCGTGGCCTTCAATCGCACCACCCCCGGGAAAGTCAACACCCCGACGATATCCAACATCGGCCATACATCCACCGGGAAACAGATTTTCTCCAGGTTGCGCAGGGGGTTTAAATCACGCCAGGTAGCGGGCTCGACGATCGCCGCGCTACCTGGTGCGGCTGGTAAAACTTGATTCATACGAAGTTCAACGGTTCAGTTAAAATTTCACCTCCAAACCGAACCCGCTAACAACTCCTAGCTCTCATCTCCCAAAGTGAAGCGTTCAATAAACTTGCTGAACTCCAGCGGGAAGATGTACTTGGTGGAGGGACTGGAGCCCATTTCCTTCAGCGTCTCGAAATACTGCAGGGTCATCGTCTTCTGGTCGACGGTCTGGGCTACATCGAAAATCCTTTTCAAAGCAGCAGCAAAACCTTCCGCCCGCAGCTCCTGGGAGAGTTTGGCACCCTCGGCGCGCAAGATGGCGGCTTGCTTCTCACCCTCCGCCTCGAGCACCGCAGCCTGTTTCTCACCGTCAGCCACATTGACCGCAGCCTCCCGCGTCCCCGTCGATTCGGTCACCACAGCCCGGCGTAAGCGCTCAGCAGACATCTGGCGATTCATAGCATCTTGAATCTCCCTGGGCGGGATGATCTCGCGAATCTCAACATTGGTGACCTTGACCCCCCAGCGTTCGGTAACCTCATCAAGACGTGAACGCAGCATGTTGTTGATGTGCTCCCGCTCGGAAAGCGCATCATCCAGCATAATACCGCCGATCACTGCACGCAAGGTTGTGGTAGCCATGCCTTGGGCGGCAGCTTCGAAGTCACCCACCTGGAGAACACTCTCTGTGGCGTTGAGCACTTTGTAATACCAGATGAAGTCGACGGATATCGATGCGTTATCCTTGGTGATCGAAGTCTGGTGGGGGATGTCCCGCACCTGCTCACGCAAGTCAACTTTCACACCGCGGTCAACGATGGGAATCAGGATGACCACTCCCGGACCACGGGCGCCAATACTGCGACCAAGGCGGAAGACGACCAGACGCTGGTATTCTGGAATGACCCTAATAGCTGTGACCAACAGCGCCACGGCTATCAGGACCGCTGCCCCGATCAAGCACAATAGAATTGTTGACGAATCCATAATTTTACTCCTTGTAGTCTATAAATATCAGGGTGCTTCCTCGGTTACTTGTTCAACTATCAAGTGGAAGCCATCACGGCCGATGACGCGCACCTGTGCTCCTTCCGGAATCGACTGTTCACTTCGCGCACTCCAAAGTTCTCCGGCCACCTGGACAGAGCCGCCATCCCCAACTGAAGTTTCTGCCTCGCCAACTGTTCCAATCAGCGCTTCCAGATCATGGGCAGGACGCATTTGATCGGCCTCGATGGCTTTCTGTGCCACAATCCAGGTAAATCCAGCCACAAATACTGAGACGATGACAGCCAATACAGGGTTTACTGCGGGCTGCCAGCCAGGCTGATCGAACAAGAAAATTGATCCAACTATGACGGCACCGATCGATAATCCCAGATAGACCAAACTCCTGGCCTTGCGTAAAGACAGCAAGAAGAGAACTAAGCCCAGGAGCATCAAACCGAGTGCCCAGAAGTTGATCGGCAGGTTGAAGATGATGTACCCAGATATCAACCAGAGGAACAAGGCGAAAATTTCGAGCACGCCGGTTCCCGGGTTCAGGACCGCCATCATGGTCAGCAACGCTGCGCCGACCAGGATCAGATAGGCAACGTTGGGATCGAGTAAGAAGTCAAATGCCATAGCCAACACTCCCTGAATGGGTAAATGAAAATGAAGTTTGATGTCATTATACATCAAGCTTCTCACTCGCTTTCAGGTATTTTGAGGCTGCATGGTATGATTGGACCCGCGCAATTTAAACGGAGATCTCCCGGCAATATCGTATGCAGGATTTTCCAAATTTATGGCAGCATCTGGGAGCAGAGGCCCAAAAGAGGTCAGGAGGAAAGATGTAATACCGAGCATGAAATTATCCATCGCACTTGCACAAATAAATACTCATCTAGGTGATGTACCCGCGAATCTAGAGAAGCATCTATCCCTGATCAAGGAGGCTCGGGCTGCCGGCACAGATTTGCTGGTATTTCCAGAGCTTTCACTCACCGGCTACGTGCTCCAAGATCTGGTGCCAACAGTTGCGCGCCGACCAAACCCAGAGGATCCCATCTTCCAACCACTTCTCCAAGCCAGCCGGGATATCGACCTCGTAGTGGGTTTCGTGGATGAGGATAAAAGGCACAGGTTCTATATCGCCTCCGCTTACCTGTCTCAAGGGGAGGTTCTCCACATACACCGAAAAGTCTACCTGCCGACCTATGGGCTGTTCGATGAAGGGCGATTCTTCGCCTGGGGGGATGCGGTACAGGCCTTCGATACCCGCTTCGGACGCGTGGGCATCTTGATCTGCGAGGATTTCTGGCATGCGTCGCCCCCATACCTGCTCTGGCTAGATGGGGCCGATCTGTTCCTGTTTTCATCCGCCTCGCCGGGAAGGGGACTTAATTCTGAATCCCAGCTGGAATCAGCGCGCTGGGTCGAGCACATCAACCAGGCTTATGCCAGTTTGTTTACAAATTTTGTGACACACGCCAACCGGGTCGGATTTGAAGATGGACTCAACTTCTGGGGAGGATCAACGATATTCGATCCGAATGGCGATCTGATCGCTCAGGGGCCCTACCACGAAGAAGCGCTGATATTTTCTGAGCTCGACCTGAACCAGCTCCATCGCACACGTACCCGCCTGCCCCTGCTGCGCGACGAGCGAACCAACCTGGTAAGACGCGAATTAGAGAGGATTATTGGCTCGCAAACTTAACCGGATTGTGGTTCATGGCTGCAAATTAGCTGATTAAAAACGGATGCTGAACGCATTCGTTTTTCTATATCTGACAGAAAAAAGCGGATGATCTGATTTATAATCCACCCGCAGATCATCAAGCGAACACAATGCCCCCTCAACCGAACTCATCCCTCCCTCAAAATGAATCAACCTCAACCAACCAGTTGAAGTCTATTATGGCATCACTGGTGGCGTTGTTTTCAGGAGCTGGAGCCCGGCAAGGCTATTTATCGGCTATTGACCAGGGGGTGATCAGCCTCTCCAACTTCCTAGCAACCATCATTCTGGCGCGCAACGTCGATCCAACCCAGCTCGGTGTTTACGGCGTCGGCTTTGTGACTCTGCGCTTAATCCGCTCAGTACAAGAAGGATTGATCGTACAGCCGATGAACGTTTTCGGCGCAGGGATGGAAGAAGACAACTTCAAACGCTATGCAACCACCACCAGCGTATTCCAAATCGGGTTGGCGATAATTTCTGCCTCGGTCGTCGCTATTTGTGGTTGGGTATTGACCGAAATGGGCAACGACACCGCCGGGCCAACCCTGTTCGCGCTCTGGCTGCCATTTCTGTGGTGGCAAATGCAGGAATACCTGCGCCGCATGCTTTACACACGGGGATCAGTGTTCAAGGCGGTGGTTACCAGCGTTATCGCCAATGGAGTCCGCCTGGCGATCATGGTTTACCTGGTCGATCAGGGCACCCTTACCGGCGTGTCTGGCCTGGAAGCCATTGCCTGGGGATCCTTCGTGGCGCTGTTCCCAAGTTTCTGGTTTACCCGACATTATTGGTCCCGCAAACTGGAAAATTTATTGGATACCTGGCGCCGGAATTGGACTTTCGGCCGGTGGCTGCTGGGCAGCACCCTGACGAACTGGGTAGCGGTGGAGTTCTACCCGATCCTGACCGCCGGACTGATCAGTTTTGCCGCTGCGGGCGCATACCGGGCACTGCAGAACTTGGTGGCGCCGATCCACCTGCTGCTAAGAGCTGTAGACACTTTTCTCACACCACGGGCGGCAAACCTGTATGGCAAAGCCGGGCAGGCGGCTCTTACTCGTACCTTGCGGAGTGTTTACCTGGCACTTGGCATCCCGATCCTGGGCATCTTGATCGTGGCCATGTTGTTCTCGGAAGAGATTTTGTTCCTGATTTATGGCGAGGTGTATCTTGAATTCAGCAACGGCGTCGTGTTGATGGCGATATTCTACGCGCTGATGTTTGCTTACTGGCCGCTGCAGTCGATATTCAAAGCTGCACAACTATCACGACCGATATTTATCGCCAATGTGCTTGCGATCATCAGCATGTTTACGGTTGGGATCTGGGCAATAATTAATTGGGGGGTATACGGGACGATCCTTGGTCAGGTGGTCAATGCCCTGGTAATCAATATTGTACTGTGGGGATTCTGGATCTCACTGACAAGGAGAAGCCATCTCCAAACGTGAGTAATTTATTGAGCTGTTAATAATAAAGCCTCACTCATAACAGGAATTCATCGGAGGCGGATAAACGCCAGTGAACATTGATTTCAATATTGCATTTTGGGCAGTTGTATTCTTACCTGGAAATATATTTGCGAGACAGGAAGATATTATTTCTCTCTACCGCTACCAAAGCGAAACAGCCATCTTGGTAAACGCCCGTTCCAATCTCTCTGCCACCGAAACCAAAAGGTGATCAAGAAGGCTAAAGCGATCAGCTTTAGATCGAAGCCCAGGCTGGTGTATTCAATATACAGGCGATCAAAGCGCAGCTTCTGCCGGGGAGTGAGATAGTAATCTCCAGCGACCTGCGCCAACCCGGCTAAACCGGGGAGCACACGATGCCGGTGAGCATATTCGGGCATTTGCCGCAGATAGCCTTGTACCAACACGGTGCGTTGGGGACGGGGGCCGACGAAGCTCATCTCTCCACGCAGGATGTTGATCAGCTGGGGCAGCTCATCCAGGGCGGTCTTGCGGAGTAAGTATCCGCTGCGCAGCACCCGGTCGTCTTTCTCACTGGCCAGGACTGGTCCGGTGGCATCCTCAGCCCCGCGCACCATGGTGCGCAACTTGTATTGGTGGAAATTCAAGCCACCTTTACCGACCGAATTCTTGACAAAAAGGAGCGGACCTGGGTCTTCAACCCAAATCAGGAAGATGCTTAGCAGCCAGATAGGCAGTGACAGTAAGAGCCCAATGGTGGCCAGCAGGAGGTCAAAGGCGCGCTTCAACCCAGGTGGAGGAACTGGAACGCCGATCAGCTCCTTATGCTGCTGATATACATCTTGAATGATCTCAGCCGAGGGAGGCGAGTTGTTCTCCCACAAACGTTCATTGAAATTGGTCGCCAGAATGCCACCGGTAAAAGCACCGACCAGGGCTGCCAACAACCAGCCAGGGGAAAAAGCATAGGGGGAAAGGATCCAATTCCAAAGCAATAAAACCAAGAATATCCCCCAGGAACCCAAGAATGCGAACCGATAACGCCTCTTATAGGGTAGCGATAAGAAAACCAGACTGCGCTCAAGGGCAATGGCGATGGCAGCAGCCAAAATGACCACCCCACAGAACCAAAGCAGGGTCAATTGGCCTGTTGATAAGACTTGGGCCATGAATAACCAGCTCAGCAAGACGAGAATGAGTACATTGACAAGCGAAATCACTCGCCCACTGGCAAGATGCCAGAGGGTGGCCTGATCTGGCTCAGAACTCGATAGTCTCCAGGGTTGCTTTGACATAAATCTGGATGGATTATACCGCGCCTAATATGGCCCTAATCTAGCAAACTGTTATTCAAGTATAATTTTGGTCATGCTCAAATCGAAGATAAAGCTCTTTGGTTTGGGATTGGGGTGGGCCGGGTTGGTGCTGGTTCTCCTTGCCACAGTCTGGCCAGCTGCGGCTTCCCCGGCTGCTCAATTCACCCCATTTCCAACGCCAACACCAGGCACGGATGGGCGCATCCTCTACATCGTGCAGGCAAACGATTCCTGGTGGCGCATCGCGGCGATCTATGCGATTGATTTGAACGACTTGCTGCGTTTGAACGATGCGACCAGTGAAACTGTGCTGCTTGAAGGGGAGGAAGTGCTACTCGGTTTTGGCGGTCCATCTGAGGTCACGCCAACTCCCGGACCAAGCCCGACAGCTACATCAAGCCGACCAACCCCTACCCCCCAACCGGGATCAGGCACATTGTGCGTGATACTGTACAACGACATCAACGGCGACTCAATCCGCCAGGAGGAGGAACCTTCCATCCCGGAGGGCGCGATCAGCGTGAGCGACCAGATGGGGGAGATCAATTTGACGGAACCAACTGTCGGAGGCCTGGAATCATTCTGTTTTGAGGATTTGATGCAGGGGGAATACACGATCAGCGTGGCGGTCCCTGATGGTTACAATCCCACCACCGTGCTTAACTACACCCTGGTCATCGATCCTGGGACGGAAACTTACTTAGATTTTGGAGCTCAGGTCAGTTCTGAAGCGGTTGATGAGCTGTCCTCACCTGGCGTCAGCAGCCGTTCCTTGTTCCTGGGAATTGCAGGCGGATTACTGCTCTTGGGAGGGATCGTCCTGGGTGTTTATGCGGCGTTAATGGGCCGCGCTCGATCCTGAGATTTGGGGAACACCCCATCAGCTAAAACTCAAGTTACTCTGCGAAAGTTTGACTGTAAACTCCCCACAGCTGGGAGCTAAATTTACCCATTTCCCAGTTTGCTGCTCTGCGTTTTGCAGCTGTGGATAATCTTTCAGCCACCTGTTCCTCGACGATAACGGTAACCAGAGCCGCTCCCAAAGCTCGGGGATCTCCTGGAGGTGCAAGGTAAGCCGCAGGGCCAGCGAGAGCATCCGTGAGATCGTTCTCGCTGGCGACAAGAGGTTTACCACAGGCCAGAGCCAGGCGAACGGGCCCACTCCAAGGGGAGGCTGGCGCGGGGTGAAAGACAGCGCTGCACTGTCGGTAAAGGTGATGGATCAAATCTGGGGTCACATCCCTGGCAACATGCAGGCTTCTCCCCAAATCATATTGTTCTGCAAGATTGGAGAGGTTGGTGAGCGCATCAGAATCAAAACCGAGTAAGACCAATGGATGAGTTTCTCCGATCGCAGAGGCAGCCCAGTGCCAAGCCTGCATCAAGCGTTCGAGGGATTGCATATCTCCCGGACCATGATAGATGATGAATTCCTCGGGTAAATCTAATTTCTCCAAGAGTGCTGCGGCCGAAGGGTCAACAGCACTTGTTTCTAGGGCAGGCTCAGAGGTGAACCCCGGAGGCAAGATGGGTGATAGGCTTGTCAATCGAACAGGAAGTTGAGGCGCGGGGAGATCAACAGGCCAGAGGACCTCTTTCACGCGAACCATGCCGCCGTAAGCCAGGGAATGGCGCAAGCGATCAAGAATATGGACCATTTCTGGTGAACCAGGGATGTCTCCGGCAAATTTATCAAAAACGGAAGGGCTCAGCAGTATGACCTTATTGCCCAAGATAGGTGCCGATGGCGCGGTCAAATGCAGCATATTGAGACCTTCACGCGGCAGGTAAAATTGTTCCCAGCGCAACCTGCCAGAGGGGGTATCCGGAACAGATCGGACGTGTACCTCGACACCCTCCAGCCAGGCTGGGGCAGCTCCGGGTAAAGCCACGACCGGAGTGACCTCGTCCGGTAGATGGGCCAAAATTGCCTGCAGATGAAGGGATTGCGGGCTGATCGGGCTGTACACCAGGGACCAACCATCATACAAGACGCGCATTGTTTATTCGCTTATCGCTTAGCTGCCGCCCGGCGTAGAAAGCGTTCTTCGTCGATCACCACCCGCCTGTGACTTCCCTCGCCGATCTTCTCATTTTGATCCCAGGCAGTGACGGCAAAGGTCACCTGGGAGTCTTTCAGACCCTCAACTTCAGCCTTTACACGGACCGAGGCGCCTACAGGGGTTGGCGCTAAATGGCGCACGTTTACCAGCACCCCGACGCTGGATTCTCCCTCATCAAGATGCTCAGCCAGAAGCCGGTAGGCGACGCGTTCCATAAATGCGATCATCCAGGGAGTCGCCAGAACCCGGGAGCCGCCACTTCCGACAGAGGCAGCGGCATGTTCTTCCTCAACTGTAAAAATCTCTTCTCTGGTTTGACCTTGGCGAAGTGTCTTTTGGTAATCCATTCTCTGCTCCTTTATTTATCTGGCTGGTCTGGGAGTTTTCGTTCATAGAACGCGGACAAGCATGGATGAACACGGAAATAACACCCAAGATATAAATCTGGCTGTGGACAGACTTAAAAATTTACTTTCGTCACATTCAAGTTCTAACATAAAGACCTTTTTTCTAATACTCTATCGCTTTCTTCACGAGAATGAGGCATCTTGATATAGAGTCAAAATATGCCCGAGCGTGGAGCTGATAATGTTTTGATAGATTTTTCCCCATATATCGGGGGCATGTCAGTCGCTCCGCTCCATCATAATGAAAATCAGAAAAGCGCCCGGCAGCCAGTCAATACTTATCCTGACAGGAAAGCCTAAGCCAGGCACCACCAATCGATCGCTTCCTGCAATCCATACTGGGTGAGCTGTGCCCGGATCAACTGGCGGGCACCGCGCGAGCCAACCGAGGCCAACACGATGGGATTGGGAGAATCTCGCCACCAATCCGGCAGCTGCTCGTGGGATAAGATCGGCAGATCCCAGCGAGTGCGCCCAATTTTATCCGGATCAACATCCACAAAGGCTGACAGCGGTGCCCCTGCACGCAGTAAATGTTTACTCAAGCGGCGGCCCATCATGCCAGCCCCCCAGATAAGAACCGATTCTCTGCCTAATAGAGGGCCCTGGACGAGATAGTGTGCTTTCAGCCGCAAGAAGTTTTCCAGCGAATAGCGGCTATCCTGCCGGGTTAACCGGGCTTCGTGTTCGCGCCACTCCAATAATATTTCGGGGAGCTTGGCAAAGCGCGCTCCAGCCAGATAAAGGCGCAGCCACAGATCATAGTCCTCCGGCCAGCCCCGCTCCTGGTAGGCACCAACCTTCAGCAACCAATCTTTACGAACTACAACACTTGGATGAGCAATTGGGCTCTCGATGAAAATCTCCCGTTGAATATCCTCATTGGTGAGGAGCGAGTTCTGCCACTCCAGATAGATTTCAAACCCCTGTCGAACATTCTCGGGCGGGAAACCTTTGACCTGGCAGCTGACAAGAGCGATATCATGGTGCTCAACGAGAAATGAGACCTGCTTAGCTAAGCGTTCTGGATGTGCAAGGTCATCGGCATCTATGCGGGCGATATATTCAGCCCGGCATTTTTCCAAACCCGCGTTTAGCGCCTTGACAATACCGCTGTGATCCTGCTGGATGAGGCGAATTCGAGCATCACCGTCAGCCCATCGCTGGAGGATGCCGATCGTGCCGTCTGTAGAGCCATCATCCACGGCGATCAATTCGAAATCCCTCAACGTCTGCTGGGTGAGGCTTTCTAAAGTTGAGTCTATTGTCTCGGCAGCATTGTAACAAGGCAACAGCACAGACACTACAGGCATAGCCAGATTCTACTTGATCCCCGGGACTGGAGCCCGATGAGGTATGATTTAATCCATCTAATCAAGAGGAGGAGCAAAGATCATGATCGAACAAACTCAGCCACTGACATCCATTCTCGAGCAGCTCGTTGTCGATTTCCTGACCCTTTTGCCAAGCCTGATCGCGGCGCTGGTGGTATTTGCCATCGGCATTTACCTGGCCAGCATCGTCAGACGCCTCGCCCGCAAGGGTTTGGAGCTCCGCACCAAGAATCCCCAACCGATCACCTTGCTTTCCCAACTGGCATACTGGCTGGTGGTGATCCTGGCGGCAGCGATCTCCCTGCAGATGGTGGGCTTCAATCTGACCGCCTTCCTAGCCGGATTGGGGATCGCGGGGATCACAATCGGTTTCGCGTTGCAGGACGTGAGCAAGAATTTCATCGCAGGGTTGTTAATGTTGATCCAGCAGCCCTTCGAGATCGGCGAATTCATCGAGGTTAGCGGTTATGCAGGTAAAGTTGAGGCGATTGACCTGCGCGCAACCCAGGTCCGGACCGCGGATGGGAAATTGGTTTTGATCCCCAATGGGGAGGTGATCGTCTCGCCAATCACGAATTTCAGCCAGGCCGAATCACGGCGGGTTGAGATCAGCACCGGCGTGGCTTATGAGAGCGACCCGGAGAACGTCCGCCGGACCGCCCTGGAGGCGATCAGCGCGGTGCCCGGCATATTAAACGAGCCAGCTCCGGATGCCATCTTCCATAACTTCGGCAACACAACTTTTGATTTGAGCATTTATTATTGGATTGACACCAGCCTGACAAATGTCTCGGCAGCCAAAGATTCCGGATTAAACGCGATTAAACAGGCCTTCGAGCAAGCCAAGATCGAAATGCCGTATCCAGCCCAGACCGTTTACGTGATGCAGTGATAAAGACGCAACCGCTTTGATTTCGGTTGGGGTAGTTTAGGGCCCATCCCAAGACCGAATGGACAGGGCTATGCTGCAGATCATATTCATATTGGTTGAGTACCAGGCACCCAACAGGAAATCCGCCCAGGCAATTCTGGGCGGATTTATCATGTACCAAATACGATGCTAAGAGGCTGTCAATTATCCCTGGCGCTGCCCTCGTTGGAGGCGCCCCCGATCAGCCACCAGACAATCATGGACAGGAAGGCCCACACAACCCCGGTCGGCATCGAATCTCTCGCCATGGCTGATACCCCCCAGATGACCAGCCATCCCAGACCGAGAGCCCAAAGACCATAAATAATTATTCGTCGCACACCCATACCTCCCCGATTTACCACCCAAGCCTGCAGGTGAAACATCCCTCACCCAAAAGATTTAACCCCGCGTTCTCGGGGATCAATCCCATATCACGGGATTTAACCTTAATAACGTAAATTTATCGAATTTGTTACGGTTTTTACAATATATTTTGCCAACAAACAGCCCCCAAGGGTTGAGAAATCCCTTGGGGGCTGCAAGAATTGCTAATTTGTTAGTAATATATCAGTCTGCAGGCTGTGGTGTTGGTCGATCGATAACTGCGATCATCTCCTCGTTGGAGGCGTATTTAAACTCGTCCTGGCCAAGTTTTTCTGCTTCTGCGCGTTCCTGATCTTCCAGCAAGCTCCATTCGCTTTTCGAAACCACTTTCTTGCCTAATTTTGAAACTCTGAAGCGGAATTCCTCCATCACCAGGCCGACATTCTCCTCAGGGGGTTGGGTTTCCAGGTACTGCAGCACCGCCTGAGCACCATGCTCTCCATCTTTGCGGGCTACCCCGACCAAGCCGCTGCTGGCCTCGCGCGACCATCCGGCAACAAAAACTCCTTCGATCGGTTTTTCGGTCTCCGGATCGTATGCCTCGTAGGAGTATTCCTGAACGGGGAAATTTGGGTCTGGGCTTTTTACATATTCGTTCCAGCGCACTGGCAAGCCAAACTCCTCGTCCACGCGATCGCCGATGCAGAAAATGACCGTATCTACTGGCAGGGTCCGTTTGGTTCCCAACCGCTTAGCCTTGGTATCACCATTCTTGGGTACTAAAGCCGTATCTTCCACCTCCAGGCCGCGCACTTCCCCACGCTCACCACCGACGATGCGGCTGGGAGAAGCCAGGAAATCGAAGGTAAAACGCGAATCGGAGACAGGCTCCTGCGCTTTGTCCAGCGCGGAGAGGATGAAATCCTTGGCCACAGCTGGATCCTGACCCGCGTCACGCATGCGGGCGGCAACGCGCTCGATTTCATCATCGAGGGCGGCCAAATCCAGGTTGCGGGCCACGCTTTCCATCTCCTTTTTGGTGAATTTAACCTCCGCTGGGCCACGACGGGCGACTGCGGTCACCTGCTCCACTTTCATATCCCGGATCAGCCAGCGGGCGATATCCAGCATCACGTTGCCGACACCGATCACGGCGACATGCTTGCCAATGGCGAATTTTTTCTGGCTGAAGGGAGGCAGCTTGTTGTAATGGTAGACAATATCTTTGGCATGGTATACGCCCAGCAGGTCTTCACCCGGCAGACCGAGCCACTTGGTGCCTTGCGCCCCAACGGTGACCAGGACAGCCTGAATGCCCATGGCATCAAATTCTTTGAGGGTTAAATCCCCCTTCTGCCCTACGACCAGGTTTCCAAAGTATTCGATATTGGGTGCTTCCAATATGCGGCGGAACTGCTTACGCAGGCCTTCTTTCATCTTGTGCTTGGAATGGTAGATGCCGTACTCAGCCAAGCCTCCAGGCTTGATATCGCGATTGATTAGCACCACGTAGACACCCTGGCTGGCGAGCTGCTTGGCCGCATATAGTCCAGCCGGTCCAGCACCGATCACTGCGACGAGGTAGTTTTTCTGCAGTTCTTTTTCCACGCTATCCCTTCCTTGATCTTATGGTGAATATGGCTGCGCCCTCAGAATGGACTGTTACCGAATTATAACTTATTGAGAAATCTTTCACAAGCAATCTTCCTTCAGGTACTCCCAATGATAACTTTCTTTAGATTTTGCTGCAACCCCACCATTCAGTTTTGTTATTGATGTTCGAAATCCACTTACCGGACTTTTCGTTGAAACGTCAATAGAGAAACAGTTATCAATCTAAAAGGTGATCTTTCTCATATACCAATTTTGGGTTTTTTGTGATATATTGAACAATACCCCAACCTTATCGGTAATCGAATAAATATTTACTGTATTTCATGACGCTCGCGGGGAGATGACCGTCAGAAACAGCTGGCGGAGGGCACTTGATCTACTTGCGTTTCGTTTACCCAGTTAAACAAAGAACAAGGGATGGATTTTACGCGGCTGATACTGCTCGCTATTCTTTGAATCCATTTAATTGGGTAAACATCCACAATATCAGCCTGAAAAATATCGAAAGGAGGCAAAAAGGATCGAATTTATCTGCCAATCAGCAACTAAAACTAATTTGGATAGAGAAATACATTTAAAGTGAGGGCAACCATGTCTAAGAAAATATTCAAGCTTACGGTCCTGGTCATAATTTTGGCCATGATCATCCCTGCCTCTGCGTCAGGCGCTTCACACATTGTCAGTGCCACCTTGCTGCACACCAACGATTTCCACGGCCGGCTCGAGACCGATTATCGAGGCCGCGGCGGCTCTGCTTATCTTGCGGATAAGGTGAATGATATTCGCGCTGCTGTAGGCGAGGAGAACGTGCTGCTGTTTGATGCCGGGGATGTTTACTTCGCCGCGCCGGCCATCTCGCAGCTGCTGATGGGTGAAAGCACGATCGACATCTACAACCTGATGGGCTACGACCTGGCTGCGTTTGGCAACCACGAGTTCGATAAAGGCCAGGAAGAGCTCGCTGCACGCGTGGCACAATCAGAGTTCCCCTGGCTGGGAGCCAACGTGGTCCTGGAGGGCACAGACTGGGATCTGCCCGAATGGGCACAGGCCTATGAAATCCTTGAGGTTGGCTCGGGTAAACATAAGGCCAAGTTGGGCGTACTCGGCCTGGCAGGCGAGGAAACCCCGGAGGTAACCCTGATCGGCACCACAGAGGGTCTGGTATTTAAAGACCTGACCGAGACCATCCTCCACTACTACGCGGAGATCCTGACCCAGGCTGATGCCCTGGTGGTGGTCGTGCATATGGGTACCGAAGATAGCGGCCCGTACAAGGGATTGGCTACCGTAGCCCAGGAACTGATCGATGCCGGAATGCCTGTCGATCTGATGATCGGCGGGCACCAGCACCAGGCCTTGTTTGATCCGGTGTATGTCGGCGATACCGCTATTGTATCCGCCGGCTACTACGGGCGCTGGCTGGGGCAGGTTGACATTACCATCGACAAAGACGCCAAGAAACTGTTGGTTGATAACTACCAGCTGAACACCGTAATGGCTGAAACCACCTTTGAAAGCCTGATCGCTGACCTGATCGGCTTCTTCGAAGATGGCGAGATCAGCAACCAGGGTGTGTTTAACAGCCTGCTGGCGAAGCTGGAGGGCGCTCAGGCATCCCTGGACAAGGGCAATGCCACCGCCGCAGCCAACAAGCTGGACGCCTTCATCAACGAGCTCATGGCACAGAGCGGCAAGAAAGTCTCTGCTGAAGCAGCAGAAGTGCTGTACATGAACGCAGAGTGGATTCTCAATAACACTGATTTTGAAGTGGCGGCACGAGTGGCTTACTGGGCGGAGGTCGTCGCCCCAATCGTCAACCAGCCAGTTGGCGCCACCAACATCGATCTGGTGCGCGATTATAACGACGAATCCATCATGGGTGACATCGTCACCGATTCGATGCTGTGGAGCGCGGACCTCTACGATGATGGCGAACTGAACGAATCGGTGGATATCGCCTTCACCAATCCAGGTGGTTTGCGGGCGGATATCCTCATCCCCGACGGGGCTACGCTGCCTTATACCGTCACCTGGGGCGAAACTTTCGAGGTGCTGCCTTTCGGCAACACGTTATACATGATGGACCTGACTGGCGCTCAAATCCAGGACCTGCTGGATCAGGCAGCCACACTGTACAAAGGTATTCTGCAGACCTCCGGGGCCAGCTGGTACTGGTACAACGACTGCGGCTGCGACGCGCCCACGGCCTGGGGGGCCTATGGAGTCATGGTTGATGGAGAACCACTCGATCGTGATCAAGTCTATACCGTGGTAACTAACGACTTCCTGGCTGGCGGACAGGATGGCTGGACCACCTTCGCTGAGGGCACCAACCGCTGGAATACCTACTATGACATGCAGGAAGGCTTCGTGGAGTACATCGGCATGCTGGGCACGATCGATGCCGAGGACATCCCCATGCCTCGCATCATCCGCCTGGACGAGGTGGTCACCATGATGCATGTTAACGACACCCACGGCAGATGGGAGGCAGATTCTTACGGTGGAGGCTTCGCTTATCTGGCAGATCTGATCGAGAAAGAGCGCGCCCACAACCCCAATGCACTTCTTCTGGACGCGGGTGACACCTTCCAGGGCAACTCCTTCGCTTACTTCTTCAAGGATCGCCCGGACAACCCCATCGCGGGTGGCATGAACTTCTTGGGTTACGACGCCATGACGATCGGCAACCACGAGTTCAACTTCGGTCCGGCGACCTTCGCTACCATGCTCGGTCAGTTGGACGCCCCCATCCTGGGCACGATCAACCTGGACGACGATGGCAGCTACGGCTTCATAAATGAGAATGTGCAGGATTACATCAATCTGGATGTGGACGGGCTTAAAGTAACCATCTTTGGTCTGACCAACCCGCGCGTATATCGCTACGAGCTGCCCACTAATATCCCCGGGCTGACCTTCTACTCCGGTCTGGATACGGGCTTCGCCGCGATACCGCAGATCCTGGCCGACGAGAATCCAGACCTGCTAGTGGGCCTGACCCACATGGGTTATTCGCCCTATGGTGGCGAGATCGACAGCGATTTACTCCTGGCGGAGGGCGTGGCTGGCATCGACGTGCTGATCGGAGGGCACAGCCATACGACGCTAGATCCGGCAGTTATGGTCACCTCAGATATCAACCCAGAGGGCACCCTGATCGCGCAGGCGCGGCGCTATGCCGGTTACCTGGGTCAGGTCAATGTGGGCTTGATCGGTGATGAAGTCGTCCTGCGGGAAGGCTTCTTGATTCCGACCAGCGAAGCGACGCCCAATGCCGCTCTGGAAGCCTATCTGGCTCCCTACATAGCTGAGATCGACGCTTACAACGCAACTGTGATCGGGCAAACCGAAGTGCCGATCGACGCCCTGGAAGCATACACCCAGGAGACGAATGGCGCCAACCTGCAGGCCGACGCGGCAGTCTGGGAGCTGGCCGATAAAGAAGGCGTCACCGTCGATATGCACCTTTCCGGTGCGATGTCAAATCGGCTGGTCGCAGCGGATGCCACACCGACAAACCCGGTCACGCTGACCAAGGGTGACATGTTCAACCTGATGCCCTACGAGAACTCGCTGGTGGTCTTATCGATGAACGGCCCGCAGATCAAGGAGATCTTAGAGCGCAGCTACCGCAACTACTGGTGGTACAAGTATGACCCGGGTAATTGGGGCGGCTACTCGCACTACACGACCTGCTTCTTAGCAACCGACGATGGCAACCAGATCACTTACAGCGATCCTGGCGCCAGCACACCACCGGATGGGAATAACGTGGTCTCGCTGACGATCGATGGGATGCCGGTTGACTTCTTGGATGACACTGTCTTCTACAATGTCTCCACGGTGAACTATGTGGCCGCCGGTTCGTGCAACTTCAACAACGATGGCGAGACCATCTGGCCGTTAGACCAGATCGCCTTTGATACGCAGCTGTACGTGCGCGACTCGGTGATCAACTACGTCGATGCGCAAACAGCGCCCATCGCCCCTGCGGTTGAAGGACGGCTGGTCTTTGAAACTCCGTGATGTTCGGAGATAACCCCTTTCGATAAAAATCAAAGGGATAACAGCATACTCGGGCGGTGTAAAACCGCCCGAGTATTTTTCCCCATCTGAAGCTTTACTGGCTCGGTCAGGTAAAGCAATTTAAACGATCAAGAACCAGGGATCTTCATCAAGAGCAGCTGGCCAGCCTCGCGTTTGATGAACACGCCGTTTTCATCTACCATCGAATCAACAAACGTTCCATGTCCCTGGACATCCAGTAACCAGTAACCAGGACCGAAAAAGTCGGAGGCATCCACGATGCCGCTGGACTCGCCATCAGGATCGTTGACCGTGGCCACCACGCTCCATTTTCCATTTCTGAGATTAAAGCGCCAGATCTTGGCATTATCGGCGTCCTCCTGCACCATCAGGCTGTTGGCGCTGGTATCCAAGTTATCCGGGCTGACAAATGGGACAAATGCATATTTGCCCTCATCATCCCCTTGGGCTAGGACCGTAAAACTGTCCACCTTGGTCGGGTCATCCTCGTTGAAGACGAATTTGAACACGCTGCCATTGTCGGCGAATCCCTGTGTACCTGAGGGTCCGCGCATCATTCGCCCGGTGGTCGGATCAGGCACAACCCGCGAACGACCTGTATCAGCCACATACACCACGTGAGGATCGTTCTTGTCGTAAGCCAGATCCTCCAAGCGGATGAACTGGAACACATTGTTATCATTGGACCAGTTCTCGAGGGCTGCTTGGGGTGCTTCGCTGGTCAGCCCCCGCGCGATCTCCTCCGGCACTGGGATGAACTCACCCTGCCAATCGTCCCCCGGCTGGAGGTCGAGATAGTCATTGGCATCATTAAAGGGGTCGTCAGGGTTAACTGGGCCAGCATCTGTGCCTGTCACTTGGAAAGCCCACAGGCTGCCCTCGTCCTGCCAGACAGCGTCTTCATCCTCCGCCAGGTACAGGTACAGCTGGGCGGAAGGACCGCTGAAGGTGTCGTCGGTGGTCAACATGGCCAGCTGGTTCCAACCGGGCAGGGCAATGGTGTTCTCATGGTTGAGGCGCCCCATGCCAGCCACCTTGGTGAACTCACCTGTCTCAGCATTCAGGACCACTACATATCCAGCCTGGCGTTGTGGAAACACGGAGGGGTCTGGGCCGTACTGGGCTCCTGGGGGCACATCGACGACGTCATTGGCCTCCTCATTGGCGAAGAAGGTGTAAGTCTCAAAGCCCTCTGCCGGGCCAGCCATCGAAGCCGAACAGAAGCGCAGATAGCCTTCCTCTGGCCCGATAGCAACCTCAGCCTCCAGTACAGCTCCCATGGAGTCTCCATGTCTCGTATTAAGGGTAAACTTCGAGACGGAGGCATCCTGATAATCCGCTGAATTGAAGAACGGGACCGTGGTCTGTTCATGGGCTACGAAGACATTCACGGTGCCTTTGTAAGGCCCAGGCGCGAGCCCAATGCCATCGGGAAGTCCCTCAAAAAGAAAACCATTTACCGTCTCACCGACGTTAATGATCGCCTTTACCCTGGAACCACTCGGCACACCTGGATCGAGGGTGATGAAGGGATCCTGATCGGTGAGGTATCCGTTATTGGCCAGGGAGCCTACGGGCAGTGCCAGCAGGATGGCCAATACAGCCAACAAGAACAGAATACGTTTACTATTGAACCTAAACATTTTTTCATCTCCTTAACAAAAAATCGGTTACTTATGAGACGCTCCTTTACTACAGAAGGATTCTAAGAAAGAGCGTTTTCAGCTGGAGCTAATCGGGCATCCAGGTTGAGCGACAATGATGGTTGCGTTGAGCTTTGATGAAAGATCGATGGGAACAGCACAAGCAGCTCAGCTACCAATAAAAGCCCGCGATGAGCGAGCATGCCCCCTCCCAACTAGGTTAAGCTCAGCTGGGAGGAGGTTAATAAAAATTTAGTGGCTAGGCACCGTGACGTCCACCCAGACCAGGCGGTGGTCTGAGCTGACTACGGGACATCCAGTTCCGGTCAGGTAGAAAA
>JBFFEL010000055.1:0-23930 GCA_041558875.1 Anaerolineales bacterium
AGCCCCATCTGGATATCACGCGCAAAATTCAGCTCTTCTGACATGCGCTCGTTGGCGATCTCGAGCTGTCTTTCCAATTCTTTCCGTTCGGTGATATCGATGATGGAAATGAACGCCTTCTTCCAGGATTGCTCCGAACCCGGGGCTATAGAAATACCTAAAATACAATCAAATTTAGTTCCATCCAGCTTGCGATTGATGATCTCCCCCTCAAACCAGGTTTTGCCGCCTGCCAATGTAGCCAGTTCATCTATAAAAGTATCGGCTGACTCGTCGGTAAAGATCTTATCCAGGCTGCCAAGTATATGCTCCTTGCTCTCAGCCTGATAGAGATCGAGCGTGGTTTGATTGACATTTAGCACTTTTATCAGGGAAGCGCATTTATCCAGATCACCTGGATTGTTTTCGAAATGTACGCGCAGATCAGAGATGCCCGAATCGAGCAAATCATCGATAAACACCTTCAATTCGGAGAAATCTTCTTCCCAAAGAGAAATTGGAGAATCTTCGAAAAGACTGCGAAAACGGGCTTCGTTTTCGCGAATGACTTCCTCTGCCTGCTTGCGCTCGGTGATATCACGCAATATCCCGCTGTAATATGTTTCACCAGAAATAGTCCATTGAGATACGATCAGCTCCATGGGGAATTCTGTACCGTCTTTACTGCTGCCAGAAACTTCATGGGTTACGCCAGGATGAGCAAGATTCCCTGTCAGGGTGGCTTCTTTCATGCTGGTGTTGTGCTGCTCAAGGTACTGTTCAGGTACGATACGAGTAAGCGACTCTCCAACCATTTCATCTTTCGTATACCCAAACATTCTCTCTGCTGCCTCATTCCAGAGCATGACCGTTGAATTTTGGTCAATCACAAGGATGCCTTCACCAGCTGATTCAATGATCGAGGTCGATTTACGCTCGGAAAGCTCAAGCTCCTTATTCTGTTCGAGAATTCTCGCTTCCATTTCCTTTCGTTCGGTGATGTCCCTGAAGAAGGTTGTGAAATACTGCTCGCCATTGATTTCCATCTTGGCGATGCCAGCCTCCGCCGGGAAGGTTGAGCCATCTTTCCGCTTTCCCATGATTTCTCGCCGGTTATCCATACTCCGAGAAGAGAGTTCTTCCTGTCCAAATTTTGCCACTTCGCTCCCATGGAGGCTGCGAGACTTTTCAGGCATTAGCATCGTTAGAGGTTGGCCCAAGACTTCATCTGCTGAATATCCGAAAATCTCTTCTGCTTTCGGGTTAAACAGAGCTACTATTTGATTATCATCGATGGTGATGACAGCATCTGGGGCAATTTCAACGATTGTTCGCACACGCTCAGTGGCCAGCTCTAATTCTTTTGTGCGTTCTTCAACCAAATTTTCAAGATTTTGGTTGATATCTTCCAATTCCTCGATCAACGACTTATTAGATAATCGCATGATATTAAGGACATGCGCTAATTCTCCAATTTCATCTTTGCTGTCGATAGCGATCTCGGTATCCATGTTTCCCTGTGCAATTTCAAGTGCCTGATCGCGGACTTCTTCGATAGGTTTAGTAATTGTGCGCGAAAAGACAGTTGCCAGAACCAAAATACCTCCTATCAAACCGGCAACCGCTAATGAAGTTCGGATAGCCAGCGAACGGATCGCAGCAAAGGCTTCCTCCTGGTCGATCTCGCTCATGATTGCCCAGTTTACACCCCGGATATCCAGCGGCTTGTACGAGGATAGAACGGGTACACCACGATAATCAGGGAAGATAGCCATACCTGTAATACCGCTTAAGGCTGCTTCCGTTCCTTCAGTCTTGACCTCCTGTAAACCAATGGTGCTGTTGAAATTCCTGATCTGGGCGATAACTACCGGTGAGGTACCGAGCTCCTCAATCAAAGTGAAATAACGTTCGCTATCTTCAATCAAGAACCTGGATTGGTTGCGTAGTAAGAAATCGTTACCAACAATATAAGTCTCACCACTCTCGCCCAAACCAACAGAAGACCAGTCCTGATTGCTGGTCATGATAGCGTTGATACGGTCAATTGGAAATTGGAATACCAGTACGCCAATTTTTTCATCGCCGTCATATATCGGGGAGGCAATGAAAGCGGCCGGGGCGTTGTAGGATGGCGCGTAGGGTTCAAAATCGACCACCTTAACGAAATCTTTGTCAGTTGTAGACCTGGCCGCATTGTAGGCTTCGGCAAAATTTGTGTCTGCATAAGGTCCATCTAAGAGGGATGTTCCAAAATCCACTTCTTTAAACACCGAATAGGCAATGTGCCCACTGGTACCCACATCCACCAGGAAAATGTCATAGTAACCAAACTTCTCCAGATAATCCCGGATGATGGGATGGTATATTTCGTGGGCTTGGCTGTAGCTGCTGCCATCCCCGGCATTATCAAGTAGCTGCTTGGAACCAACTTCGTTGGGATTAGATGCGATATATAGATCTTGAAGTACCCGTGTCTTGGTATCGACCGGCCAAAAGTCCTCTACCGAATCATCTTCGAGCAAATTGGGCATCAACCTGGGCAAGAACTCCTCCTGGTAATATTCCCTCAACCTGGCATCAATCTCCTGCATATCTGGTTCTGTAATGTCAAGTTCATCTTCAATAGCATGCAGTCCATCATCGAATTCTCGCATGGCCTCAATGATCATGCGGTCTTCAGATAGGGTGACCACCTGGTTTTCGACCAGCTGAAAGTAATCCTCAATCTGGCTGGCTTTCATCTCCCGCACCGCGGTGAGCTTATTAAATGATTCCTCTTCCAAGGCGCTTCTGCCGGTGGTAAAGGCAAAAAAACCAACCAGGGCAACCGCCACAATGGCCACGGTGGTGAAGGCAATCAGGATTTTCGTGCCGATTTTTATGTTTTTGAACATACGTTTATACCTAACCAGTAATTCGGATTGCAAATCTTATCTAGCGGATTTATTCTCGGTACTCCTGTTGGAAAACCTTTAGGTCAAAATTAGGTATTACGGCCAACAAATGCATGAAAATTTCGGTTCTAAACTCCTCGAAGATTACGATACCTTTGGCTTTCACATACATATAAAACTCAAGCGGTGTCCCGTTTCCTGTTGTATCTTCTAATATTCGAATCATAAAAGGAAAGCGCCTTAATCTGATTTCTTTTTTGTTTTTCAGATACCCCGTTGCATATTGGATAAAAAGCTCTAGGTTGGTAGCCGGGATGGATCCAACCCTGTTACTCACATCAAGATACTCGTTAATGAAATCGATCCCGCTTAGCCTGTCCACAAAATCCTTATCTGCAAACTTGATCGTGTCTGCATCCAGAAGTATGGCATGTTTAATGCGCCGGTTGCCGCTTTCAAGTATTTCCCGCATATTTTCAAAGCCGACCTCCGTAATCTTGGAGGTTGGAATTGTGGAAATCGTATTACTGTAATTTTGAATTGTAATGGTCTGCAGATCGATATCGGTAACAAAACCACTTGCTCCAAAAGCCGGAATGGATACCTCATCCCCTTCCTTGATTAGCTGTTGGGTAGATATTTGGATGCTGGCCAAGAAGGATAAGATCGTATCTCTAAATATCAGCAGAAGCACAGCCAGCCAAGCACCCAACCCACCAAGTAGGGCTATGGGTTCAACCTCAAACAAGTAAGATACAGTTAAAACAATTGCACCTACAACAATTGAAACCTTAAAGATACCGATATATCCGGCAACGCTAACCCCTTGATATCTGGGGTTATGTTTATATACATCGTTTATCCCGCTCAAGATCGAGATAATGAAATCTGCCGAAAACCAGATTATCAGAATCAGGGATATTGTTTCAACAAATCTGTATTCCGGGGAAAAATAAACAAAAAAATTATAGATCAGTAGCAGCGGTACCAACCAAGCAACTCTGAAGGGTTGGAGACGATCAACAATTAAATCGTCATATACTGTTTCTGTCCGTATTGCAATAAAAAACAAGCCGCGTGCGAGTACATAACGGGTCGCGCGATACAGTAGGTATGCTATCAAACCAACTATTGGCAATACAATTATTGGATAGTTGTTAATCCAGCTTTCGATGATTTCAATCAACATCGTCTCCTCCTGCGGTACGCGTTTTCATGATTCGGTTGCCAAATATGCTTCATTAAACGATCATTTAAAATCAATTGAATAAGATCCATAAATTAACAGTGTATCTTAGTTAGTGTCTATGTCAATGGTGTAAATTCAATTGTTATTGTTCAGCGAAATTGACGCCAGAAGGCAGCTATGATAGAATGCCCCCACAATCTTTGGGGGTTCGTCTAGTGGTAGGACAGCGGTCTCTGGAACCGTAAGCCGAGGTTCGAATCCTCGACCCCCAGCCAAAAACTTCCCGTGGTTTCCCACGGGAAGTTTTTATTGAGAATTAGTCACTCAGAGTTTACTGAGTTTTTCAGGTATCAGGTAGCCTCAGATGGTTTGTGGATTTTCTATAGGCAGAATGCTCTGCGTTGGGGACGAAAGAGGAAAACCACTACCAACCAGGAGATTGCCACACTCCGCTTCGCTCCATTCACAATGACAAGAGAAAGTTTTGTTTATGAAACTTTGCATGATTTCATCGGTTTTAGATCTCTCTAGAATTTGACCAGGAAGGCGGTCAGGTACATGATGGCGATGCCTACCACAAAGCCACCCAGGTTCATCCATGAAACCAGAGGAGTACCATCCTGTGCGGAATAATTTCTCAACAAACCGACCACTTCAACGATCACCTGCCAGATGGCGCCCACGGCGATGCCAAGGAACAAGGCGGTCAGGAAAGGCGAGAAGGCAAATCCGCCGATCCAGGCGCCGAAAATCGCAGGTGCCCCGGCCAGGAGCACCAGACCGATGAAAACCCAGATACTTGGGCGCTTCATTTCTTTGGACGGCGCACCCCCCTCTTTCCCTTCCCTATCTTTCTTCTTTCCAGGTACCAGCGGAGCCACGATGCCAACCCCTTCGGTGATATTGTGCAGCATGAAGCCGATCACCAGGAACGATCCCAGGGCGGCTTCCCCGATAGAGAATGCCACGCCGATAGCCAGCCCTTCACCGAGATTGTGCAAACCGATACCCAGGGCGATCATCGTGGCGATGTACACCGCCTGACGATATGGATCATCCCCGATTGATTTTTTCCGCTGCGATCCGATGGCCAGCAAAAGCAGCCAGGTCAGCAGCGCGGCGATCAGGATCAGCGGAACACCCTGGAATACACCCGGCAGCTCGAGGGCGAATTCCAAACCTTCCATGAAGGTATCCACCAGGAGGAAGACCAACAAACCAATGGTCAGAGATAAAATGCCTCCCAACCATTTACGGCCCATCTTTCTCATTGCCGGATAAAAGAGCATACCCAGCGCGACGGGAATGATCCCCACGTAGACCCCCAGTAACCCATAAGCTAGGAATTCCTCCACGCCAGGTGTGGGCGTGAGGGTTGCCACCGGCACCTCACCCGGGAAGGTCACTCCAGTGGATGTAACGATTACGATCTCATGTGGCTCGGTATCCACCCAGGGATATGGAATATCAACCGTCGCCCGGCCGAGTCGCGGAATCGTGGCCGCAGGAGATATATTGAAATTCCAATATGCCTCGTCCACCAGCACCTGGGCGATCGTCACCGGATCGGGTCCCCCATTGACCACCGTGACCTCAAAACCGCCATCGACCACCTTGATCCTTTCAAGATTAAGATCCTCGATAGGCGGCAGGTTGGCGGTGAAGAGGGATAACGGGTTTCCAAACGCAAATAAGGCCAGCATCAACGCTATGGCCGCTAAGGGAACCAATACCGCAACCCACAAGGGGATATTGCGTCCGGGTTCTTTCTTACCCTCGGCAGTGGTCATGACTTTATCTCCTGCGCTCATTCGACCACCTCGAAAAATCCCATCCAGCCCAGCTCTGCAAACTCGCTCTGGTGAGCGTGGAACATGTAGCGACCGAGCTCAAAATCCTTGAAAGAGAACTCCAGGATACCGCGCTGAGCCTGGCACTGCATGATGGTGTCAACCGTCTTTAGTGTTGGTTGAAAAGTCGTCCCGTGATCATAGTAATCGAAGAAATTACCATGAACGTGGAACGAGTTAATTGGATCGAATTCGGTGATGTTGATCAGATAGAGCCGCTGGGGTTGATCCCTTTTAATCTGGATCGGCTCATTCATATAAGCGAAGGCAATCGTATTGGCTGCATAAACCTCGTTATCGCCATCGAAGTTCGTATCGAAGCCATTCATCACCATGACCATTTCGTTGTACTCTTCTGATTCTGGGAATTGGTTATTTCGCTGACGGGCGAGGATTTCATCTTCTCCTGGATGCCTGCTCGGGTCCGGATCGATCACAAAGGCGCCGTACAATCCTTTATGGATGTGACGTTTGAGCGGGTTAGCATGGCAGTGGTACAGGTGGCAGCCAAACGGGAAAGCATCAAACTCGTAGACCGTCTCTTCCCCAGAATGAATTTCTCCTGCGCCGACTCCGGGGACACCGTCCATGCTGGCTGAGTGGATACCGTGAAAATGGATCGTGTGGGGGTGGCTGCCAGCATTGATAAAGCGGATGCGAATGCGGTCCCCCTCCACGCACCTCAAGCTGGGTCCTGGTACGCGGCTGTTATAAGTCCAGGCCGGGAAAAACACCCCGGGTGCGATCTCAATCTCTTTATCGACTGCGGCGATGTTGTATTCCCGCAAAGTCTGGCCGTTGGGCAGCTGGCTAACTTCACCATAATCCCATTCATAAAGTAAAGATTGGGCATCAAAACCATTCCTGGCATTGTCTACCTGCCCTATGGTTCCTGGCATACCATGATCGTGGGAATCTTGCTTGGTGATTTCCATCACCGGCTTGGCAGAGGTATCCTTGTTGGCTGCAACACCTGCCAATCCAGTGACTGCTAGTCCGCCACCGAAGGCCGTTTTTAGGAAATCCCGCCGGGACAAGCTGTTCCTTTTGTTACCAAATATTTTCATTACTTGCACTCCTCGAAATTCAACTGTCGTCTATTCCACCTGCTCATTTTGCAGATGACATGTTGAGAATCACAGATATTTTCAAATCAACTTTCTATCGAAATCAAGGTTGAAAAAAGATAAATTCAGGCATTTAAAAATATATTTAGATAAGACTAAATTTACCCAAATTATTATATATGCTTGCCCCCCATTCGTCAAGCGTTTTTTCTCGTGAAATTTCCTGTGACAAATATCCGCTCTAATCCGTGACAGGTGGTACTAAAAACATAAACAAGGTCTATTTATACTATACCTAGGGAATTTGGTTCAATTCAGACCTAAGACGTATGATTTTGGTTCTTAATGCTATTTGTCCTACTCAAATTATGCTTATTCTTACTCGATTTTTACGAACATTAAACCAATCCGAAAGGAGGCAGCGGCCTTAGTTCATGGTCAGGGTTAGTTACAAAATCCTGACCTTATGTCATTTGTAAATAAACAATCTCATATATCTCCCCACCAAAAATATTCAGCCTGATATATGAGGCCAATTTCAGTGGAAGGGTAAACATGGAAAAGAAAACCTATGAACTGCCTGCGATGTTTGCAGACCATCACGTCGTCGAAGTGAGACGGATCCTCTTGGAAATGCCTGGGGTAGATGACGTTTATGCCAGCAGCGCCTTCCAGGTGGCAGAGGTGACCTTCGATCCAGGATCAGTCAGCGATAAAGAAATCGCCGAGAAACTGGAAGCTGCCGGTTACCTTGGAGAATTCGTGGTCGTCGCCGAAGCAGGAAAACCGGCGACCTCAAAAAACGGCGATGGAACCTTTTTCCGCCACACGGAAGTTTACGAACATACCAAAGAGACGGTTGGTTTCGCCCAAGAGGTGAGCTACGTCGGCCGGCCCCTATGGCCATGCCCAGGGATCGGCGCCATCAATACCATGGAGGAGGAAAGTTAAACCATGCCAAAGAAACAACGAACGGTTGAAGAAAAATCCATTGACCCAGCTGCGCAAGAGATGTTGGTCCGGGCTGACGAGCTTGGCATTGGCACCGCCTTCAGCCGGGCAGATAATATGTCACCCTGCAATGTCGGTAGTACCGGGATGTGCTGCAAACTGTGTGGCATGGGACCCTGCCGCCTGACGAAAGAAGGCCAGACAGGCGTTTGCGGAGCGACCATTGACACCATTCAAGCCCGCAACCTGATCCGAGCCATCGCGGCAGGAGGCGCTGCGCACTCCGATCATGGGCGAGATATGGCCTTCACGCTCAAAGCAGTCGCTAATGGTGAAGCCGAAGGATATACCATCCGAGATGTCGCCAAGCTGCGCACGGTAGCTGCCAGATATGATATCCCCATCGAAGGCCGTTCACCGGAAGAGATCGCCAACGACCTGGCAGATCTCTATATCTCCCAATTCGGCCAGCAGAAAGGCGAGATTGCACCAGTCATCCGGGCGCCAAAGAAACGACAGGAGCTGTGGAGAGAACAGGGCGTGATCCCGCGCGGCATCGACCGTGAGGTAGTTGAAGCACTGCACCGCACCCACATTGGTGACGATCAAGATCCTGAGCATCTCCTGAATCATGCCGTGCGAACCTCGCTGGCGGATGGTTGGGGGGGATCCATGATCGCTACAGACGCCGCTGATATTCTCTTCGGCACACCTGCACCCCTGCTTGGACAGGCCAACCTGGGTGTCTTGAAGGACAACATGGTAAACGTCGTCGTTCACGGGCACGAACCCACATTGAGTGAAATGATCGTGGCGGCCTCCCAAGATCCTGAGATCATCGAGTACGCCAAAGCAGCCGGAGCAGAAGGCATCAGCCTGTCCGGGATCTGCTGCACGGCCAATGAGATCCTCATGCGCCAGGGCATCCCTGCTGCGGGCAACTTCCTGCACCAGGAGCTGGCCATCTTAACCGGATCAGTCGAGGCGATGGTAGTAGACGTACAATGTATCATGCAAGCGCTGGTCGACCTGGCAAGCAATTTCCACACCAAGATCATCACGACCTCACCAAAGGTAAAGATCAAAGGCGGCACCCACATTGAATTTGATGAAAAGCGCGCCTTGAGCATCGCCAAGGATATCCTGCGTGAATCGATCGATAACTACAAGAATCGCGGCGAGATCCAAATCCCGCAGGTCAAAGAAGACCTGATCCCCGGGTTCTCCCACGAATACATCAACTACATGCTGGGCGGCGCCTATCGCGCTTCCTTCCGCCCGCTGAATGACGCCATCATGAGCGGGCGCATCCGCGGTGTGGCGGCCATTGTCGGCTGCAACAACCCGCGCAGCTCCCAGGACTACCTGCACGCGAAAGTCACCAAAGAACTGCTGAAGAAAGATGTCCTGGTGGTCGAGACCGGCTGCGGCGCAATCGCCAGTGCCAAACTCGGCCTGCTACTCGGTGAAGCTGGATTGGACCAGGTAGGACCAGGTCTGCGTGAAGTGTGCGAAGCGGTTGGTATCCCACCCGTGCTGCA
The DNA here is from genome assembly GCA_041558875.1 of Anaerolineales bacterium. Classification (GTDB taxonomy): domain Bacteria; phylum Chloroflexota; class Anaerolineae; order Anaerolineales; family UBA4823; genus PFL25. Next base: position 9,475 of record JBFFEL010000055.1, read on the forward strand.
CATGGGTTCTTGCGTCGATAATACCCGCATCCTGACTGTGCTAACCCAGATGGTTGAAGAAGGGGGTCTGGGAGACGACATCGATCAAATCCCCGCGGTTGGACTGGCGCCGGAATGGATGAGCGAAAAAGCGCTTGCCATCGGCACCTATTGCGTCGCCTCGGGTGCCTACGTGATCTTCGGAGGATCATCTCCGGTCAGCGGTATGCCTGATCGAGTTGCTGACAGCGATATCGTCTCTGACTATATCAGCCAGGGTTGGGAGGAAATTTACGGCGGTAAATTAGAATTCATCGCCGATCCCGAGGAAATGATCGCCGCAACCCTCGAGCATATCGATAAGAAACGCGCTGCTCTTGGTCTGCCTGAATACGACCCAGATCGATTTGGAGAGAGCGGTGATACCCGCATGCTCGAAATCGAGCAGCTACCGCTTGAAGAACGAGTATCAGCTATTTACGGCGTGGCAGCCGATTAATTAGGAGGTTCATTCATGTCTCGTTACATTGCATCTCGTGCTATTCGCGGTGCCAATGCGTTAGTTACTGAAGCAGAACTCATGCTTCAGAAAGCACTCACGGAAAAGGGACCTGACACGCCGGTCGCATTCCCAAACACCGCTTACTACCTGCCATTAATTAATGGCATGACTGGTTTGGAGGTGGAAACCCTGAGCCAGTTAACGCCGGTTATGCAGCACGCCAAGCAGCTGCTGCACCCCGTGCCATCTAAGGATAAATGGACACCATATCTTGGTGAGACCCTCGACAGCGGCATGGCAACCCTCATTGCCGCAGAAACGATCGAAGCTATCCGCTTCGTCTATGGTCTGCAGCCTGAGCCCATGCCAGGCTTCTCGCTGGCTGGTGGGACTGCATTTACCAGTCCAGATAACGGCGGTGATAGGAACGGTGCCGATGGGCATCTCAATGGTCCCATCGACGACATCCAGCTGCGTTCCTGGGGTATCCAATTAGTAGACGGTCGTATGCCTGGCTTTGCCGCCATTGTTGGCGCAGCAAAATCGAACGAAGTTGCCGTCAAACTTGTGCGTGAACTGCAAAGGCGCAACATTCTGACCTTCCTTTCGGGGAATGTTAATGGTCGCAGCATCATCCACCAGCTGATTGAAGAAGGCGTTGAGCTGGGTTATGACACCTATACGGTGCCTTTCGGGACGGATACCCTGAGCGCGATTTACGCCCTCGGTTTTGCGGTCCGCTCTGCGCTCACCTTCGGCGGTTTGAAAGGCGGCATGGCGCGTGACATCCTGCTCTACAACAAGAACCGCGTCTTTGCCTTCGTGCTGGCTTTGGGTGAGGTCGACGACCTCAAATATGCCGCTGCGGCCGGGGCGATCAACTTTGGCTTCCCGGTCATCGCGGATACCGTGATTCCAGAGATATTACCGACTGGCGTCACAACCTACGAGCATGTCGTCAGCATGCCTTTCAATGAGATCGAAGCCAAGGACGACCTTGAACGCGCCGAACGTATGGTGCAGAAATGCATCGAGATTCGGGGCGTAAAGGTGAAAGTTGCTGATGTGCCTGTACCAGTACCTTATGGTTCTGCTTTCGAAGGAGAAGTTGTCCGCAAGGCTGACATGCGCGTTGAATTCGGTGGAAAACATTCCCGCTGCTTTGAATACCTGCAAATGGTTCCGCTGGAGGAGGTCGTCGATGGCAAAGTCGAGGTCATTGGAGCCGGCTTTGAGGATGTCCCTGAACAGGGCAGCCTTGATATTGGCATCGTGGTTAAAGTTGCTGGACGCCAGATGCAAGAAGATTTCGAGCCTGTATTGGAACGCCAGATCCACTATTTCATCAACGGCGCCTCGGGCATCCAACATATCGGGCAGCGCGATATCGCCTGGATCCGGATCTCAAACGGCGCGGCTGACAAGGGCTTTGACCTGGAGCATTTCGGTAAGATCCTGCATGCCCGCTATCACTCCGATTTCGGCGCCATCGTCGATAAGGTAGAAGTAGCGGTCTACACCAACCCTGAGCAGATGCAGGCCTGGCTGGAGAAAGCCCGCGAAGCGTATGACTTCCGCAACAAGCGCCTGGCAGACCTGACCGACAATTCAGTCGAAGAATTCTACTCCTGCACGCTGTGCCAGTCCTTCGCCCCCAACCATGTCTGCGTGGTTAGTCCCGAGAGGCTGGGCTTGTGCGGTGCTTACAACTGGTTGGACTGCAAAGCTTCCTTCAGCATCAACCCAACCGGACCCAACCAACCCATCAAACTCGGTAAGCAAGTTGACGCAGAAAAAGGTTATTGGACCGGCACGAACGAATATGCCAAGGTTGGTTCTCATGGCGTGGTGGAAGAAGTCGCCATGTACTCCATCATGGAAAATCCGATGACCGCCTGCGGCTGCTTCGAGTGCATCGTGATGCTGATCCCCGAATCTAACGGCGTGATGGTTGTCAGCCGTGAGGATACAAGCATGACCCCAGCTGGAATGACCTTCAGCACCCTGGCAGGTATCGCGGGTGGTGGTCTGCAAACCCCCGGCGTAATGGGCGTTGGCAAATTTTATCTGATCAGTCCCAAATTTATCTCCTCCGATGGCGGATTCAAACGCGTGGTCTGGATGAGCAGCGTGCTCAAAGAGACGATGGCTGATGAATTTGTTGCAGTTGCTGAGCGAGAAGGCGATCCCGATTTAATCAACAAGATCGCTGATGAACGCAACGCCACTTCGGTGGATGAACTGCTGGCCTGGATGGAAGAGCAAAACCATCCTGCATTGGTCATGGATCCCATTTTCTAAGGGAGAAGGGGAAAAGGGATAAGGGATAAGGAAAGAGAATTATGTCTTATCCCTTCCCCTTCTTTTCCCAGAAATAAAGGCTGGTATGCCTGAGACTCCCCTGCCCCACCTGGTACGCGACTTAATGACAGTCGGCGTACTGACATGTACCCCTCAAGCAACCGTTCCTGAAATTGCCAAATTGCTGTTGGATCATGATCTGGATGAGGTGATCGTCCTGGATGATGGCAAAGCTCTGGGAGTGGTTGGACAGGATGATCTGGTGGCGGCCTTCTCCCGCCAGGAGGCAAAATCGCTCACCGCGGTTGAAGTGATGCGGGAGGGTGTCCCCCAGATTCCGCCGGATATCCCGCTCACGGCTGCCGCACAAATTATGCGCGATCAAGGCATCCGGACATTTTTCCTCATGCATCATGCAGCCGGCATCGAATACCCTGCCGCGGCCATATCTTATAAACACATTCTACGCGCGCTCGCGGCAGAGGACAGCGAAGAGCTAAAAGATTTAGGCATCAAAGCAGAACGGGTGCTACCCCTGGAAGAGTTTATTAATAAAAGAGAAGCTTCCCGGGAGAGAAACATTAAACCGGAAAGTTAAATTGGAATAATTCTTGCTATATCGTTAATCGATAGCAATCACCATCAGATAAGGAGAACAAGCATATGCCTATCGAAGTTCCCGTGGATAAGTGGCCCGGCGAAGTGCGCAGTGTGACCATCGGTGCCACTGCATCTGAAGGCGGCACTCGCTCTCGGTCGGTAACCACCGGTGGGGAGAAAACATTACCATTTATGCATTTTGAAGCCGAAATGCCAAATTCACCCGTCATCGCGGTCGAAATAAAAGATCGCCAGCCGGATGATTGGTCACCTTTGTTGCTCGAAGCCTGGGGTGATGCAGCAGCTGATCCTGCTCAATGGGCAAAAGCAGCGGAAGACACTGGTGCGGATCTGATCCAGTTAACCTTCAGCCCAACCGATGCTGGCGGTGAGACAACAAGTGCTGAATCTGCGGTCTCAACCGTAAAAGCAGTCCTCGCAGCAAGTGGACTGCCCCTGATAGTCTTCGGCCCAGGACAGGCAGAATTAGATAACGAATTACTGGTAGCCATATCCGAAGCAACCAAGGGTGAGCGGCTGGCACTCGGGCTTTGCGAGGATAAGAATTACAGGACAATCGTTGCCACCGCTATGGCCAACGATCACCTGGTGGTCGCCAGGACTCCAATGGACGTCAACCTGGCGAAACAGCTCAATATTTTGATCAGCGACATGGATTTCCCGCTCGATCGGATAATTATGGATCCGACTACCGGCGCGCTTGGTTATGGTATTGAATACGGATATTCTGCCATGGAGCGGCTGCGATTGGCTGCCCTGCAGGGTGACAACATGACCCAGCTGCCGATGCTCGTCACCCCTGGCTTTGAGGCCTGGAAGACCAAGGAATCGAAAGTGGGAGAAGGTGTACCTGAAACCTGGGGAGACTGGGAAGCGCGCGCCATCAATTGGGAGACCTTGACCGCGATCACCTTGCTCGAATCAGGCGCAGATATCGTCGTCCTTCGCCACCCGGTCAGCATTCAAAGAGTGAAAACAGCCATTGAAGATTTAATGGTTGCCCCCGAACCTGCGTGAAGGCTGATCTGTAGCCAAGACATATTGAATTTCTGCTGCTAAACTGCTGAACAACCAAAATTTGGAGAGGCGAAAATGGCCTTAACTGGAATACAAATATACAAATTACTCCCCCAAACAAATTGTAAAGAATGCGGCTTTCCCACCTGCCTGGCATTTGCCATGAAACTGGCCGCCAAACAGGTTGAGCTGTCTGATTGCCCATATGTAAGCGAGGAATCGAAAGCTGAGCTGGCTGAATCAGCCGCCCCACCGATCCGCCTGGTGACATTGAAGGCAAATGGCAATGAGGCCAAAGCTGGCAACGAGGTAGTCCTCTTCCGCCACGAGAAGACCTTCTACCATATGCCGGGTATCTTCTTACGGGTGCTAGATTCAGAGTCAGAGGAAACGATAAGGGAGAAAGTCAGCAAAGCGGATGCATACCAGGTTAATTATGTCGGTATAGATTTATCCATCGATGGATTTGCCGTGGCTTCTGTATCTGGAGATGCTGGCGCGTTCTCAAATGCAGTCTCCGCAGTCCGGCAAGCCAGCCAGCGCCCCCTGGTCCTGATGAGCAGGGACCCAGAAATAATGAAGGCTGGCCTGGGTGTTTTGGATGGGGAAAGCCCCCTACTTTACGGAGCAGATGCTAATAATTGGGAAGCCATGGCGGATTTGGCCAAAGAAAACAAAACTGCTTTGGGCGTGATCGAAGATTCCCTTGAAGCACTTGCAGATCTAACCCAGAAAATCGCCGATAAAGGTGTCGAAGACCTGGTGATCGATCCCGGTGGACGCACTTTCAGTCCTGCACTGACATTCGGCACCCAAATTCGCAGGCTCTCTCTGAAGAAAAATTTCCGCCCGCTGGGTTATCCAGTGATCTCATTCCCTGGCGATGCAGGAGACGCAGGGATCGAATCGATGCTGGCGGCCCAGGCGATTGCCAAATATGCTGGCTTTATCGTCATCGATAATTTCACACCCGCTTCGGTGTACCCACTGCTGGTGTTGAGACAAAACATTTACACCGACCCACAAAAGCCGATCCAGGTTCAACCTGGTTTGTACGAGATCAACGGCCCCAAGCCTGAAGATCCCTTGCTTGTTACCACCAACTTCAGCATCACCTATTTCAGTGTTGCCAACGAGGTCGAAGGAGCTGGGCTACCAGCGTGGCTGCTGGTAACGGATGCCGAAGGTATGAGCGTGCTCACCGCCTGGGCAGCTGGAAAATTCGATGCTGAGCGGATTGCCAAGGCAGTAAAAGAGTTCAATGTGGCTGACAAAACCAGCTCAAAGCAGGTTGTCTTGCCCGGTCACGTGGCAGTGCTCTCGGGAGAATTGGAAGAGGAACTGCCAGGCTGGGAAATCCGGGTCGGACCCAGGGAAGCCGTCGACCTCCCTGCATTTATGAAACAGGCGTTATAAGGATTATCAAAAAGGTCGATCCTTTAGGTCAAGTGCTTAATGGCTGAGCATACCGTCACCTTCGAAGCGATTGACGACACGGTACAGGTAAAAACCGGCACCTTGTTATCTGAAGCGGTACTTGCTGCTGGCGTCGATCTTAACCAGCCTTGCGGTGGTCAGGGGCGCTGCGGCCGCTGTGCCCTTAAAGTCACTAATGGAGATGTTCGCCGCAGGAGCACCATTCGCTTATCCAAAGAGGATATCGATCAGGGCTACGCTCTCGCCTGCCAGTCGGTGGTCGAGAGCGATATTCAGCTTGCCATACCCCCGCAGGAAAAGATTGAGCGCCTGCTTACCAGCGACCGCACTGCCGCCGAGGTGACAGTTCCCGAGGGGTATATCTACACCCAACACCAGGTCATCCAGGCTGTGCCACTAACCCTCAGCCCCCCCGACATGAGCGATCAGACAGACGATTGGTCCCGCCTGACGACGGGTTTGCGAAAACAGGCAGGTATCGAGCAGGTCCAAGCGACCTTAGGATTGCTCCAGCGCATAGGAGAGGTGCTGCGTGCTGGGAACTGGGAAGTAACCGCAATCCTGGATATGCATTCTATGGATGGTTCCCAACAGCCGCCTCGCCTGATTGAAATACTCCCGGGAAAAGAAATGATCCCGCCACCCTTGTGGGGCGCGGCGATTGATGTCGGTACCACAACCGTTACTGTCTGGTTGGTTGACTTGATCACTGGGAAGGTGAAAGCCCAGGCTGCCCAATACAACCAGCAGATATCACGAGGTGAAGATGTCGTCTCGCGCATCATTTACGCGGGAAAAAATGGCGGTGGGGAAAACCTTCGCCAGCTGGTTCTGGAGACGATCAACGAGCTGCTAGAGACCGTCTGCAAAAGGGTTAAGTCTGATCCCCCCATAAAGCCAGAAGACATCCTCAAGGCTACTGTGGTTGGCAACAGCACCATGATGCACTTGCTCTTAGGCATCCCGCCTGAGAACATACGCATGATGCCCTTCACCACCACGATCAACCAGGTACCTACCTTGACTGCCCGCGAGATCGGCATCGGCATCCATCCGGATGGCACCATCGATTGCCTGCCGGGCGTCGCCAGCTATGTGGGCGCGGACATCACCGCCGGTGTGCTTTCCTCCGGCGTGGACAACACCGAACGGGTCACCCTGTTTATGGACGTGGGCACCAATGGAGAGATCGTGCTTGGTTCCCGAGAATGGCTGGTGACCTGCGCCTGCTCTGCAGGACCCGCTTTTGAGGGCGCTGGGGTGGGAGACGGTATGCGCGCCACCAAAGGCGCCATCGAGGATATTTGGATCAACGATACCAGTCTGGAACCCTCTTTCCGCGTGATCGGTGGAGTCAAGCCGCGCGGCATCTGTGGTAGCGGTCTGATCGCTCTCTTAGCTGAGATGTTCCTGACCGGAGTGATCGACAAGGCAGGTAATTTCAATACCAACCTGAAGACTGACCGCATCCGCCAGGGTCAGCATGGTTGGGAATACGTGATCTGTTTTGGATCAGAGACTGGTGATGGTGAAGATATCGTCATCACTCATGTTGACGTTGACAACCTGTTACGCGCCAAAGCAGCTATTTATGCTGGCTTTACTGTACTGGCCGAAAGCGTCGGCATTCCCCTCGATTGGGTCGAGCAGGTATTGATCGGAGGTTCGTTCGGAAAATATATCAATTTAGAGAAAGCCATCGAAATTGGCCTCTTGCCAGATCTGGCCTGGGAAAAATTCCAATTTTTGGGCAACACAGCGGTGCGAGGCGCCTATCTAGCCCTGCTAGATCACCAGGCACGCAACCAGGTTGAAGAAATTGCCACGCGGATGACATATATCGAATTATCCGCGGACAACAAGTTTTTTGATGCATTCATGTCAGCCCTGTTTCTTCCGCATACTGACTTATCCCGCTTTCCATCGGTTGAAGCAGCCATCACTAGTGAAACCAATTAATTGAAAGGAGCTCAGGGAGGGCACCTATGTACATAATCGGAGAAAACATTCACATCATTTCAGAAAAAGTCAAAGCAGCCTTGAGAGAAAAGGACGCGAAATTCTTTCAGGACTTAGCGGTAAAACAGGTTGAAGGCGGTGCGCAGGCCCTGGACATCAACCTGGGACCCCGCAAGAAAGACTGGGAAGAGGTCTTTCCATGGATGGTGGAAACGGTTGAAGCCGTGGCAGATGTCCCGCTCAGCTTCGACAGCACCAATCTCATGGGCATTGAGGCCGGATTGAAGAAAGTTACCAAAGCCCAACCGATCATCAATTCCACTTCAGCTGAGCCGGAACGGCTGGAAAAAGTTCCCTTGCTGGCCAAGGAATATGACACCAAGCTGATCGCTTTGACCATGGGCAGCGGCGGCATTCCAGTGGGTGCGGATGAACGGGTTACCATCGCCCTCGAACAGCTCATCCCACGCATGCAGGAGATCGATTATCCCATGGAAAACCTGATCATCGATCCCCTGGTGCTCACGGTATCAGGCTGCCAGGAGTACTGCCCTGAACTGCTTGAAGCGGTGCGCACGCTGCAATATGCCTGGGATCCACCCCCGGCAGTCTCTGTTGGGCTATCCAATGTGTCCAACGCAGTGCCTCGCGAAAACCGGCTATTGATCAACCAGGTCTACTGCGCCATGCTGATGGGCGTTGGTTTGAATATGATGATCGCTGATCCACTAGACGACGAGTTGAAGGAAACCATCCGCATCATCGAAGAAAGTGACGATTCAACCCCAGTCGGCAAACTATACCTCAAGATTGCTGAACGGATTGCCAACATGGAGGAACCAACAGTCGAGGATGTTGACTTGAACGATCCCAAACAAGTGGATATCTGGAAGACAGTTCAGGTCCTGCAAAACACAGTCATTTATGCAGATTCCTATCTGCAGCAATAAACTAAACCCTACAATACGTGTTGTTTCTTCTTAGGAGCAAATAATGCTTATAGAAAAAGAACCTGTGAACGTAGATGAGCTGCTTGCTAAAGCCAAAAAGCCCTCGGGGGATGCGATGGAGCTGCATCCGTTTTACAGGGGAAAAATCGAAACCGCCCTGAAATGTTGTGTGCGCGATTTCGATGATTTCGCTATCTGGTATACCCCCGGGGTTGCGGCTCCCTGCCGGGCAATCGTTGAAGAGCCAGATCTGGTCTACGAGTACACCAACAAATGGAACACGGTAGCTGTCGTCAGCGATGGCACACGTGTACTGGGACTTGGTGATATCGGTCCCAAAGCTGGACTCCCCGTGATGGAAGGCAAAGCTCTTCTGTACAAGTATCTGGGCGGCGTAGATGGTGTTCCCATCATGCTGGACACGAAAGACCCGGACGATATCATCAACGCGGTTACCATGCTGCAGCCCGGCTTTGGGGGTGTGAACCTGGAAGACATCTCCCAACCAAAGTGCTTTTACGTGCTTGACACGCTGCGCGAAAAGGCTGATATCCCCGTCTGGCATGATGACCAGCAAGGAACTGCCACTGTCACTCTGGCGGCGTTGATCAACGCCTTGAAGATCGTCGGGAAAGAGATGAGCGAGGTGAAGATCACCTTCGTGGGCACCGGCGCATCCAATGTGGCCTGCTCGCGCTTGATCTTCGGCTGGGGAGCTGATCCTGCCAAATGTACCATGGTCGACAGCAAGGGCATTCTGGGCACTCATCGCAAAGACCTCGAAATGCGTAAGGCCGAGTTCGTCGACAAGTGGCATCTCTGCCAGATCACCAACGCCGAAGGACGCCAAGGGGGCATTCCAGAGGCGATGAAAGGTGCCGATGTCGTTATCGCATTGAGCCGCTCCGGCCCAGGCGTGATCCAGGCGGAATGGGTGGAGGCGATGGCCGATGAGGCCATCTTGTTCGCCTGCGCCAATCCGGTGCCAGAAATCTGGCCCTGGGAGGCAAAAGCAGCCGGAGGGCGCATCGTCGCAACTGGTCGATCGGATTTCCCCAACCAGGTCAACAATTCACTCGGTTTTCCGGGCATCTTCCGCGGCGCTCTGGATGTGCGCGCCCGCACCATCACTGATGAGATGTGCTTCGCAGCGGCTAAAGCCCTAGCCGATCACGTTGGTGATGACCTGAATGAGGAACGCATCCTACCCACGATGGATGATTGGGAAGTTTTCCCCCGTGAAGCCGCGGCAGTGGCAATGAAAGCCCAGGAACAGGGTATCGCTCGTATACAGCTCAGCTACGACGAGTTATTTGACCAGGCTCGCCGGATCATCAAGCGCTCGCGCGATTTGACCCACATGATGATGGATCAAGAATTCATCCAGATGCCGGCCGAAGAATAATACCGATCTTCAATTGAAAGGTGTTGAAGGATTCTTTACAAGTTAACAAACCTGACCTGACATATTATTTTGGACGTGGAATGACACTGAAAAACTCGGATAAGCATATTATTTATGCAATGATCGCCACCTGTCCGCGTCCTATCTTGAAAATTATCAGTCAAGCAGCATAGAAATCAAACGAGGTGAATTATGTATGACTTGATCGTCGTCGGGGGCGGACCCGCAGGTCTTACAGCCACAATTTATGCCATTCGTAAACGGCTCAATGTCTTGATGATCACCAAAGACCTGGGCGGCAAGACCAATTACCGGCTGGCGCTGCCCTGGATAGAAGACTACCAGGTGATTCGCGGGCTGGAGATCGTCAATAAATTCCGCAGCGAACTGGAATACTTGAAATTTGCCCGCCACATGGAACCGGTCGAAAGCATCGTACAGGTATCTGATGGTTTCCAGGTTAACACCAAAGGTGGTGGTGAGCTACAGACCAAAGCAGTTATCATCGCTTCCGGAACCAAGCAGCAGCGCCTTGACGTTCCCGGGGAGAAGCAGTTCATCATGCGGGGGCTGTGCTATTCAGCGTTGAGCTATGCGCCGCTTTTCATCGACCGCAAGACTGCGGTTGTCGGGGAAGGTGAGCTGGCCCTGCGTTCCGCCGCCGAGCTTGCCACAGTCGCCAAACATGTGCACCTGATCGGCCCCAGCGGGGATGTGCTGACCACGGACCTGGGCAAGAAATTAACCAGCTCACCCAACGTGACCGTACTCGAAAATCATAAGGTCAACGAGGTCAAGGGCAATGGCTTCGCCAATCATTTGGTCGTCCAGAAACCGGATGGTGAACTGGAGACCATCGAAGCGGAAGGCACATTCATCGAGATGAACCTGATCCCCAACTCGCAAATGGTTACCGACCTGGTCGAGCTGGATGACCTGGGACGCATCAAAGTGGATCGTTTCGGACACACGAGCGTTACCGGCGTATTCGCCGCGGGTGATGTGACCGATAGTATTGCTGAGCAGGTATTGGTGGCGGTTGGTGAAGGTGCCAAAGCAGCACTTAGCGCATATGAGTACCTGTTACCCAGGCTTTAAGCAGTCTATCGGGATATAGCCAAACATTCGAGACGTTCAATTGCGGGGCAAATCCGCATAACTCGCGGTATCAAAACAATTTAAGGGACTTCTGCCCTCTTAGAACTGGGGAAAGAAGTCCTTTTTTTATCAATGCTTTCTGAAGATAATACTAGATCATTACTCTTCGGGGAAAGGTTAATCTCTTAATCCTGAATGTGAATCTATATGCTGGTGACCAGACCAGGAATTTTAGCTGGAAGCAGCTTCCCATAAATCGCATAATTTAATGAAAATTATATCATTATTTTGCAATTAATTTTGTATATCAGCCAAGTATGTTATAATAAAGACACTTCTCGGATCTTGAAGAGCCTGGTCAGGTCTGAGAAATACATCTAATGACTCGATCTCTTGGTCTGCATTAAACGACCTGCCGGGGGGATGAGTTTCACTTCGCTAGATTTCTTTATTGCCTAAAGATCCCGCGAGCTTCTCATTAGATTGCTCAGTAGATGGCTTAGCCACCCATTTCACAGCCAGGCCGCTGCTATTCTGAAGATTTTTTGGGAATCCCAATTATTGTTGGTATTTTCTCCCCAAATTCCCTTCAGAATGCATTCACACAAGTATTAGTTTTATGGAGACCTTAAATTGACAAGAGTAGAATTACGGGATAACGAATCCCAACAACAATTACTCACCCGATTTCGTAAGAAAGTTGCCAGGAGTGGAAGACTTAAAGATGTACGCCGCAAACGATGGTTTGTTTCGAAGAGCGAACTTCGCCGAATTGCCAAAAAGAAAGCCATTCGCAGAAATAATCGACGCGGCAGGTTTAGCAGAAACAATCGCTGATACTGAAAAAGGAAATTGCGCGGCGAAATCAGGAAATTTGATATAAACTAGATATACAGAAATCAAATCACAACTAACTAATTCTCAAGTTCAGCCGAATTGCTATGCCAACCCCTTTCCTGCAATCTGGACTGATAAATTACAAAAAGGAGGCGATTCATGGATTCTAACAGCACTTACTCAATAGATGATTGGGTTGTGCATTCGTATTATGGGGTTGGACAGATAAAAAGGGTGGAGGTTAAACCGATCAACGAAGAAGACACAGAGTGCTTCAAAGTCAAGACCAAGGACAGCACGTTTTGGTTTCCAACAACTGACACGGAAAATCCGCGCATCCGGCCGGTCGCCACGCAGGCTCTGATGAAAAAAGTCATCCGGCAGCTGAGAATTAAACCTAAAATGCTTGATGCGGATAAAACGGAGTGGAAGAAGAGAATTGGCGAAGTGCAGGCGGAAGGTGATTTATTATCGATAAGCATCCTGATCCGCGATCTCTCTGCACAACAAGTGCTGAGAGAACTGAATCAAACTGAAAAAAATGCCTTGGAACACTTTAAGGAGCGGCTGCTGAGAGAATGGGCCTCGATTACCCAGGAGGAGATCGAACAACTGCGTGCTACTCTGCATGCACATATTGCAAAGAGCCAGGCGAAGATTAAGGCTGAGACCGCTTGAAGGGAGTTGGGGCAGGTATCAAACGAATAATTATTGGAATAACCAATTGATGCAAGCATCAAGGGGAGAAAACTATCACGTTCAATTGGGTGTTTGACCAAATCATTTTTCTTTCACATCTAAGGAAAATGGGTGAGCACGAGTCCACAGCAGCACAATCTTGAACCAAGAAAAAACCACAACTTTGATAAAAATTCCTTTTTCCCAGACGTGGGAGAGGGAATCTATTAAGAATTATTTAAACAACTCATTTCGTAAATCCTTATGAAATGAAATCCACATCTGAGTTCTAAAAGGATATTGAGATGAACCAAAATCGAGATAAAAGTTCCGAGAACGAGCTATCAGAGGGAAATAATGACCAGCATCAGATTGAACGGCAACAGGAGCAAGAACGGATACTACGTCAACAAGAACAAAAGCTCCTGGAGCAACAACAAGAAAAAGAACGGAAACAAAGGCAATTAGATCGCCAAGAACTGGAAAAAAGACAAGAACTGGAACGGAAGCAAAGGCAGAAAGAGCGAAAGGAACTGGAAAAGCAGCAGGAACAGGAACGCAAGCTACAGCAGAAAGAGCGACAGGAACTTGAGAAGCAGCAGGAACAGCAACGCAAGCTGAGGCAGAAGGAGCAGCAAGAAATGGACAAACAGCAGGAAATTGACCGCAAGGTCAGGCAAAAAGAGCAACGGGACCTGGATGCCCAGCAGTAATCATTCAATTTCAAGAATAGAAATTGGGATATCCGTTGAGGTGATTACCAAAGATTTGCTTGGGAAACTCTAATAAAAGTATTACACCTTAAACTGGTAAAGTGTGCTAAACTACTATGCTTGCTTAACATTAGTTCTGATAATAGAGGTAAACCTTTTGATTTGGAACCCATGCTTAACCTGTAATCTTTGAAAGGAGTTCCAAATCATGTCTGAAAAACAACAAGGCACCGTAAAGTGGTTCAATGGTAGCAAAGGCTACGGTTTCATTGAACGTGAAGAAGGCGAAGATTTATTCGTTCATTACAATTCCATCATTGCTGATGGTTTTCGTAACCTGGATGAAGGTCAGCGCGTAGAATTCACCGTCGTGCAGGGCGAAAAAGGCCTGCAGGCGCAGGACGTAATCATCATCTAAGATTACGACCACAGAAAATAGAACAGGGCAGCTTTTAGAGGCTGCCCTGTTTTTATTTCGCTGGAATATTCTCCGGTTTCAATTCCCCGAAGACCATAGTCTACCCAATTATTTTGTCTCAAAACCCATTTATCGTTTTTCCTGATGAACCAAACGAAAATTTACTCCCACAGCCATCTCAATTCAGACTGTGGGAGTATCTTTAGAAATTGTGACCAAACAATTTATTACTTGACGCTGAACTCTTTATAGATTCCAGGGAGAACAATCCGATAACCACTTCCGACAATCACAATACCGTTTGACGTGTCTGTGAGCACAGATTGACCGCCAAATGTCACATCTGTTGTGCGGGGCGGCATGAGATTGAATTCCAAACCGGAGGTACCCGTATCAGCTATGGCCTCAAATTCGACTTCCAACACGGTGAAATCACCAGAGGGGAAGTTTGATAGCGTACCGGCTGAGTAGTCCAGGGTGCCGTTATTGTTATCAAATTGATTTTGTAACTCCAGTGGGAAGAGGGTCGAATTTCCACTCA
>JBFFEL010000056.1:0-23802 GCA_041558875.1 Anaerolineales bacterium
AAGATGTGCTGGAGGAGCTTGAAAGAGTCAACCTGTTTTTGCAGCCATTAGACGATGAGAAGAAGTGGTACCGCTACCACAACCTGTTTGCGAACCTGCTCCAGCAGCGCCTCAGGCAGACCTGGCCGGAGAAGATCCCGTGGCTTTTGCAGCGCGCCGCGCGCTGGTCTGCCGATCAGGGCCACAGCGATGAGGCCTTTAATTATGCCCTGAGAACAAATGACTTTGATTTCGCGGCTGGTTTGATTGAGAGCCAGTCACTTGATTTGCTCAAAATCGGTGCGCTGACCAATCTCCTGAGTGGATTGAAGAGATTGCCAGAGGAAGCAATCCTGGTGCGTCCCTGGTTGAGTGTCTATTATGCCTGGGCCATGCTGCTGAGCGGAGATTTAGGGAAACTCGAACGATATTTAAGCGCGGCGGAAGATGAAGCGGACCAGCTTTCTGAAGCCAAAGACCTACGCGGACACATTGCGGCGATCATGGCCTATGCTTCACTATTGAAGGGAAATGTGGAGGTGGCACACGATCAAGCACAAGAGGCGCAAAAGCTGCTGCCGGAGGCGGATCTCACCGTGCGCAGCGTGGTGGTCTTCGTAATGGGTGGGGTGAATGTCATGCGCCAGGATATTCCGGGCGCGATCGGGGCGATGCAGCAGGCCGGGGAAATCGGATTGCAAGCCGGGAATATCCACCTGGCTGTATCCGCGCTCAGCTCATCAGCGTATATGCTCTTAGGCCAAGGTAGGCTTAGCGAAGCGGAGCAGGTGTATGAACGGACTCTCAAGCTGGCCACGGGAAAAAGTGGTCGCCCTATACCGATCGCGGCCAATGTGTATTCCGGAATGGCGCAGCTCTACCTGGCGCGAAACGATCTGGTTAATGCCCGGCAGACAGCTGATAAAGGTGTAGAACTGGCAGGACAATGGGGCAATATGGACAGCCTGGCCAGCAATTATCTTTCCCTTGCCCAAATTAACCAGCTGGAAGGAAACCGGATCGAAGCTCAACAGGCGCTGGAAGAGGTAAAAAAGATCGCCGCCACTCATACCCTGACCCCTGGAATCGAAGAGCGGATGGCGGGAATTGAGGCGCAAGGAAAGGAAATGCAGCCAGATGGCACTCGCCCGGGATTCCTGATCGAACCGCTCACCGAACGGGAGCTGGATGTGTTGAGACTGATGGCTGCGGGTCGATCTAATCCGGAGATCGCAGAGGAGCTGGTCGTCGCCCTGGGAACCGTTAAGGCGCATACCTCCAGCATCTATCGTAAACTGGACGTACGCAGCCGGACAGAGGCGGTAGTCAAAGCGGCAGAACTTGGCCTTTTATGAAGGGACTGACCAGGAAATTGCGAGAGCTGGCAGCATGTTGAATTTACGAGATCTCCAAAGTATCAATGAGAGGAAACCCATATTGATCGCCCACCGTGGGGGCGTGATCGCTCCGGACGCACCGGAGAATTCGCTGGAAGCGATTCGCCTTGCCTCCCAACGTGGCTATGACATGGTTGAGCTGGACATCATGGAGGCCAAGGATCATGTTCCAGTGCTGTTCCATTCCTTTCGCGGTACTGGGAATCTTTATGTGGATTGCGGGATCAACCAATCCCTTGGGGAGTTTACCAGCCAGGAATTATCGCGCATCACGTACCGTCTCAGCACACAGCGGATCGCTAAACTGTCGGAGGCGCTACCTCTTTGCGCGGAACTCGAGCTGGGGGTGATGCTGGACATCAAAGGCAAAAACCTGTCGGAAACATTCCTCGAAGTGATAGCGGCAATGTTAGAGGAAAACGGTCTAAAAACCAGTGCATTGACGCTGAACACAGCTCCAGCAGTGAAAGAGAAGCTTGAGGCATTGGTCATCTTCCCCTTACGGGAGGAAGAAACCAACCGCGTATTACATAGTAAGGCAGGAAAACTGGGGGAGCGCTATTACTTTGGGTGGGGTTCAAGGATCGATGAGGAATTAATCTGCAAGATGCACGAATGTGGCGCCTTCGTGATTGCGGCGATCAATTTTTTCCATTATCCCCGGCATGCACGACTCCCGCTCGCCAGGCGAGATATGGAACGCTTGCTGGCGGCAGGCGTGGACGGATTTCAGCTAGATGATGAATTCAGGGAATTGGTACCGGGGCGACCTTAGTCAACCCTCTATGTTGGTGAGGCCACGGCAAATTATTCCCTGTCACAAGGAACCTTATTAACTTGGCGTTATCTAGCGGGTTAGCGCCAGATACAATTGACCGACAGCCAGAACTAAGTTTGCTATTGCGCCACCAGTATTTGATACAAGCGCAGCAGCAAAGCAAAAAACTGCTCCTGCGATCAGCCCTGGTTGGACAAGTTCCCCTCTGCTCAAGATACAAAATGCCACAACCAGCTGAAAGATGATCAGCAGGATCGTGAACAGCCTGGCATTGGGGATAACCAGATTGCGGACCAGCGCCCTCGCGGGAGCGAGGATTGCATTTTCAGCGAAGCTGCCATAAAACTCATCCCCATGGCGGAAGGTGTACAAGGAATTGAAAATGGCTCCTATTAAAAATAGGAGACCAATTCCAATTTCGAGTATATTTCGGATCAGGCTGTTTGCTTCCATGCCCTAAACTGATGCTGCCTGTTGTTGCGTGCTTCTAATGGTCAGGGTGCCAGTTATGTAGGTCGAGGCAAAGATCAGGGCGAAGGGGATCCAGGTTCCCAGCGGGCTGGCAAACATCTCCAGGCTGCGATTGATGATCAAGGCAATCAGGAAGAAATCCACCAGGATCACGAAGGAATCAAAAATCAGTGCCGTGGACAGCGGGGAGGTGTAGTTGAACTTGTTGAAGTAGACCAGCGAGACGATCGTGAAAATTATTGGAGCGGCGACCGCATGCACGATCAAGGCGCTTTCGATTGACATTGTCGCCATGCCGATCATCATTGAGGCGGCGCAAAATGCCCAACCGACGAAAGCATGGGCTAAGATGATGAGGATCTTCCTGGTATTCATTATATAACTCCTTAGATTTTCTAATTCTGGATCAGCAGGTGCAATCCAGAGATCGATCAAGTTTTTCGAGCAGGGAACCCAGCTGCTGGAATTCTTCTGCGCTCAAGCCCACACAGCAGCTGGCATAAATCCGGTCCAGGTCTGGTGTGCTGCCTTCCAGGGCTTTTCCTTTCTCCGAGAGGGTGACCAGCAAGCTGCGGCGGTCATCCGGATTCGGCTGGCGCGTCACGAGACCATTCTTCTCCAAAGTGTCTACGATTCCGGTCATGGTGGGGCGGGTACAGCCGTTGGCGGTGGCCAGATCTTTGAACGGTTGGCTGTCCCGCTCCCAGAGCAGACGTAGGGTCTGGTACTGGGGAGGAGTGAGTTCTACCTGGTTTACAGTTTGTCGCTTGATCTCGCGCAGCTGCCGGGCAACCCTGTCCAGCATGGTAAAGACATCGGTAGCCGGGGGGGAGGGTAGCAGTTTTTCGATGGGGATGAGTGTTTCGTCTGTCATAATATTAATTAGGATACTAATTATTAGTGTCCTAACTATATAGTAAAAATCAACTGATGTCAAGCTCTTCAGGAATATTCACTGTGCAACGAGAGGGGGGCTTCATATAGTAAGGTTGGGTGATAGGCGCCGCATTACAGCTCAAATCGAGATTTTGGTGGCAAAATGTGAGATTTTGGGACTTTTCGAGAAATTGGGTCTTGACAGGCAACCGTCTATTTGGTATAGTATCACTATACCGTCTGGACGGTACATAAAATCAACAAAAGGATATAACGGTGAGTGAAAAAAGAACTTCATCTGAAACACGCGAATTGATAATCTCAGCTGCAGCCAAAGTTGTGCTAACACAAGGCGCCTCTCGCATGACTCTCGAAGCCGTCGCCAAAGAAGCCGGTGTAAGCAAGGGAGGCTTGCTCTACCACTTCCCCAGCAAAGAGGCCTTGATCGAAGGCATGATCGAACATATGGTTGAGGGTCTCACAGAAAGGATCAGGTTAGCGTATGAGCAGGACGACTTTGGCACTAACCAGGGACGCTGGTTGAGGGCGCTGACCAAAGCCAATTTCCAATCTGAAGATCTTGAACTTAGTGCCGGACTGACCGCGGCTGTCCTTATCCAACCTGAACTCTTGGAAGCAAATCGCAGTGCCTATGAAGCCCGGCAGGCATTGATCGAGCAAGATGGCGTTGACATCGTGTGGGCGAACATCATCAGGTTAGTTGGAGATGGGATCTGGTTTTCAGAACTGCTGGGGTTTGCCCCGCCAAAGGAACCACTCAAAACCCAGATCTTGGAAAGGCTATTGTCCCTCACAACAGGTGATCAAAAATTGGATTAATCTGGTAATTCAAACAAGGGAGGTAAAAAATGAAATCCCGGTTCTTTATTATCACGTATACAGCTGCTAACCTGGGCTTAATTGCCTACGGAATTATGGCGCTGATCCGACCGAGTATTCTCCTTGAATCGTTCAGCGCACATGTTTATCAATTCCCGGCTGAGGCATCTAGTGCGATTACATATCTCTCAGGATTGTACAGGCTGTTAGGCTACCTCAACATCATTCCAGGTGTAATTGGTTTATTGATTCTCCACCGCTATTGGGTCACGCGGCAGGGATGGTTTTTGAGAATGGTGATTGCCACCACACTCCTGACTTATCTCGGTCCAGTCGTGTTTGATAACACTGTTGGCACGATCGGATTATTTGAAATCTTAGAGCATATTCTTTTCGGCATGATCCTTTTTTCTGGATTGCTGATGTTGTTCATTAGAGGGAGGCAAAACGCGGGATATGATTTACCAACGATTTCAAGGGAAATTGCACTGCAAAGAACAAGCGACTTTGAGGCGAATCTTGAGCAGTGAGGATGTCAGATATGATTTACCAGCTTGGGGCAACAAATTTCGGTGTGTGGGCGATTAAAAATCTGGTATCTCCGTTTCAAAGTTATATCTACCGCATGAGCGAAGGGATAGCCTTATCCAGTTTGGGTCCAGGCAAGGATGTTCTCACGAAAGGGCGAAGGACGGGAAAAGATCGCACAGTTCCGGTGTTCTATCTTCTGGATGGCGAGGTGATCGTCATTTGCAACGTCAGACCCAAATCCGAGCGCACAAATCCCTGGGTGATAAATCTCCGCCATCATTCATTCGCACAACTTCAGATTGGTGAAGAGAAGGCAAAATACAAAGCACGAGAGGCTACTGTTGATGAGATCAACCGTCTGTGGCCGCGGTTGATCGATCTCTGGCCTGCATTCGCTGTCCATTATGAAAATGGCGGTCACAGGTCAATATTCATCCTGGAGCAGGATAAGTAAAATGCACCAATTATCAGGAACTGATTTCGTACTCAGTTAAGACAATTCTTAAAGGCATGCTAGTGAGTAACGTTCTAAGGAGGAGACTAATGAATGTTCAGAATGAAATTGAGAATTATGTAGCCGAAAACAAAATGCCGATCTACGCCATTACTGATGGCGAGAATCTTGAACATGCGCTGCCAGGATGGCAGCCCAAGGAACTCATACCACGCGCAAAGAGCATCCTGATTTTTGGGCGCCCTTTCATCGAGCACCAGCGGATTGTGGATGAGAAATCCCATATCGCCGATGAAAGCTGGTGGACAGAAAACATCCCGGTATTTGAACAGATTGCGGAATGGCGCGGGGGAATCATCAACATCCTGGACAACTTTGGCTTTGGGGTAGCAAATTAAGGCGGATTCTGGCTGACTACTGAACCAACTTTCTCTTATCGGTTGGCAATGTACAAGGCTGGTATCGGGGCATATGGACGGTTTGGCGTCTGCATTCACCCCGAGTATGGTTGTTATTTCCGGGTGGGCGTGCTGCTCACCGATGCGGAGCTCAAGCCAACGAAAGCGGCTGACCGAGCAAAATTTAATCCGTGTGAGGATTGCAGCCTGTAAGCAGATGTTTGCCCGGTGCGGGCGATCGACAAGACCAAATCTCCAGCTGAGGGCTACAACCGTGAGCTCTGCATGCGATTTATCCTGACGATAAAAAAGAAACATAAGACCGAATCGGAAATCGATCCTTACAGTGTCAAAGTCTGCAACCGTTGTTTCGGGATTTGCCCTTATGCGAAGGCAAAATTGAGTTGAGAAATGGAGGGAAGAAAATGGAGAAGTTCCTATCTCGGCGAGCTTTTTTGAAATTGACAGGTGCGACAGGTGGGGCATTCTTGCCGAGCAGCTGCATGATAATGGATTTATACAGGGGAGTGCCAGAGACCGATTTGCCTCAGATTCCCGAATCCTGGTCGTATTCAGAAGGTAACTTGAAATTAGATTTAACGAAGTTGCTCGAGCTGGGTGGATTAGGTGGCGCAGTCCGCATTGAAGGGGAAATGCTCTCAGCTCCGCTCCTGGTCCTGCTCGGTGAGGATGGCAATTATTATGCCTTCAAAAATGTCTGTACCCATGCTGGACGGATGATCGATCCAGTTCAGGGAAATGGGACTTTGAAGTGCTGCACCATGGTTTGTAAAGATCCATCTAACTTCGATTATCAAGGCAAGGTCCTGTCTGGCCTCGCTGAAGGTCCCCTGACCAGGTATCGAGTATTGGTGGAGGATAATCAATTAACAATTCATATTTAGTGTTTGCAGCTAATTAAAGGAGGAAAAAATGACTGAAAATGTTTCTAACAGTAATTTCCTAAAATGGACGGGCGTCATTGGCGAGGTGTTCTTGCTGATCAATAGCAAGTACTCGGACCTCGTCAGGGGGGCAACACAAACCAATCGGCCACAGATAGAAGGTGCCTGGACGTATTCGGAAGGAATTTTGAAATTGGATCTGACGAAATTACCGGAAATTGCCACCATGGGTGGTGCAGTCCGTATTGAAGGCGATGTGCTCCCCAATCCAATCCTGATCCTGCTCGGTGAAGATGGCAACTACTATGCCTTCAAAAATGTCTGCACCCACTTGGGAAGAATGATAGATCCTGAGTCTGGAAAAACGATCTTGAAATGCAGCAGCGTGATTTGCAAAGACAAGTCCACCTACGATTACCAAGGGCGTGTCCGTTCCGGTTATGCCCAAGGACCACTAACGAGTTATCGATTATCAGTAGTGGAGAATCAATTGATGATCACTTTGTAGAACTTTTTTCGTTGGCAGGTTTCTAGTATGTATCTTGTCTTTCACGAGTCACAAAGCCGCGTTAGTAGTTTTTGTTGGCTTGAATGATTTAGGAGGAGAAAGGATGAATTATCGCAATCTCGGCCGAACTGGTGTCCAGGTAAGCCCACTTTGCCTGGGTTGTATGAATTTTGGTGGGCGCACGAATGAAGCTGAAGCCATTGAAATCATCCAGCGCGCAATGGATGCGGGCATAAATTTCATCGACACGGCCAATGTGTACGGTCACGATCCCGGCAACTTTGAGATCGGTAGAGGCAGGAGTGAAGAGATCGTTGGCAGGGCGCTCAAGCAGAATGGTAAGCGCGTTCAAGTCATTTTAGCAACCAAGGTGCATTACCCGATGGGAGATAACCCCAATGCCCAGGGCAACAGCCGCAAGCATATTCTCGAACAGTGCGTGGCTTCGCTCCGCAGGCTGCAAACGGATTACATCGATCTGTACCAGCTGCATGGGGTGAGTCCAGAGATTCCGATCGACGAGACCTTGCGGGCACTGGATGATTTGATCCAACGCGGCTGGGTGCGCTACATCGGCATCAGTGGTTTTGCTGCGTGGGAGATCCTGGAAGGTTTATGGGTTTCCATGGAATACGGATTGAATCGCTTCGCCAGCGAACAGGCTCCCTATAATCTGCTGGAGCGGCGCATTGAGCGCGAGCTGATCCCAATGGCCAAAACTTATGGCATCGCCATCCTGACCTGGTCTCCCCTGGCAGGCGGCTTTCTTTCGGGTAAATATCGCCGTGGAAAACCGGTCCCGGCTGATTCCCGCTTCGAGGTTTTCTGGAAGGGCTGGGGCCGGGAACACATGAATGAGGTGGTCTTCGATATTGTGGAGGAGATCGAGCGGCAGAGCAGAGATAAAGATTGCACGCCGACTCAGCTGGCCCTGGCCTGGCAGCTGCAAAGATCCGGCATCACCAGCGTGATCATCGGCCCGCGTACCCTGGACCAGCTGGAAGATAACCTCGGGGCGATGGAGGTCCCAATGTCGGAAGAAGATGTAGAAAAGCTGAACGCCCTTACCCCTCCCGGTTTGGTAGCCGTGCCCTACTATAAACAGGAAGGCTGGCAGGCGCACCTTTATCGATGGTAAGAGAGGCTAAGCCATGATTGCAGTCAGGCAGTACCCCACCCCTGCGATTAGAAAGGCGTATGACGCCCGGAGCTGGATATACAGCAAGCTTATTGCTCCACGCGAACACTCAAACCACCTGTTGGCCATTGAACTGGCGAATATTCAACCCGGCGAAAAAATCCTCGAAGTCGCCGTCGGTCCCGGCCTGACTCTGGTCGAGTTAGCCAGGAAAGCGGGCAGGAACAGCAAAGTTACGGGATGGATCTTTCCACCCGCATGCTGCAGCTTACAAACAGAAGAATGTATCAGGCAAGATTTACTAATTTAGATCTCCGTGAAGCCGATTGCCGTGATCTCCCCTTTGAAGATAATACCTTCGATGTTCTCTACAATGGTTATATGCTGGATCTGATCCCCCTGGCTGATTTAGCCCCGGTGGTGGCTGAGTTTCACCGGGTGCTCAAACCGGGGGGCAGGTTGATCCTGCTCAATATGAGCAAAGCTGACGACAAAATCACCCCCCTTGAGAAACTTTATCCCCGTCTCCCTGGCAGTTTTGTGCTTTATTTCTTTGGGATATGCCGGCCAGTCTTGATAGAAGGCATCGTAAAAGAGGCTGGCTTTCAATATGTCGCCCGAAAGTATCTTGAGGGCGTTGTCGCCTCCGAAATCATAACTGTAGTAAAGGGTTGAATCTCTCAGCATCAGGATGTTCGCGCCTGGGTACAGGCACGTTTCTAAATTGCATAGGAGACATTAATCAATTTGCCTCCCGTTGCACTTGCCGGACGGGAGGTCGCTCTTTTTAAAATATACCAGACTGCTCGTGAAGTTCGCGTACCTTATCCAAGGAAAGGTTTAGACGGGGGGGCAGCAATAAGCCGGATAGGATTCAGCTAAACCACCCTTTTTGTGCAGCGATTGCGATCGCCGTCGCCCGTGAATCCACACCAAGCTTGTTGTATACGCTGGTAAGATGCGCCTTCTCTGTCCGTGATGAGAGCCCAGGACGTACGGCTACACAGTACTGCCGTTCCCGGATGAACTCTCGATGGAAAAATTTTTGCTGGGGAGCCGCGCCCGCTCTTTCAGGCCCATGATGCCATAATGTCAGGGGCGCACTGCTGCTTACGCATCGAAACCCACACCGTCATCTATGACCTCGATCAGCAAACAACCTTCCGCCAGATGTAGCCGAAGCCGCACTGTTGTCGCCTCTGCATGGCAGGCCACATTTCTGCCACTGCCCACCGCATATGGAGGGAGACAGTATGCGGCAGCATTAGATTATCGGGCAGATGGGCATCTAGTTCCTCGGTCGATACAGTCAGGCGTTTCAGGGCTACATCTTCCCAGGTTAATCGGTCTGTCGCTCGATGCACGATACCCATCCCCCCCGGCCTAAGGTCTCGCGGATGATATTACGATTCCAATGGTTTGGAGTTTGGAATCTGCCAGGGCACTCTCCTTCTAAGTAGATCTTGTCGTCCGTTATCTGATAAATTAATATATTCGAAGTTGACCTTTTTCCCTATAGTTGTTGTAAATCCAACCATGTTATGAGAAACATTGTCCAGATCGTGGGGTTATAACAGACTAAAGCAGCTGTTTTTTGAGAAAGAGCAATTCTAATGAATGAAAAAAAGTTTTCTTACAGTTACGCGGTTATTGTTGGGATTGGTATAACAGGGGATGACATCATAAATTCGATGTATAACTCATTTTTACCGTTGATTTTGCTGTCGGAGGTATTTGGGTTAGGACCGGCGCTGGCGTTCTTTATCATGACCTGGGATAACATTATAAAAATATTCGTTTCACCTTGGGCGGGAGCAAAAAGCGATAAGACCTGGAACCGTTTTGGGCGCCGCAAGGGTTGGGTCATTTTAGGGGGGCTGATGGTGGCCGCAGTGTCAGTGATCGTCCCGCGGGCAAATACGCTAATTGTGCTCGCGGTTTATATCATCATTTTCAACCTGGGGTTGGCAATTTTAAGCTCGACAGCTGGGGCTTGGTTGGGCGACCTTTTTGCACCTGCGGATAGAAGTAAGGCCAACGGGATCATCAATATTTTCGTGGGATTTGCGGAGGTGATCGCGCTTTACGTAGGCGGAAGGATCTATACCCAGATGGGCCCTGCTGCGCCCTTCGATGTCGGGGCGGCGCTGTTGATCATATCTTTAGCGATCCCGGTGTTGCTTCTGAAGGAACCAGAACAAATAGAAGCAATTGAAACGAGTGATCGAAAGAAACCCGGTGTATTGAGTATTATTGGAGGTATGTTTTCCGGGGAGAATAGAAGTGGGGGTTATGTGTGGCTGGGACTCTTTTTTTGGGCTATGGCAATTCTTTCGGCGGGTGTAGCTTTAGTTCCGTATTCGGTGAGAACCTTGGGGTTAACCCCAGGCCAAGCAGTATCAACGATTGCGCTTTATTCGGCGGCTACCATTTTATTTTCCTATCCAAGCGGACTTATCGCGGACCGGATCGGACGCAAGAAGGCGATCGATATTGGTACGATCGGGTCGATCCTATTAACGGGGGTTGCGTATTTTTTGATCAACTCGCAGAGTAGCTTAGGGGTGATTTATGTGATCAGTGGAATTTTATTTTCATTATTATTGGTGAATTACAGACCGCTGTTTTATGATTATGCAGATCAGACCCAGATCGGAGCTTATACGGGTGTATTTGATATCTCAGTACACCTCGCGGCGATCTTGGGACCGGTGTTGACCGGATTTGTGATTGAATCTTTCGGGGATGATTTTGGGTTAGTTTGGCCGTTAATGGCAGTTTTTATGGGTTTAAGTTGGCTGGCAATGCGGGGGGTGAAGGAAAAAGTGATCCAAACACCCGTTTAACATATAGTAACCTGCCCCAGCTGCTTACTTCATCCTGTTGGCGGTGTCCTGCCTCATCATTAGAACCACCCGGATTGCAGTGCTATTGCAAGGGCGATTTAGGATTATCGAACGAAGAATCCATTAACTACAAATGTGGCAGTCTCGAAAAATGAAAAAGCCACATCTAAGGCGCACCCGGAGGGACTCAAACCCCAACCTGTTAATTCGAAATTCGGCTAAAAAGTATCTATCCCGTATATGGTGTCTATAGTGTCGATATTGTCCCATAACTGGGGGTAAAACGTCCATTTTGTCTATAACTTTTGTTAATTCTATCCTGTTTGCACCGAGATTGCACCAGGAAAGGTGGTTTGATGCTTGCTAATGCAAAAAAAAATTAATATCCGAATATCAATTATTATCGTATAAAATGTTTTAAAGATTTCATCTTGTACACCAAGGTAGGTCATGTGTCTCTTCAATTAATCAACACCAAGCTGAATATCCCAAAACTACGTTCTGGTATTGTTTCCCGGGAGAATCTCTTATCGCGTCTTTCGGAAGGAATCTCCACAAAATTAACTTTGATATCTGCTCCTCCAGGGTACGGAAAAACGACGCTGGTGTTGGATTGGTTAGTGCATTCAGGTAGTGGCTACCCGGTGGCATGGGTATCTTTGGATGAGTCAGAGAACGATCCTATCCAATTTTTGTTATATGTGATCGCTGCGCTTGAAAAAATACAAGAAGATGTTGGACAAGATGTCCGGGCCATTTTGCAAGGTTCACAAGAATTACAAATTCAGACAATTTTATCCGTCTTGATTAATGATATTGATTTAATAGGTGAAGATTTTATTCTAATTTTGGATGACTGTCATGTAATTGAAAATAACGAAGTCCATGAAACTCTAAATTTCTTAATAGATCATCTGCCCACGAAAATGCACATTGTAATCCTTACGCGATCTGATCCTGCAGTACCACTGGCTAGACTCCGTGCAAAAGGTGATTTGGTTGAAATCCGGGCCCGCGATCTTGCATTTGGAGTGGATGAAGCTGTTGAATTCCTCAACACTTCTATGCAGTTAGATTTATTAGAAGATGAGATCAAAATATTGATGGGGAGGACTGAAGGTTGGATTGCTGGCCTACAATTAGCCGCGCTTTCTCTTCAAGGTAGGGAGGATGTCTCTCAAAAGATCTCTACATTTGGCGGTCGGACAGACTATATTGTTGATTATTTGATTGAAGAAGTGCTAAACCAACAATCTGATGAGGATCGCCAATTTCTACTGCGAACGTCTATTTTGAAACGTCTCAATGGATCATTGTGCAATGCGCTCACTGGAAAAACTAGCGGAGACACCATCCTTAAAAAATTGGACCAGGCAAATTTATTCGTCACTGCAGTTGACAATGAATCCAGATGGTATCGCTATCACCATCTCTTTGCCGATCTGCTGCGCTATCAACTGCGAGCGCAAGAGGGCGAGACAAGAGTACTCGATCTGCACCGGCGTGCGGCCCGATGGTTCGAGCAGCACGCTCAGGTAGATGACGCGCTCTTTCATTATCTGGCAGCAAGGGATACGCCGGCAGCGGCGTCTCTGGTCTCAGCGCATGCGATGCTGGCCTTCAGGCGCGGCGAGATTCACTCGGCGAAAAAGTGGTTGGAAGCACTGCCCGATGAATCGATACGTGCCAACCCTCGTCTGTGCCTGGATATTGCCTGGATCTATGCAGTACGCGACGACTATAAGCTGCTGGCCAAGTTTGTGGCTGTGACAGAAGCCGCTCTGTCCGGCAGTGACTATGAAAACGACCCGGTCTTTTTGGGCGAGTGGGTGGCGCTGCAAGCTTTTACCGCGTTTCTCTTGGGCGAGGCACAAACAGCGCTCACCCTGGGGCGGCAGGCACTCGAACAATTGACCTCCGAATCTGCCTTTGTGCGGGGGGTAATCAACATCCTACTGGTCGACATTTACACCAGCACCGATATTGGGGAGGTGTCTCAGGCTGTTGCCTGCGGCCAAGAGGCGATGACCGCCAGCCTCTCCAGCTCGGGTATCACCACCAGTCTTTATGCGGCAGATAGGCTGGCCAGAGCGCTGGTCTTGCAGGGCGAATACCAGGCGGCGGAGGCTGTTTTCCTCCAGGCGTTCGAATTGGTGCGAGAGCGTGGGCAGGCGTATGCGCCTATCCTTGAAATTCTTGATCTAAAATATGCGGGTGTGCTCTACGAGCTGAACAGGCTTGCCGAAGCCGAACGGCTAATTCGGGAGGGCCTGTCTCTGAGTCAGAAATTCGGCGCGCCGTACAGCGAGTTAGTGTGCCGGCTGCTGCTGCGGCAAGCACAATTGGCGCAAAAGAATGCTGTGGACGCAGTTGATCCATTGGCCACTGATGAAGCCATTGACGGACTGCTGCTCGAACTCTCCAGCCAGCACTCCCAACCCCCCGCTATGGACCAATTTGAGGCTTTTCGCGCTCAACTCTGGGCCAGCGAAAAGCAGCTGGCGCGGGCTGAACGATGGGCCCGAAGTACCGGCCTCACACTGAGAGATGAGCCTTCGTGTGAAAAGTTGGCCAGCTACCTGGCGCTGGCTCACACTCACCTGGCGTCGGGTAAATCGCTGGCAGAGCTGCTCACGCTGCTGGAAAAGATGCACCAACTGGCATCACGCAAAGGACACGTTCAGCAGATGATCCATATTGGGCTGTTGCAGGCGTTGTCGCTGGACAAACTGGACCAATTCCAGGATGCCCAGTCCGCGCTCGAAGAGTGCCTCGCCCTGGCTGAACCCACGGGTATGACGCGCACCTTTTTAGACCACGGTTTGCCTCTGATCCGCCTCTTGCGCCGGGCCAAACACCCCTACGCGAGCGAGCTACTCGCGGCGATCGAACCCGGCATTGTAGTAGAACCGGCCTCTACCCCCGGCGACCCAACCGAAACGCTGACCGGGCGCGAGATCGAGGTATTGCGCCTCTATGCCGCTGGCCTGACCAACCCAGAGATCGCGCGCCGGCTGTTCGTCTCTCAGAACACGGTCAAGTGGTACGCGAAAAACATCTATCTCAAACTGGACGTGCACAGCCGCGCCGAAGCGCTCGCCCGAGCCTACGAGATGGATCTGTTGTCCTGACAGTTTACCCCCAAAGCCTTCTCCAGTACCTCCCTACCAAGATCAATAGAACTACCCCGCCTGTCTACCTGGTTGGGTGGTGACAACCACCCCCTGTTCTCACTATACTGGCTGTAATTAACCAACCAGGAGATGGCCAATGCCAACGAAGCACGAAACACAGCCCGTTTATCGAATTTGCGTTCAGGAACGTCTAAGCCAGACCAGCGCAGCCTGGTTCGAGGGGTTCACGCTCACCATGGACGAAACTACATCCCCGCTCCAGACCTGTCTGCAAGGGCCGGTCGAGGACCAGGCCGCACTGCACGGGCTGCTCAACCGCATTCGAGATTTGGGCATGACCCTGATTACTGTCCAGCGTTTGGATGAAAGGAGAGTGAAAATGGAGACTGGTGCTGGAGATTCAGCATGAGACCGGTGTCCTGCACCCAATATTTACCAGCATCGGGTTTACCCATCCCCCAACCTTTCTGCCAATAGGGGATCAAAGCCCTAACTAACTATAAACTGAAATTGTAACTAAAATTTTTAGTAGAAGGAGAATGTACAATGAAAACAAAAACTCTTATCCCGTTTCTGGTTATAACCTTTGGTTTGAGCTGGGGAATAGCCGCACTGTTGATCTTTTTCACCGACCAGATGGTCGCAATCTTTGGTGAAATCAACAATAGCAATCCCTTATATATCCTCATGTCATATTCACCTGGCATTGCTGGCGTATTCCTGGTCTGGCGGCATTACGGACTGAAAGGGCTGGGCAGCTTCTTTCGGCGATTAACCTTATGGCGGATGCCCCTGGTGTGGTGGTTGTTCTTGCTCCTGGGCATTCCTGCCCTCGCTTACCTTGCCGCTGCACTGAACGGTACCATCAGCGATCCGTTTCCCTATTCCCCCTGGTATCTGGTATTTCCAGCGTTGGTGCAGTCCTTTTTCCTCCTGGGCACCATGGAGGAGTTTGGCTGGCGGGGAGTCGCCCAACCTCTACTGCAGCGCAAAATGGCTCCCTTTTGGGCTGGCTTAGTCGTGGGTATCATCTGGGGAACCTGGCACCTCCCTGTGTTTCTGTTTGGAGGCGGGGTTAAATATGGCGCTTGGCCAGTTGTGCCATTCCTTGGCGGTGTCATCGCTCTCTCCGTCATCCTCACGCCCATGTTCAATAGCTCCCGCGGCAGCCTGTTGATCGCTTACCTGTATCACTTTCAGGTGATGAATCCCATCATTCCTGACGCTCAACCATGGGATAGCCTGGTTTTCGCACTCGCGGCGGTGGTCATTGTCATCCTGAATCGGCGGACGATGTTCAAAATAGGATCTGGCGTGACCGAGGTTCTCATGCCAGAGCGAGCCAGTGAAATAACCGATGAGGCGGATGAAACTACAAAAAGTTCCCTTTCCGCAACAGCTGGATAATTCTTGATTGAGATGAAACGATTTCCCGGAACCATCCTTGAGGGCAAGGAGCGCATCACTTCGCCCTCAAGGATGACCCCAAATGAAAAGTAAGGAATTCGCTCATGGCAACACAATTTTCAGTTCAAGAAAACAGACCCTGGAAAAGAACTTTCTTCACCATCTGGAGTGGACAGGCGCTTTCAATTCTGGGAAGCCAGCTGGTTCAATTTGCGCTGATTTGGTACCTGACGGTCCAGACGAGTTCAGCCACTGTGCTGGCGACCGCAACCTTAGTGGGGATGCTACCCAACGTTGTCCTCGGTCCGTTCATCGGAACGCTGGTCGACCGCTGGAATCGTCGCCGGATCATGCTGATTGCTGACAGTATCGTCGCTTTGGCAACCATCGCATTAGCAATTCTGTTTGCGATGGAGGTTGTCGAAGTCTGGCAGATTTTTGCTGTACTCTTCATCCGTTCCCTGGCCAGCACATTCCACGGGAATGCCATGAGCGCTACTACCTCCCTGATGGTACCAATAGAGCAACTGACCCGCATTCAGGGACTCAACCAACTGCTCAACGGTGGCCTGAACGTCGTTGCTGCGCCGTTGGGCGCCGTACTGTTGGGAATGCTGCCCATGCAGGGCATCCTATCTATAGACGTGATTACAGCTTTATTTGCCATCCTGCCGCTGGCTTTTATTCACGTTCCCCAACCAGAACGAAATGCGGTAGATGCAGAAAAAACAACCGTCTGGACAGACTTCAAAGCAGGCTTACGTTATATGATCAGCTGGCCCGGTTTGTTGATCGTTGGTCTGATGACGGTGGGAATTAATTTCACGATCATCCCTGCCTTTTCTCTGCTGCCTCTAATGATCAAGGATTATTTTGGCGGGAGCGCCATTCACCTGAGCTGGGTGGAATCCGCTATGGGGATCGGCATGATCCTCGGTGGCGCGTTGCTGGGTCTCTGGGGAGGCTTCTCACGCAAGATACTCACTTCGCTGGTCGGGCTTATGGGCATGGGAGCAGGCACCCTGATCCTGGCGCTGGCACCTGCCTCAGCAATTTCGCTAGCAATTGTTGCCGCGCTGCTGGTAGGTTTAATGACCCCAATTACGATGGGACCGTTCTTCGCCATCATCCAATCCACGGTTGAACCCGATATGCAGGCCCGCATTTTCTCTCTCCTAAGCAGCGTTGGCACGGGGATAACACCGCTCGGATTAATGATCGCTGGTCCCGTTGCCGATCACGCCGGGATCCAGGCCTGGTTTCTGCTTGGAGGCATTCTGTGCATCTTTATGGCGATGATCGGTTTATTCATCCCCGCCGTGATGAACATAGAAAAGAAAGGCAATATCCTACTCGAAGCAGTCGGCACCAGCGCCTAGCAAGCGATTTAACCAAATTAGAAGGTTTAAAACCATGAATCACGAATCGATCTGCTCATTTTCAATGCCATATTAATCCCGTCAACTAAACCAATATCGCGCTGA
Organism: Anaerolineales bacterium; assembly: GCA_041558875.1. GTDB lineage: Bacteria > Chloroflexota > Anaerolineae > Anaerolineales > UBA4823 > PFL25. The sequence continues at coordinate 17,147 of JBFFEL010000056.1, forward strand.
CAAACTACCGAATAAGTTGTGGTTGTTATCCTATAGAAATGAAAAGAATATAAATCATGAAACAAAAAAACAATGTATGGATTTTCATGCTCATGGCATACGGTTTTTCCTGGCTGTTCTGGATCCCGGAGGCATTGATTGCGCAAGGTATCTGGAACGCACCTGAAAGCTTGAAGAATTTTTTTGCAGGTCCGTTCAACCTGGGACCGTGGGGACCGCTGTTTGCGGCAATTGTCGTAACCTTCATGTATCAGAGAGGCTCTGGGGTAAAAGAATTGCTCAAACGCGGTCTTATGACTAAACTTGGAAAATGGTGGTGGGTGGTTCTGCTTACCTTCCCTGTCTTGATCGGTGGCTCATTGGCAATATCCGTTTTATTAGGCAACCCGGCCCCCGAATTTGAAGCATTGGCGCAGCCCATTGCACTCCCCATCGCTCTCGTTTATATCTTCTTTCTTGGCGGCCCGTTGCAGGAAGAGTTCGGCTGGCGCGGTTATGCCTTTGAAAATCTTCGCAATAAATACGACGCACTGAGTGCTTCCATCATTGCCGGCTTGATGTGGGGTCTTTGGCATCTTCCTTTGTTCTTTGTGCCGCGCGCGGAAGATTACTACAACCGTCCTTTATGGGGACTCTTACTCACGACAACTCTGGTCGGCATTATTCTGGCATGGTTTTACGCGAACACAAATGGAAGTGTGTTTGCTGCCATGCTCGGGCATACCATGTTCAACTGGTCCAATTGGGTGTTCCCTGCCCTTAAATCTGATTCTGCTGCCCTGATCTTATTTGGGCTGTATTTCCTCGCAGTTGTATTTATCGTCTGGCAGTTCGGACGAAAAACCTTGACTAAATGTGAACCACCTGGCGTTGTTAGTTTCTCGCCCCGCTTCAATGACTAGTTTTGCGTAAACGAAGTCGAGGAAACTCTGATGAGCACTACATCCGAACTTCACAGCATACGTTTCATTCCGCTGCTCATTCTTAATTTGGATGAAGAACACGTTCGGACAAATTTTAAAACTGCTTCCACCATAGAATAGATTGACTCTTTCCTGGGAGACAACCGCACACAAGCCTTCGTCGCCATTCAGGATGACTCCATCATCTACGAAGGAAACTTCGACGGCACCAGCCGTAATTCGATAGTCACATCGTTTTCCACCGCCAAATCTTTCACGTCGGCATTAATCGGCACCGCTATTTTTGAAGGACACATCCAAAGCGCGGACGACCCGACCACCAACTATCTGCCTGAACTGCTCCGCAGTGATCCAAGCTGTTGTAGAACCGGATATGCAGGCCCGGATCATCACACTGTTAAGCAGCATCGGAGGCAGCAAGGCCCCCATCGGATTAATAATCGCAGGTCCAGTTGCTGATCACACCAGGATCAAAACCTGGTTCTTCCTCGGGGGAATCCTGTGTGTTTTGATGAGTGTTGCAGGGCTGTTCATACCGGCGGTGATGAATATCGAAAACCACCAAAGCCAAACACTTGCCAAAGTAGAAGTTGAAGCCTGGGAAGTCCCCATTGCAAGTGTAGCTAACAACACTCAAGAGGGAGACTATCCGATAAGTCAGCGGTGGGTTTCTCAGCTTGGGCCAACTTGCTAAAGATCATGCAGACTATGTAAATGCTTTGTTCCGCACAGGGTTTACTGGGGGGAGAGAAATAAATAAACCCTCAAATAAACCCTTGCCAGATGCGCTCAGGAGCCTCTTTCTGTATATTTAAGGCGCAATAACGATCAGAAGGAGGTCACAATGTGGTTCAACCCGATTATGAGCTGGATGATGCGCTCTCCCCTGCACTTCATGGTCAGCAAAAACATGATGCTGATGTCTTACACCGGTCGGAAAAGCGGCAAGTCTTACACGACGCCGATGAATTACCTAGCGATGGATGGTGCTTTATATACCAACAGCTACCGGGACCGGGTCTGGTGGCGAAACTTGCGGGGCGGGGCGGAGGTCACCCTGCGCCTGAAGGGCGAGGATGTGCCTGCCCATGCAGAAGTCATTGAAGACCAATCCGCCGTCGCTGGATACCTGAACGAGTACCTGGAAGCTGCCCCGCACCTGGCCAAGTATATTCAGGTGCGCATGGACGATAATGGCAAGCCGCTTGCTGAAGATATCGCCCGCCGGGCCCAGGAAATGGTGGTGGTACGCACGGAATTGAATTGATCCGAAGGAAAAAGCAGGATCAGAAATGCAAATGAAGGGAAGGAAGATATGTTGAGCAATTATCTTGCAAAGAGCGGTCTCGATTTGAATCTGAAAAAACTGGTGGTGCCCGGCATTGTGATGCTGGCGTTCTACATCCTGGGCACAGTTTTATGGCTGTCCAATGGACAGATCATGCCGCTCTTTTTCTTTGGCTACATAGGCACCTCTGTGGGCGTTGGGCTTGGCTTGTACGCCGCGCTGCCCAAGAAGAAGAAGCCGCTTGGACGCAGGCTGTCCCTACTCATGGTGGGCACCTTCCTGGTGGGCTTCGCGGCCATCTACGGCCAGGAAAATATGCAGATCGAAGGCGCCTTCTTTGGGCTGCTGGGCGGGATAACCCAGGCAGCGGTGGTCCACTACCTGATCGCCAAGGTCTTCGGGCCGATGTTGTTTGGCCGCATCTGGTGCGGTTGGGCCTGCTGGACGGTGATGATCCTGGACTTGCTGCCGTTCAAGCGCCCTGCTGGACGGGTGCCTGGAAGGTGGGGCTGGATTCGATATTTACACTTCGCCATCAGCCTCGGATTGGTCGCCATTGCATGGTATGGGTTTGGTTACCAGGGTGGTGCGATTGGGAGAACAGCCGTCGCATGGTTCGTCATCGGCAATCTGCTCTATTACGCCATAGGAATCATATTGGCCTATGCCACGCAGGACAACCGGGCTTTCTGCAAGTACGTCTGCCCGGTATCCGTCCCACTGAAGATCACCTCCCGCCTGGCGCTTCTAAAAGTCAGTGGTGATGCTGAAAAATGCAACGACTGCCAGGCCTGCGTGAAGATGTGCCCGATGGACATCCGGATACCGGAATATGTCCGCAACGGGCAGCGGGTTCTGTCGACGGAGTGCAGCTTATGCCAGACCTGCATCACGGTGTGCGCCAAGGATGCTTTGAAATTATCCTTCGGTTTTGACCTGGCTGGATCGGATTATCTACGAGAACGAACGGAGAAATTTGAAAGAAAGGTGCGCAATGAAAAAGTTGCTGTCTAATACTTTGATCGTTTTACTGCTGTTTATTGGGCTCGTGCTGCTCTATTTGACCAACACTGGAGTAATAACATTTGGCAAGTCGTATATCCGGCAGCTATCCAGCGAATTACCCGAAGCTGCTGCGCTGGTAGCATTTGAAAACATCAACCTGGTTCCAATGGACAGCGAGCGGGTTCTGGAAAACCAGATAGTTATCGTGCGAGATGGATTGATCGAAGAGATCGGGAACAGCGACCAGGTTTTAATCCCGGAGGACGCTGAAGTGATCGATGGGCGCGGCCAGTACCTGATGCCCGGCCTGGTGGATATGCACGTTCATATCGAGTATGAAAATGATATGCTGCTCATGGTTGCCAACGGGGTAACCTCGGTACGCAATTTGTGGGGCAACACGAATAAGAAACTGTTATTCGGTATGCCTGACCAGTTAGCGCTGCGCAGACAGATCCAGGCAGGTGAGCTGTTTGGACCAACAATCTATGCTGCTGGACCGGTTATGGAAGGTTCCCCGGCTTCTCATCCGTTGATGGAAGTATTTGTTTCACCAGAATCAGCTCGTGAATCCGTGCGCTGGCAGGCAGAGCAGGGATACGATTTCGTCAAGGTCTACGACCACATTTCGCCGGAAGTTTACCAGGCCATCCTGGATACGGCACAGAAGAACGGTATGCCGGTAGTTGGCCATGTGCCGTATTCGGTCGGACTGGATGCTGCGCTGGAGAGCGGACAGCAGACGATCGAGCACCTGAATGGTTATGTCGATTCCGACACGGCGGCGTTCGTCATCCCGGAAGATGGGTTGGATGAATATGCAGAAAAGACCCGCCAGTCCGGTGTGTGGAATGTGGTTACCTTGAGCGTTTACCCAAAGAACAAAGAGACGCCGGAAGGTTTCCAGCGATTGCAGGATCAGCCGGGAATGAAGTACGTTTCACCTGGGACGCGGCTGCTCTCCCCTTTCTTATATTTGATGTTCGGCAGAAGCATTCACTATCCAGGCGCGGACTACCCCCAGCGCATCGCAGAGTTGAACCGCCAGATGGTCCGCGCCCTGCATGAGGCCGGGGCAGGGATATTGCTGGGCACCGATGCCGCGCAGGCTTACCATTTGCCGGGCTTCGCGGCGCTTGAAGAATTGGAGATGCTGGTTGAGGCAGGTCTCAGCCCTTATGAAGCGATCGAAGCGGGCACGCGCAACGCGGCCGAGGCATTGGGGAGGGCGGCAGAATTCGGAACGATCGAGGCTGGCAAGCAAGCTGATTTGATCTTATTGGAGAACAATCCATTGGAAGATGTCAGCAGCCTCCAGGAACGCAGCGGAGTGATGCTGCGAGGTCGCTGGATGGATGCAGATGAACTTCAGGCGATGCTGGAGGGACTGGTAGAGTCGTACCGGCCGAATCTCTTAGAACGGATCTGGCCTTTGGTTTTGATCGGTGCAGGGATTTACCTTATCTGGCGCAGGAAAAGATCATCTGGAGAAGTGAGCCAATGAAGTCTAATGAGAACCTGAAGGTGGACAAACCCGATCAAAATGGCCTGATGGAAACTGGTGGCGGCGGCAGCTATGAGATCAAAGTCGCCGGGCACCTGGACGAACACTGGTCGGGTTGGCTGGGCGGCCTGGCGATCACGCATGAGGAGAATGGGTGTACATTATTGACCGGGGTCATTCCAGATCAAGCTGCGCTGCACGGAATTTTGGGGCAGATCCAGGAGCTGGGGCTGACGCTGATCTGGTTGAAACCCTGGAATCATGAATACAAGGATGGGTAGAAAATGATGCGTGTGAATTCGATCACCAATCGAGCGGAAACTCGCTACGCAGGGTTTGGTATGCGGTTAAAAGCCTTCGCCTTCGATTACCTCCCAATCACAGTCTATATCATCTTGCTGTTTGGGATATCAATGGGGGTCACCTGGATGATGAATACTTTCGGAATACCTGTGGGCTGGCCGGAAAACCCGCTGGTTGGCGACCTGATCGCTTTTCTCATCCTGGTGTTGCCTGTGATCCTTTACTTCACCCTGCAAGATAGCTCCCCAAATCAGGCTACCTGGGGGAAGCGCAAAACAGGACTACTTGTCGTGACTGGAGGTGGAGAGCGGTTGACATTTGGGCGAGCATTCATCCGTTCGTTTTTGAAATTCCTGCCCTGGCAGATCGCCCATACCTTTCTGTTCCATTGGCAGGGATGGCCATTGGCTCCAGCGGAGCCAACGCTGCTGGTGCTGGTTGGATTTGCGCTGGTGTACCTGCTGGTGGCGGTTTATATTGTATCGGCGCTGATATCGAAAAAACATCGTACACTCTATGACTGGGCGGTAAGTTCTTATGTTGTCGCTGAAGATTGATTGGAGCTATGCAAAGGAGGATGTCAGAATAGATTTTCTCGAAGTCGCTTATCCAGAAATTGCAAAACATGACTATGACGGAAATTCAAGCCTTTTGCCGGGTGGATTATGTTTTGAATTATAGGGACGTGAAACCTCGTTTTACGATTGTGCTGCTTGTGTTCGATTGCGACAACGCGCTAGCACAGTCAGAAACGTTATGTCAATTGGAGTGAGATATCCGCGAAGGGATCTGACTTATTTCTAAAATGCTGTATTACTATTGGGTAATGAAAGTATCCAAGAGCATTTTATATCCAGAGGACCAATCTATACTATGAAAATACCCTATCGCATACTTCAGGCGCTACCTGAACATTTAGAATTGCTGCCCGAAATTGAACGATCTGCTGCAACCCTTTTTCCTGAAGATGTACTTCCACAGGAATTGCGTACACAGACCACATCGATAGAATCTTTCGAGGCCGCTTGCCAGCTCAGCCTGCTTTGGGTAGCAATTACATTAGATAACAAGCCGGTAGGGTTCGCTTTGGCTGCAGACCATGGCATGACTTTACATATGGAGGAATTGGACGTACATCTAGATTACCAGGGACAGGGAATTGGTAAGGCTATGATGGATGAAGTTTGCCAATCAGCCCTGAAGGCTGGTTATCATGGCATCACCCTTACTACCTTTTCTCATATTCCCTGGAATGCGTCCTGGTACGAAAAATTGGGGTTCCGGACGCTAAATCCAGAAGAACTTAGCCCAGAACTGAGCGCGATCCTGCGAGATGAAGTCCAACGTGGATTGGATCCCAAATTGAGAGTCGCTATGCTGAAGAGTTTTTAGAACTAAAGGGAGGATATTGGCTGAGTAAACTAGATCATCTTTAATGCCAATATGGTATTGCCTCCGCTCCTGCTAATTTGATATAGTTATGATGCGGATAATTCGGGGAATTTAGACTGCAAAGGAGGTGCAACATGTCTTTAGTCCCAGTTTTTGAAATCGGAATATGGAACGCCTGGATACTCACGGTCGTTTTATACGCGGCTGCATTTGTCCCGCTATCCATGAACAGTGAAATAGC